>NZ_JBGONQ010000025.1:0-84580 GCF_041439145.1 Vibrio sp. 1F255 | reverse complement strand
AGAAGACGGTACTTTACTGTTCACAGACGCGGATCTGCTTACAGGCGCGACAGACGTTGAAGGTGATAACCTGACGGTTGAGGGCATCACTTATGAAGGCACTGATGGCGTACTGACTGACTTGGGTGAGGGATCATATAGCTTTGCTCCAAACGAAAACTTCAATGGTGATGTGAGCTTTAGCTTCGATGTGTCAGACGGTACCGATACCGTGTCTGCAAACATTGATGTTAGCGTGACTCCTGAGAACGATCCGCCTGTTGCGGGCTCAACGTCCTACACGGTGAATGAAGATAATTCGATTACCATTTCTGATGCACAACTATTGGCAACATCTTCAGATATTGAAGGTGATGTATCGATAGACAGCGTGACTTACTCTGGTAGCGACGGTGTCCTCGAAATCAATGGTAACGGCACTTACACCTTCTCGCCAAATGAGAACTTCAGCGGTGAAATTGCACTGGATGTGGTTGTTGCTGATGAAGATGGTGCGACCGACTCAACGACCGCGGGCATCAATGTTCTTGAAGTGAACGATCCGCCGGTTGCAGGCCCTACGTCTTACACCATTGATGAAGACTCAGTACTTACCTTCAGTGAGTCTCAAGTGTTGCTTAACGCCTCAGATGTAGAAGGGGATGTTGATCTTGTTGGTATTAGCTACGATGGCCCTGAGGGTATCTTCTCAGTAAATGGTGACGGCACTTGCAGCTTCGCTCCAAATGAGAACTTTAATGGCCAAGTTCAGCTTGATGTCACCATTCGTGATGAAGATGGTGCAGAAGTGGAAACCGTCATCAATGTTGACGTATTACCAATCAATGATGCGCCAGTGTCTGGTGATTTGGCTTACAACGTTAACGAAGATGGTTCAATCACACTGAGCCAAGATCAGCTGTTGTCTCAAGCGTCCGATGTAGAAGGCGAAGATCTAACCGCAAGTGACTTAACAGTTGGTGGTGATGCGACGGTTGTAGCTAACGATGACGGCAGTTTCACGATTACGCCAGATGAAAACTTCAACGGTGACATTGATATTCAATTCAACATCACTGACGGTACTGACACGGTTCAAGCAACCGCCGATCTTACTGTTAACCCAGTTAATGACTTGCCGGTTCCTCAAGACCAACAATTCAGTATCGCAGAAGACGGTACGCTTCAATTTACAGACGCCGACTTACTTACCGGTGCCACCGATATTGATGGCGACGACTTAACCGTTGAAGGTATTAGCTATACAGGTGGTGATGGCGTACTGACCGACCACGGTGATGGTACTTATACCTTTGCGCCAAATGAAAACTTCAATGGCGATGTGAACTTCAGTTTCGATGTGTCTGATGGCACAGAAACCGTTAGCGCTAACATTGATGTGAGTGTGACTCCTGAGAACGATCCGCCAGTTGCGGGTTCAACCTCATACATGGTCAATGAAGACAATGCCATCACAATTTCTGATGAACAGTTGCTAGCTAACTCTTCGGATATTGAAGGTGCGGTGTCGGTTGATACTGTGACTTACAGTGGCACTGATGGTGTGTTCCAAGATAACGGCGATGGCAGCTATACCTTCCTTCCTAATGAAAACTTCAGCGGTGATATCAGCCTTGATGTGATTGTTGCAGATGAAGAAGGTGCAATTGATGAAACCACAGCAGGTATTACCGTTCTTGAAGTGAACGATCCACCAGTTGCGGGTCCAACGTCATACACCATTGACGAAGATTCGGTTCTGACGTTCAGTGAATCTCAGATTCTTGTGAATGCTTCGGATATCGAAGGCGATGTAGAACTTGTTGGCATTAACTACGATGGCTCTGACGGTATCTTCACTGTAAATGGTGATGGTACATGCAGCTTTGCACCCAACGAAAACTTCAATGGTCAGGTTCAACTGGGTGTGACCATTCAAGATGAAGATGGCGCAACGGTTGAAACACACATTAACGTTGATGTATTGCCAATCAATGATGCGCCAGTATCGGGCGATTTGGCTTACACCATCAATGAAGATAGCTCCATCACGCTAAGCCAAGAGCAATTGCTAGCAAGAGCAGGTGATATCGATAGCGATAACTTAGAAGCTATCAATCTATCTACTGATGAAAATGCGACCATCCAACACAATGATGATGGCAGCTACACCATCACACCGAACGCAGATTACAACGGTGACCTAGATCTGAACTTCGATATCATCGATAACGATGGTGGTTCAGTTCAAGTTGGCCTAGACATTACCGTGAATCCGGTTAATGACTTGCCACAAGCGCAAGATCAACAGTTCACGATTGAAGAAGACGGTACGTTACTCTTCACCGATGCTGACCTGCTTGAAGGTGCGTCGGATATTGATGGTGATGAACTGTCGATTGAAAACGTACTCTACACAGGTGCAGATGGTGTTCTTAGCGATAATGGCGACGGCACATATAGCTTTGCTCCAAACGAGAACTTCAATGGTGATGTTCAATTCTCATTCGATGTCTCTGACGGTACTGATTCAACATCAGCTGTTATTGATGTCAGCGTAACGCCTGAGAATGACCCACCAGTAGCGGGCTCAACATCGTACACAGTTCAAGAAGATGGCCAAATCACGATCAGTGATGAGCAATTATTGGCAAACTCTTCCGATGTAGAAGGTGATGTTTCACTGTCTGGAGTATCGTACTCCGGTGATGACGGCTCTTTTGTTGATAATGGCAATGGTACTTACACCTTTACGCCAAATGAAAACTTCGATGGTGATATTTCACTAGACGTTGTTGTCGTTGACGAAGACGGTGCAACCGCAACCACAACCGCTGGCATCGATGTTATCGCTGTGAATGACGGACCTGAAACTTCGGGAATTCAGGCTGAAGTCGATGAAGATAATTCAATCACCATTACTCAAGAGCAGTTACTCGCTAATGCGACCGATGTTGAAGGTGATGAGTTAACGGCATCTAACCTACAAACCAACGATCCAGATGCGACAATTGTTACTAATGACGATGGTTCATTCACTATTACGCACACAGAAAACTTCAATGGTGAGTTGGACTTCACATACAGCATCAGTGATGGTGAGAATGAAGTTCTGACGACACTCGACTTGACGGTTAACCCTGTCAACGATGCGCCAGAAGCGGGCGATGAAATCTTCATCCAAGCGCAAGAAGACCAAACAGTTGGTGTGACACTTCGTGAAGAACCAGCACTACGTTTAGACCAAGCGCCAGAAAACGGCATCATTGAAGCAAATGTTAATGACGAATGGGTGGTACTGGAAGTAGGACAAGAAGTTCCTGCAGATACCGAAGTGCGCTTTGTTCCAAGTGAAGATGCTCTTGCTGAAGGTACACACACCACACAAATCGGTACGTTTGACGATAACGCGAGTGTGGATGATTGGGGTACAGAAGTTGACCCTTATACGCGTGAGTTCTCAGATGGTGACTTAACGGTAACTGTTCAAAGTAACGATGACCCTCTTGGTGCCTGGAATGGCAACACCCACATTGGTCATGGTATCGGTGATACTGACCGCCAAGGCTTAAGTGGTGATGAGAAACTGACGGTTTCAGTTGAAGGTCAAGACATCAATGAAATCAGTTTCCACCTAGATGGTTTGGGTGGCTGGTTCATGGAAGAGTCTCGTCACTTTACAGAAGTAGAAATCAAAGCGTTCAATGAGGATGGCGACCTAATTGACTCGATGACTTACCACAAAGAAGACCGTGGTACTTTCGAGACAGATTACACGCTAACGGTTGATCAACCAGTGTCCTACTTTGAGCTCGGTACCGTGCAAGGTAATGGTACTTACGTCGTTCAAAACATGACAGTGTCACAAACTTGTCATGATGAAGCGGTGTTTACATCGATTGGTGTAGATGGCTCAGAGATTACTGAAACGGTTGAGTTGAATATCCATGCGGGTGACAACGAAATCGAGTTAACGGCTGATCTTCCGAATATTACTGTCGATACCGATGGTTCTGCCCAGTTTGCTTCGGTTGTGATTACCGAAGAGCAACTACTGGCGCAAGCATCTGATATTGATGGCGACGACCTTGATATTGAAAATCTAGAGCTAGTGGGTGAAAACTCAGAGCATGCAACACTCACCGATAATGGTGATGGCACTTGGACGGTAACACCGGATGAAAACTTCCATGGTGAAATCGAACTTGGTTACCAAGTTACCGATGGTGAGCTGACAGACAGCAATATCATCAATATCAATTTCGAATCAGTAAATGATGCGCCAATCGTTTCTGGCCCGATTGTTCTATCGACAGATGAAGATGAAGGTATCACGTTCAGTGCAGATGACTTGCTAGCGAACACCACAGATGTGGAAGGCGATACGCTGTCTATTTCTGACATCACTTACGGTGGTGATAACGGTGAGCTAGTTGATAACGGCGATGGTACGTTTACCTTCATGCCGAATGAAAACTTCAATGGTGAAATCGACATCGACTACAAGGTGTTTGATGGAACTGATGAAGTTGCAACGCATCTAGACCTAACGGTCGTACCAGTCAATGATGTGCCGGTTCCGGGTGAACCATTGCACACCCAAATGCTTGAAAACGGCTCCATGATCATCGAAGCGAAAGACCTATTGTCTGGTGCTACCGATGTTGATGGCGACATTCTTCATGTCGAAAACCTATTACTTGCAGACCAAACGCAAGGTACGTTAACGGATAACGGTGATAATACCTTTACCTTCGAACCTGCAGAAGACTTCTACGGTGAAGTGAATCTGACTTTCGATATCAGTGATGGCCAAGCAAGCGCACCAAGTACAGCAAGAGTTGACGTTGAAATTGTCAATGAAGGCCCAGAGGTTGGTGGTCCAATTGAAGCCGCTGTTGATGAAGATGGTTCAATCACTATCACTCAAGAGGATCTGTTAGCGAATGCGACGGATGTCGATGGCGACAACCTTGAAGCCGTTAACTTAGCGACCAACGATCCAAATGCGGTTGTTGTAGAAAACCCAGACGGTAGCTTCACTATTACACCAAGTGCAGATTTCTTTGGTGAGATTGAGTTTACTTATGATGTCACTGACGCGATCGAAACTGTTGCGGCTGACCTCAACCTAACCGTAAACCCTATCAACGATGCTCCAGACGTGCCTGACATGTCTTTCACTACGGAAGACGGTCAAGCGATTACCATTACCGAAGCTGAACTATTAGCACAAGCGACAGACATTGAAGGCGACGAACTGTCAGTTGTGAATGTGACGAGTGCAAGCGACACGGTAGAAGTCACAGACAATGGCGATGGAACATACACATTAACACCAGAGCAGGGCTTCTTCGGTAACGTTGACTTAGCGTTTGATGTGAGCGATGGCACTGATGTGGTTGCCGCAAACATCGACCTAAAAGTTGAGTTCGTCAACGATGCGCCAGAAGCGACGCCAATGGTGGCAGATGTCGACGAAGATGGTTCAATCCTCGTTACACAAGAAATGTTGTTGGAGAACGCGAGCGACCAAGATGGCGATGAGTTGTTTGCAAGCGCGCTTGAAACTAACGATCCAAATGCCAGCATTGTAGACAATGGTGATGGCACGTACACAGTGACACCTTCAGAGAACTTCAATGGCGATATTGCATTCACTTATGAGGTGAGCGACGGTGAGCTGAGCACGTCTAATGATATGACATTGACCGTTAATCCGGTGAATGACATTCCAATTGTTGCTCCAGGAATGTACCACATCGAAGAGGATGGCAGCATCCTGTTCACTCAAGAAGATCTATTGAATGCTGCAATTGATATTGATGGCGACGACCTAAGCGTTACCAGCATCAATTACTCTGGTGATGAAGGCACAGTAACCGACAACGGCGATGGCACGTTCAGCTTCGTTCCTGAAGAGCACTTCAGTGGTGATCTGCAGTTCAGCTTTACTGTGACAGACGGTACGGATGAAGTTGAACAAGACATTAATGTTCACATTGAAGCAGTTGCTGATGCGCCTGACTTAGTTATCACGGATGGTGATGGTGTTAACGTCGACGACCAGGCGATTTTGGTTGAGCCAGGCGGTATTGTTGAACTGAACATTGCTGCGGCACTTGTCGACCAAGACTTGTCTGAAACACTCACTGTTACAGTAGATGGTGTGCCAGAAGGTTCGGTTATTCAATACGATAACGAAGGCGTTCTGAATGACCAAGAGAACGGTATCACCAGTTACAACGACACTGAAATCACAGTAACGTTTGAAGGTGAGACGGCTGGCTACCAAAACGCTGCGGGTTACTACAAAGTAGACGAAGACGGCAACATCACAGGTGTTGAAGTTGTTTACGAAAACGCATCACAAGTTGGTGGTGGCGGCGACCTTGTTCCAGGGCAAGATCAATTCAGCTTCCAAGTCGAGGAAGGTGAGAGCTTTAACCTGTTCTTAATTCCAAACGGACATCAGCACAACGACTTTGATGCGATGCAAGACGGTCAGTACGAGTTCCGTGCTGAGGATGGTTCGCCTGCGAGCATGGATACGGTTGATCCTCAACTTGTCTTTGTGGCTGCTGATGGAACCGAGACAGTGATTCAAGGCCAGAATGGTGACGCGATCTTTCATGGTGGTTCAAGCTCTCAGCTAAACCAAGATGGTATCGAACATACTCGTACTACGGTTAATGAAGACGGCGAGCTGGTTTACGGATTTGAAGATTTGTATGGCGGCGGAGATGCTGACTATTCTGACTTCAACTTCACAATCGATGTCGGTGAAGTGAACAGCCAAATCTACAGCGGTGAAGTAACGGTTGGCCCTGATGGTACGGTGAACTTACCAACAACGGCTATCGAAAATGCGTTACAAATCCAGTTACCAGAAGACTTCAATGAGCAGCTTGAAGTTCATGTAACCGCAACTGCGACAGAGTTATCGAATGATGATTCTGAAACGGTATCTCAAACCATCTACATTAACGCGACAGGCGCGCACATTGAGCACGCACCTGAAGCACTTCCGGTTTCTGCAACGGTTGAAGAAGATGGTTCAATCATCATTACGCAAGAAGACTTATTGGCTAATGCGCGTGATTTAGATGGCGATCAGTTGACGGCTCTGAATTTAGCAACCGATGATGAGAGCGTTACGATTACCGATAACGGTGATGGTACGTACACATTAACGCCAGATGCTGATTTCAATGGCGATGTGAGCTTTACGTTTGATGTGTCTGATGGTGATGATGTTGTCTCTACCAACCTTGAGTTAACAGTTTCACCAGTAAATGACGGTCCAGCAGCACAAGACCACGCATTCACAGTCGGCGAAGATGGCGTGTTAACGTTCAATGACCAAGACCTATTAACAGGTGCAACGGACATTGAAGGGGACGACCTAAGTGTTGAAGGTGTAACTTACACTGGCGCAGATGGTGTCCTAACCGATAATGGCGATGGCACCTACAGTTTCGCGCCGAATGAAAACTTCAATGGCGATGTGAACTTCTCGTTCAATGTATCAGATGGAACCGATACGGTAACCGCTAACATTGATGTGAGCGTGACGCCAGAGAATGATCCTCCGGTTGCGGGTAGTACGTCTTACACGGTTCATGAAGACAACTCTATTACAATCAGCAACGAACAACTGCTAGCGAACTCTTCGGATATCGAAGGCGAAGTCGCAATTGATAACGTGACTTACAGTGGTAGCGACGGTGTTCTGGAAATCAACGGTGACGGTACATACACCTTCTCGCCAAACGAGAACTTTAATGGCGAAGTTAGCCTAGATGTTGTCGTGACGGATGAAGATGGAGCGACTGAAGCAACAACGGCGGGTATTACTGTCCTTGAGGTGAACGATCCGCCAGTTGCTGGCCCTACGTCATACACCATCGATGAAGATTCAGTACTGACTTTCAATGAGTCTCAAGTTCTGTTGAACGCTTCTGATATTGAAGGTGATGTTGAGCTTGTTGAGATCAACTACGATGGCCCAGACGGTATCTTCTCAATCAATGGTGACGGTACATGTAGCTTCGCTCCGAATGAAAACTTCAACGGCCAAGTTCAATTGGATGTAACCATTCAAGATGAAGACGGCGCTCAGGTTGATACGTTTATTACGGTTGATGTATTACCAATCAACGATGTACCAGTATCAGGCGACCTTGCATACAGTGTTGAGGAAGACGGTTCGATTACCTTGAGCCAAGAGCAGCTTCTTTCTCAAGCGAGTGATGTAGATGGCGACGACCTTACTGCTTCTAACTTGATTGTTGATGGAGACGCGACGGTTGTTGCTAACGATGACGGCAGCTTTACCGTTACGCCAGATGCGAACTTCAATGGTGACATTGACCTAACGTTCGACATTAGCGACGGTACAGACACGCTCGTTGCGACGGCTGACCTAACCGTTAATCCAGTTAATGACCTTCCACAACCACAAGATCAAACGTTCAGCATTGGCGAAGACGGCATCTTGAACTTCACAGATGAAGACTTGCTAACAGGTGCTACCGATATCGATGGGGATGACCTATCAGTTGAAGGCGTGACTTACACAGGTGCCGACGGTGTTCTTACTGACAATGGCGACGGAAGCTACAGCTTTGCGCCAAACGAAAACTTCAATGGTGATGTGAACTTCAGTTTTGATGTGTCAGATGGCACGGATACAGTTCAAGCCAACATTGATGTCAGCGTGACACCAGAGAACGATCCACCGGTTGCAGGTAGCACGTCTTACACCGTTCATGAAGACAACTCAATTACCATCAGTGACGAACAGTTACTTGCTAACTCTTCTGACATTGAAGGTGATGTGGCCGTCGATAGCGTGACTTACACTGGCGCTGACGGTGTCTTTGAAGACAACGGTGACGGTACTTACACCTTCTCACCAAACGAAAACTTCAACGGCGAAGTTAGCCTTGATGTTGTCGTAACTGATGAAGAGGGCGCAACTGAAGCGACCACCGCGGGTATTACTGTACTTGAGGTGAACGATCCACCAATCGCAGGCTCAACCAGCTACTCAGTCAACGAGGACGAAGTTATCACCATCAGTTCAGAGCAACTGTTGGCAAACGCTTCTGATATCGAAGGTGAAGTGGCGATTGATAGCGTTAACTACACAGGTTCAGACGGTATCTTTACCGACAATGGTGACGGAACATTCAGCTTCGCACCTAACGCTAACTTCGATGGCGACGTAAGCCTTGATGTTGTCGTTACTGATGAAGAAGGCGCAACTGTAGCGACCAACGCAAGCATCGATGTTCTGCCTGTTAACGATGCTCCGGTATCGGGCGACTTGGCGTACAGCGTGGACGAAGATGGCTCAATTACCTTGAGCCAAGAGCAATTACTTGCTCAAGCGAGTGATGTTGATGGCGATGACTTAACAGCGGCTAACCTAACCGTTGGTGGTGATGCGACAGTTACAGCAAACGATGATGGTAGTTTCACTATCACGCCAGATGCTAACTTCAATGGCGACATTGATTTGAACTTCGACATTACCGATGGCGATGCGACGCTTCAAGCAACGGCTGACCTAACGGTTAACCCAGTTAATGACCTGCCAACAGTCGGTGAGCCACAATTTGTGACTCAAGAAGACACCAGCTTTACCTTCACAGAAGAACAACTGCTGCAAAATGCGGGCGACATTGATGGTGATAACCTATCGGTTGAAAATGTGGCTTCAGATAGCGGTACTTTGGTTGATAACGGCGACGGCACTTACACATTCGCACCGAATGAAAACTTCGACGGCAATGTGAATGTGACGTTCGACGTGAATGACGGTACCGCGACAGTACCAGCAGAAGCGACGATTGATGTTCAATCTGTGGTTGATATGCCAGAGCTGTCGATTGCTTCTGACCTAGTGATTGCTTCAGACAACTTCGAGTCTGGCTCAAACGGTTGGAATACAGGCACAGAAAGCTCTCAAGGCTTCGAGTCGGGTGACATGCTAGGTCGTATTGGTGGAACGGGCGGTGATGAAGCCGTCAGCAAAACTTACGACATTCCAAGTGATGTGAGCGAAGTTAATATCTCGTTCAACTTCTACGAAATTGATTCTTGGGATGGTGAGTCGTTCCAAATCTTTGTCGGCGGCGAAGAGCTAACGACATTAGATAATTCTGCGTTCCGTACTCAAGATGGCACAACAACGCTTTACGATTCAGAAGGAAATGAAGTCGGCGAAGTGGTTCACGGCGTATCGCAAGGTGAGGGCTTCAGTGGTTGGAATGACCAAGCACATCAAATCAACCTAACGGTGCCAGTAGAAGACGGCCAACTTGAACTTGGCTTCGGTTCAACCCTGAATCAAAGCGTCGATGACGAGGCGTTTGGTATCGACAACATCGAAATCACAGTGTCTGACGCGGATTACCAAATCATTGGTACTGAAGACACACCTGTACCACTTGATATTGATGCAGCTCTAACAGATACCGATGGCTCAGAAAACCTTGCTATCTTGATTGAAGACGTGCCAGAAGGCAGCTCGCTTTCTGCAGGTACCGATAACGGTGATGGCACTTGGTCATTGCAACCAGGCGAGCTAGAAGGGCTAGAGTTTATCCCTTCAGGTGACTTCAATGGTGATGTGGTTCTAACTGTGAATGCAACATCAACAGATGTTGATACCGGTACAACCGCAACAGCTACGCAAGACGTGACGATTCACATCTCACCTGCGAACGATGCTCCAGAAGTTGACGGTGATATTAGTGCCGTTACAGCCGAAGATAACAGCATCACGCTAACTCAAGAGCAGTTGCTAGAGCACGCTGTTGACATTGATGGTGATGATTTATCAGCAATCAACCTAACTACCAATGATGAAAATGCGACCGTTCAAATGAACGACGATGGCAGCTTCACCATTACACCGAGTGAAAACTTCAACGGTAATATCGAATTTAGTTACGATGTAACCGATGGAGAAGACATGGTCGCGGCTGGCCTAGACTTGACGGTAACACCTGTCAATGATGCGCCAGAGCCACAAGACCAAGCATTCACTATTGGTGAAGATGGGGTTCTTAACTTCACTGACGCTGACCTGTTAACGGGTGCGACGGATGTTGAAGGTGATGACCTAACAGTCGAAGGTGTGACATACACTGGTGCTGATGGTGTGCTTACCGACAATGGTGACGGAAGCTACAGCTTTGCGCCAAACGAGAACTTCAATGGTGATGTGAACTTCAGCTTTGATGTGTCAGATGGCACGGATACGGTTCAAGCCAACATTGATGTGAGCGTGACGCCTGAGAACGATCCACCAGTGGCGGGTAGCACGTCTTACACTGTGCATGAAGACAACTCAATCACGATCAGTAACGAACAGCTATTAGCCAACTCTTCAGATATTGAAGGTGAGGTTGCGATTGATAGCGTGACTTACACTGGCAGTGACGGTGTGTTCGAAGACAACGGTGACGGCACTTACACCTTCTCGCCAAACGAGAACTTCAATGGTGATGTGAGCTTAGCGGTTGTTGTTACCGATGAAGAAGGGGCAACAGAAGCGACCACCGCGGGAATCACCGTACTTGAGGTGAACGATCCGCCAATCGCAGGCTCAACCAGCTACTCAGTCAACGAAGATGAAGTTATCACCATCAGTGCAGAGCAACTGTTGGCGAACTCTTCTGATATTGAAGGTGAAGTGGCGATTGATAGTGTTACTTACACAGGCGCTGACGGTATCTTTACTGACAACGGCAACGGCACATTCAGCTTTGCACCGAACGCAAACTTCGATGGCGATGTTAGCCTCGATGTAGTGGTGACAGATGAAGACGGTGCGACAGTAGCCACCAGCGCAAGTATTGATGTTCTTCCAATTAATGATCCACCAGTATCGGGTGACTTGGCATACAGCATTGATGAAGATGGTTCGATTACTCTGACTCAAGAGCAGTTGCTGTCTCAAGCATCTGATGTGGATGGCGATGATCTGACCGCAAGCAACTTAAGCGCAGGCGATAATGCAACCGTTGTTGATAATGGCGATGGCACCTTTACGGTAACGCCAGATGCGAACTTCAATGGCGATATCGACCTAAGCTTTGATATTTCGGACGGCACCGAGTCGATTGTGGCGAACGCCGATCTGACGGTAAACCCAGTCAACGACTTGCCAACGACATCTGATGTTTATGCGAACGTTGATGAAGATAATGTCATCACTATCACGCAGGAGCAGTTACTTGCGAATGCCGCTGATATTGAGGGCGATGACCTTGTCGCTTCCGACTTAACCTTAGTGGGCGACGATGCAACGATTGTCGACAATGGCGATGGCACGTTCTCAATCACTCCAAGCGAAAACTTCAATGGCTACATCGATGTTGCCTACAGCATCAGCGATGGCGACACACCAATTGCCGCTAACTTAGGCTTAACCGTTGACCCAGTTAACGACGCGCCAATTGTTTCTGCTGATGTGGCGATAACCATTGAAGAAGACGGTTCATACACCATTACTCAAGAAGAGCTCCTACAATTCGCGACTGACATCGAAGACGATGACATGACCGCAATTATCGGAGAGCAGGGCGATGAAACAACCGTAACCGGTACAGTGTTGGATGCTGAAACTGGCAATCCAATCGCAGGTGCGGATGTTACGCTAACCGACAACGCAGGTCATTCTTACACAGCGGAGACGGATCAATCTGGTAACTACTCTGTGAGCGGTCCAGTTGTTGACCAAGGTACCGTTACGATTGAACAAGAAGGCTCAATTACTAGCAGCTTCCTAGTTCCAGCAGGCGAAGATACCAATGGTGGCGTGACTGCAATATCTGAAGTCCTTGAAGAAACAGATATGCGTATCGTGGTCACATGGGGTGACAGTCCACGTGATATGGACAACCACCTATGGCTCTACGATACAGAGAATGGCAGTGAGCTAGACCATATTTACTATCGCGACATGAGCCATGATTTGGGTGAAGGTAATGTCGTTCAGCAAGATGTAGATGACACGAATGGCGGTGGTCCTGAAACCATCACTATTCCAAATTATCAAGATGCTGACATGCACTATTCAGTACACAACTACACCAGCAGAAGTTGGGATGTAGATGGTGTTGAAGATGTACAGGTTCAGGTATTTGTTGGCGATACATTGGTTGAAACCTTTAGCCCTGATTTATCTGAAAGCCCATCGGGTGACCACTGGCATGTATTTGATATCGTGAACGGCGTTATTGTTCCAAGCCAAGATGTAGGCAGCGAGAATGCGTTTGATTTACCAACGGCAGAAGAAGCGCTCGCGAATGAAAACGGCATTGATATCTCTGAATTGCTAACCGGCGAGGAAGGTGATGATTCTGGTGAAACGGGTGGTAACGAACCAAGTGTTGGAGATGTTTCCATTGAGAACGCTCTTATCACTGACAATGGTGATGGTACTTACACCATTACACCGGAAGAGAACTTCAATGGTGAATTCTCGATTAGCTACAACGTAGACGATGGCAACGGTGGGGTTACTCCAGCGGAACTAGACGTGACCGTAACAGCAGTTAACGACCTTTCTGTAATTTACGACCACGACTACACCATTAATGAAGATGGTTCGCTGACCTTTACCGATGAACAGCTATTGGCTGGTGCAACGGATATTGATGGCGATGACCTTTCTGTCGAGTCGGTTAACTACGAAGGTACAGACGGTGTGTTCACGGATAACGGCGACGGTACTTATACCTTTGCTCCAAACGAGAACTTCAATGGTAATGTCGACCTAACTTACGATGTGAGTGATGGTACAGATGTTGTATCGGCGAATATTGATGTTCAAGTGGTTCCAATCAACGACGTACCGGTAGCGGGTTCTACGACTTACAGTGTTGAAGAAGACGGCAGTATCACCCTAAGCGATGCACAACTTCTAGCGAATAGCTCGGATGTTGAAGGGGAAGTGTTTGTCAGCGATGTAAGCTACAGCGGCACTGATGGTGTATTCACTGATAATGGTGATGGTACTTACACCTTTGCTCCAAACGAAAACTTTAACGGTGACATCAGTCTTGATGTCTCTGTTATGGATGAAGATGGCGCAACCGCTGAAACAACCGCAGGTATCGACGTCATTGCCGTTAATGACTTGCCAGTTGCAGGTTCAACGACCTACAGCGTTGACGAAGATAACGTGATTACCATCTCTGAAGCACAGCTTCTTGCGAACAGCTCAGACATTGAAGGTGATGTATCCGTTAGCGACGTTTCCTACTCAGGCGCAGACGGTATCTTTACTGACAATGGTGATGGTACTTACAGCTTCGCACCAAATGAAAACTTCAACGGCAATGTCAGCCTAGATGTCACCGTTGCTGATGAAGAGGGTGCAACGGCTGAAACCACTGCGGGTATTGAAGTTATCGCGGTTAACGACGCGCCAGTGTCAGGTGACTTGGCTTACTCAGTGGATGAAGATGGTTCAATCACACTAAGCCAAGAGCAGCTGCTTGCTCAAGCATCGGATGTGGACGGCGATGATCTTACCGCTGCCAACCTAACCGCCGGTGATAACGCGACCGTTACGGCAAACGATGATGGTTCATTTACCATTACCCCGGATGCTGACTTTAATGGCGATATTGACCTAAGCTTCGACCTTTCTGATGGTACTGAAACGGTTGTTGCAACGGCTGACCTTACTGTGAATCCAGTGAATGACATCGCAGTTGTAGAAGATGTCGCTTACACCATTGAAGAAGACGGTTCGCTTACCTTTACGGACGAGCAACTGCTAGCAGGTGCTTCTGATATTGATGGTGATGAGCTTTCAGTTGCCGACGTGTCTTACACTGGCGCAGAGGGTGTGTTTACCGACAATGGCGATGGAACCTACACCTTTGCACCGAACGAGAACTTCAACGGTGACGTAAGCCTAGACTTCTCAGTATCTGACGGTACAGAGACGGTCGATGCTAACATCGACGTAACGGTAACAGACGTTAACGATGCACCAGTGGCAGGCGCAACGTCTTACCAAATGAACGAAGATGGCACCATCACATTGAGCCCTGAGCAGTTGATTGCTAATAGCTCCGATGTGGACGGTGAAGTGTCGCTTGATAGCGTGAGCTACTCAGGTGCAGACGGTATCTTGGTTCAAAATGAAGATGGTTCGGTAACGTTCGCACCAAATGAAAACTTTAACGGCGACATCAACCTTGATGTGACGGTTATTGATGACGACGGTGCAACGGCTCAAACCACCGCTGGTATTGAAGTTATTGCTGTTAATGACGCACCAGTGGCCGGAAACGTGGCTTACTCGGTTGATGAAGATGGTTCAATTACGCTATCTCAAGAGCAGTTGCTGGCTAACGCATCCGACGTTGATGGTGATGCACTGACCGCAAGCAACCTATCTGCAGGTGACAATGCGACTGTAACAGCGAACGATGATGGTTCATTTACTATCACTCCGGATGCTGACTTCAACGGCGACATAGACCTAAGCTTCGATGTTTCAGACGGTATCGAGACAGTCCAAGCTGGCGTAGACCTAACCGTTAACCCAGTGAACGACTTACCAACGGCTGCTGACCAGAGCTTTACCGTTGAGGAAGATGGTACGTTAACCTTCACTGACGCTGACCTATTAGCAGGCGCTGCGGATATTGATGGTGATGACCTATCTATCACTGATGTGTCTTACACGGGCACAGAGGGTGTGTTCACTGACAACGGTGACGGCACTTATAGCTTTGCTCCGAACGAGAACTTCAATGGCGATGTAAACCTTGGCTTCACAGTGACTGATGGCACTGAGACAGTCGATGCCAATATTGGTGTGACGGTAACGGATGTTAACGATGCGCCGGTAGCGGGTTCTACGTCTTACCAAATGAACGAAGATGGCACCATCACAATCAGCCCTGAGCAGTTAATTGCTAATAGCTCTGACGTTGATGGTGAAGTGTCACTTGAAAGCGTGACTTACTCAGGCTCTGACGGCACCTTGGTTCAAAACGATAATGGGTCTGTGACCTTCACGCCAAACGAGAACTTTAATGGTGATATCAGCCTAGATGTGGTCGTGACCGATGATGACGGTGCAACGGCAACAACAACGGCAGGTATCGAAGTTCTGGCTGTGAACGATGGACCTGAATCTGAGGATGTGAAACTAACCACAGCCGAAGACAGCACCATTCTTATCACACAAGACATGTTGTTAGCTCAAGCTACCGACATCGATAACACCGCAGACGAGCTGTCGGCTTCTGGTCTACAAATCGACCCTAGCTTGGGTGAGTTGCTAGATAACGAAGATGGTACTTGGTCATTTACACCAAACGAAAACTTCAATGGCGATGTGCCAATGACGTTTAACGTTAGCGATGGCCAAGAGACAATTTCAGTCGACGGCAACATCGATGTCACGCCAGTGAATGATGCACCTGAAGCACCAATGATTGAGATGCAAGGCGAAGAAGATGTGTTCATGGTGATTGACCCTGCATACATCGCGGGTCAAGTGACAGACCTTGATGGCGACGAGATCAGCATTGAGAGCATCACAGTTCGAGCTCCAGCGAACGCGACCTTAACTCAGCAACCAGACGGCATGTATCACTTAGTGACTACTCAAGACTTCAATGGCTTAGTAGAACTCGGTTATCAAGCGACTGACGGTGAAGAAGTGGTTGATGGCTCGCTGAATGTGGATGTCATTCCGGTTAACGACGCACCATTCAACGTCGGCAACGCAATGATGACCACCAACGAAGATGGCGCGTTCACCTTCGATGCTGGCGACTTGATGAACTTGTTCGGTGACATTGATACCGCAGACCTTGTTGTTTCTCGCATTATCACCGCAGACGGTGAAGATGGCGGAGAAGTTACAGACAACGGTGATGGTACTTGGACATTCACACCAACAGGCGACTTTGCGGGTGTTTCTGACCTACAAGTTGTCGTGAGTGACGGTGAGTTCGAAACGGTTCTCGATGTTCCTGTGTACGTACGTCCTGTCGCAGATGGCGCGGTTATTTCAACTGACCATGACGGTCCATTAGTCTTCGGCGAAGATGAAACGGGTCACTTGGGACTGAACGTTGGCCTAGTCGATGATTCAGAAACACTAAGTAACTTGGTGATGACAGGTTTCCCTGTTGGATTCGAGGTAACAGATGGTGTGAATACCGTGATGATCACCGAGCCGGGTCAATACATCGACCTGTTCGACTGGGATATCTCAAACATTCAAATGACGCCGCCTGAAGACTTCCATGGTGAGTTCTTCGTAACCGTAAGCGCAACAACGGTTGAATACGGAGATGAGCCGGAAGCGTTTGATGATGGTATCGATTCAGGTGATTTCGAAACTGTGGCGGGTGATTTCATCATCCTAACGGCGGACGACCTAATTGCTTTGGCTGAGAATGTGGATGCAGACAGCGATGATGAAGTGAAACTGGTTCATCTTGCCGACCGCAGCCAAGGTGAGATTGTCGATAATGGCGATGGCACTTGGACGTTCACACCAGCACCAGGCTTCACGGGCGAAGCAGACATTGCGTACGTAGTTGATAAAGATGGCGTGCTTCATGATGAGCAAACTGGCGTAGTCGTGAAAGAAGGCGACTCACAAGAGAATGCAGCACCAGAAGTTAACAGCATCACAACGACGGAAATCGCAGCGGATGCAACCTTGTCGTTCACTGATGAAGACATGTTAGCGAACCTGAGCGATGCAGAAGGCGATAGTTTGAGCATTGAGTCAGTAAGCTTGATGGAAGGTCAGGGCGTAATTGAGAGCGATAACCAAGGTAACTATCAATTCACACCTGCTGAAGACTACACCGGAGATGTTCAAGTTGGGTTTATAGCGACCGATGGCGAGAATCGCATCGAAAGCTTCTTCAATGTGGATATCCAAGGCGGAGATGAAGCTGCGGCGAGCGAAGGTTATGCCTTAGCTGATGATGGTTCACTAACTATCACGGATGCACAGCTGGTGGATGAGTTAGGCGTGAGTGATTCTGCACAAGTTGTTGATGTTGCAGACGCGAACGATGCTGGCTTCTTTGCCGAATCAGGTGAAGGTGAGTGGACTTACTGGCCGAACGAAGACTTCGATGGCAATTTAGCGATGAATGTTGAAGTTAACGACGGCGGTGAAGTATCAAGTCACAGCTTAAGCATCCAAGTTGAAGATGATTCAGTACAAAGTGATGAACCACAAGTCCAAGCTGCTCAAGAAACAGAAGAGCAACAAGTGGAAGTGGCTCAACAAGCTGATGACCAAGCTCAAGATGCTGAAACTGAAGACAGTACAGCCGATGTAACCGCGGCACCGGGCGATACCATCTCTATCTCGATTCCAGATGAGGTGAGTGGTAACGAATCGGTTGATTACGCTGATATGTCTGGCTTACCTGAGGGCGCTACTGTGAGCAACGCACTGGATAACGGTGATGGTAGCTTCACAATCAGTGGCAACCTAGAGCAGCCTGTATCCGTTGAACTTCCAGAAGGTTATGAAGGTACTAGCGAGATCCAATTCCAAGGTTACGACGAATTGGGTAGCTCAATAGACGGTGCTAGCGGTTCTGTTGAAGTTGAGGTCGATGATCAATACACCATGCAAGGTTCTACGCAAGAACAGCAACCGGACATGGCGGGTATGGAATCTGGTGGCAGCGACTGGACAAGTTCAGGTGGTCAAGACCAAGGTGTTGACTTCACGGACGACTCTGGAAGCTTCGATTCAGATTCTCAAACTGGAACTGATCAAGGCAACGACTTCGACCAAAGCTCGATTTAATCGAGAGAGCTTAGTTTTAGTCTAAACCGACATTTAGTCTAAGCCAACAAGGAGATAGGGCAGCGTAAAGTTGCCCTCATTAAAGCCATGTAGAGTTATTGATACATGGCTTTTTTTAATTTTTTTGTTGTTTGTTTCGATAAATAAACTTGAGAACAGGTAAATATGTCCTTAATTATTAGAAGGGTCAGTTAGACAGGAGTGAGGGCATGTATCGTTATGTCAGTTCACCGCAAGCGTCGAAGTACATAGTGCCACCACCTCAACATCGAGAGTTGTCGAGTGTGGATGTGCCTGAGTCCGAATTAGAGATGCGAGAAATATTGAATAATTGGTTTGCTGATGGTTTAGCGCCCATTATTGAAAGTGAAGATGACTACATCTCTGCGAGCGATCACGTTCGATTTGAAAAGCTTAGCCGCACCGTTGGGATGTTGTTGAGAAACAAAGATTATTATTTTGCGGCTAAACGGATTTTATCAGTGTGGGAACAAGATTGTCTTGAAACCACTTATATCAATTATCTCATTTTGCGCAGTGAGCGAGTCACTTCTTTAAGGTAAGTTAATGGTGTGGCATTTGTCATTTTTCATTAGGCATTAGGCATTAGGCATTAGGCATTAGGGATTAGCGACTTAGGGTTCGTGTGCTTACGATCTTTTTATTTTTCTAACGAATCAGCAAACAAAAAGGGCAAGCTTGGAGGCTCACCCTAAAGGTCTTTGTTTTGGCTTAACGTTATTTTCAACTAATTCTCAACTGGGTTACGACTTACACCCAACCATCAAATTTGAGTCGTTTTTGAATTCTTTCGACCGCTTCTTTCTGCATTTGTCTAACACGTTCATTAGAAACATTCACATCCAACATTTGTCCGACCTCAGACAGCGTTTTCACCTTGTTATCAAAGAAACCAAAACGGTGGATGAGCACCTTTTGTAATTTTGGAGGAAGTGTATAGATGATTTGTTCTAGAGCTTGGGTAAAGGATTGATCCTCACAATCTTGTTGAGGGTCTGGGATATATTCACTTTCGCATTGATCAAGCACCATAGGCGCATGGCTAGTTCCAACCGTTGTCGTCACGTCAATAAACCCGCTTAACGCCACCAGTTGATCGACGCGTTCGGCCTTTACACCTGAACTGTCTGATAGCTCAGAAATTGAAACCTCTTTACTCATTTTTTTGCTTGCATCGAGCTTTTTTGAGGCGAGGCTGTTTATTTCTTTACACACGTGGGCTGGCAATCGAACGGTTCGACCCGTGTTCATGAGTGCGGCTTCAATGTTTTCGCGGATCCACCAAACAGCATAGGTTGAAAAACGATAGCCTGGTTCTGGATCGTATTTGTCGATGGCCTTAATCAAGCCAATGTTGCCTTCCTCGATCAGGTCGAGCAGGGTGAAATTATTGCCTTTACGTTTTAGGTAACTCTTTGCGATTTTCACAACAAGGCGCAGGTTTGATTCGATCATGACATCACGCGCTTTTTTATCACCCGCGCGATTCAATTTTGCGTAATACACCTCATCTTCACGCGACAGCAGATCAATGCCAACAATATCTTTCAGATAATGAGCATAAGGGTCAGCACTGGTAGAAAATGATTCGGTAATGGGTGTTTCATCCGTGAGCCCCTGAAACGCAGCAAAACTATCGTTGTTCATTTCCTTGTCCTTATCTAGCCGACTGAACGTTTTAGTTTTTTTTATTATGCCACCAAGTGATTAACGCTTGGTTTCATTAGAGTGTAGATAACAATTTCTTCTTTACCAATAAATAAAATGCAATTTCGTATGTTTATGTCACAAAAAGATCTACAAATATTTAACTATTTTGCATCTCATCAAGTGTGTTGGTTTTTCGTTTAAAACATTAAGACGGATAGTTTATAAAGCATGTGTTATACATCGGTTTATCTAGATAAATGACGTGAATTTATAGGTGTGGGTTAGAACTATAATTGAGAGGAGAAATGATGAGAAAAATGTTAAGAGTCGAGGTTCAATGTTTCCAAGCACCTCAACTCTTTTAGCTGTGTCGGCTGTTAAGTATCGCCATGCACGTTTTAATTCTATCGACTAATAAGTGCTAAGAACCTCATCGATTTGCTGATTAATGATCTTCATTTCGCTGTAGATAACCGAAAGATCATCATCTTGCGGCGCAAGCTTATTGAGTGTGTTTTGTTCTACTCTTTCTAATGCAACTGTGGCCGTTTCTTCACCAAAGCTGGCTAAAATGCCTTTTAAGGTGTGCACGGTAAAATGAAGCTTGCCCCAATCTTGTTGTTGAACCAACTCTTCGATCTCTTGTAGCGAATTGCCATGGTCTTCTTGATATGTAGACAAAACGGCGTAAATGACGTCTCTGTCATTGTCTAAATAGGCGTTTAAAGCATCAAAGTCTAGCATGTGGACTCCTGTCGGCTGAATGTTGAAAATGGGCTAGGCGGCTTAGTGGAAAAACCATACCTTGATGAATCACTAATCCATTGATTCCATTTTGGAGGAAGTTCTAACTGTAAGATTTCTTCTAGATAGTCGTCGCTAAGTTTCTCATCTATATGAGCTTTATTGACGGCGTATATATAGTCAAGTTTGGCGGCAACTGAATATGGGTAACTGTGAATGTAGTCCTTTATTTCTTGGATCGAACCCAAATTTTCAATGTTTATACACGTTGAAGGGTCGACATTTTTGGACTCAAGTTGGTGATTTATGGCTTCTCCACGAGATTTGAGACATTCCACTGTTAAATGATAAAGAGAGTACTCACCAAAGTGGGCGAGCATGGGTAATAACTGAGTGAGCAAATAAGTCGGTTGGCTGTGGAAATTGTTCGCTAACAGTGTCGAAGCTCTAATCACTTTTTTGTGGGCAATCTGAGGGCTATTTTCGATGAGCAATATGCTGCTCTGAAATAGGGCAAGGCTGGCCAAAACTTGCTGCTGTTGTTTTACCGGAAGTTTCAGGTTTACCAACTCGGTGAATTGGTTGGCGTGCTCAAGCAAAATACGTTTGTACTTTAGTTGCGTCTCGCGCTGATACGTTGCTTTTAAGGAATTAAAGTGCGCACCAATGGAATGGATGACATCAATGTCAGCAGCTGAAATGTGGGTTGCATACATCTCACCTAACTTTATGATCATATGTGTGTTATCTGCGTTCTCAGCTAAGTCGATGGCCCTGATTGCACGATGGCTGATGCTGGGAGTCATCTCAAATGCACGAATCGCTAATTTAAGAGCAGGCAGCAGCATTTTATGTTTTTCATAGATACAGCTTAAGCAGTCAATCACGCTCAATGAGAGTGGCTGTGCTATTAGAAAATTGTGGAGCTTATCTATGGCTAAATTTGGCTTGCCTAAGCTGTCGAGAATCAGCGCCTCAGCCACCAATTTGGTTGGGTGCATGTTGGTTTTGGAGTTGTTAATGACGCTAGAGAGTAACTGCCATTTCTTACCTGCAATTAAATGTTCAATCAATGTCGCTTCGAACTGAACGCTAGTACCATTAGGGGAGATCGCCAAAGCTTGAGCTAATCTCTCTTGACTGGCAATGGGATACAAATCATTCAGTTGGGTGAGTTTCTTTGAAACGGACACGGCACTTTGGATCTTTTTACCCAACGTTTGAGTATTAATCGGTTTAGAAACGAAGTGGTGTGCTTCACCTGAAAGGGCGGTTAATACTGTTTCCTGACGCATATCCCCAGAGAGCAAGATTGTCGCCACAGTATGATCGATGAGGCGGTTTCGATACAGAATGCCCAACAGCTCAAAGCCAGTAAAAGACTGTTCTAAGTGGTAGTCAATGAGGAGTACATGAAAAGAGTGTGTCTCGACCGCTTTAATGGCTTTTCGATAGTCGGTCGCAATAAAAATACAGTCGCGCGAAACTCCCAAACTAGCCAGTTGCTGCTTAATAAGTATTGTTGCGCTTTTAGAGTCGTCGACGATCAAAATTCGAAGGTCTGTTGGTAAGGTCAAATCCATTTTCCTTAATACCAAATGTTATTTTTTAATTTAGGTGTCAAGTTGCACATTGTCAAGGTGCCTATATCACATACAAACACTCAATAAACTATTGGTAATTAAAGAGTATTAGATAACATTTATGAAAGCCTTCAAACGCAGGTGACTTTTACCTGATTTTAGTGGGGTTATACGTGTTTTAGAAATAAAAAAGAGGCAAGCCGATAAGCTCACCTATCTGTTTTATTGTTCGAGTTTTTATTCGAAATGTTGTTCTTTGCTTGAAGTTTTATTTACCGAAACTCTAGCGTTAATCACGCATGTTTAGAATCAATACTGCCGCTAGAGCCAAGAACGCCGTCATCATTAAGAACACATCGTTGTAAGCCATGATGGCTGCGTCACGTTGCATTGTGCCGAGCAAACTTGCTTGTGCTTGTTGCATCGCAGTTGCGGCATCACTTCCTGACTGAATGAAAAACGCTTGTTGTTGCTGAAGCGTCTGCCAACCAAGTTGACTCACTGAAGGTAGCGACTCCTTGATGTGTGCTAAGTGCTCACGGGTTTTGTTATCCAATAGCGTAGCGATAATCGCGATGCTGAAAGCGCCCCCTAAGTTCCGCATTACGTTGGTTAACGTTGATGCGTCTGGCGTGTCCATTTTGCTGATGTTCTTCATGGCAACCAAAGACAGCGGAACCATGATGAACGGACTACCAATAGCACGCAGAACCATAGATAAAATCAGCTGTTGCCCGCCAAAATCGATTGTCATGTGTGTATTTACGTAACAACTAAAACCGAACATCGCGAAGCCAAAGGTAACCAAGTACTTAGGCTTAATGATCTGTGTTAGCTTTGGCACAATTGGGAATATCAGAAGCTGTGGGAAACCCATCCACATTAGCACTTCACCAATTTCCATCGCGTTATATTGCTGAATTTGAGTGAGATACATCGGTAGAACATAGATAGAGCCGAGCAATGCCATTCCTAGAATCAAATAGGCGATACAAGACATCGCAAATTGCCCATCCCGCAATAGCCGCAGGTTAACCAATGGCTTCTTGTGTTGGAGTTCGTTTATCACGAAGTAAACCAAACTCACCGCCGACACGATACTCAAGCCAATAATAAAACTCGAACTGAACCACTCTTCACGGTTACCTTCTTCTAACACCACTTCCAAACAACCTAGCCCTAATGCCATGGTGGCGATACCAAACCAATCGGCTTTTTTCAGCGTGCCAAGGTCGAGCTTTTCATCGTCCAAGCCATATCGGATCATGGTGATCACAAGCAAAGCTGGCGGAATATTGATGTAGAAAATATAGTGCCACGAGAAGTTCTCCGTCAGCCAGCCACCAAAGGTAGGGCCAATCGATGGAGCAAAGGTCGCGGTTACACCAAACAGTGCCATACCCACAGCACGCTTGTTGACCGGCAATAACTGAATCACCAGCGAGAAAGCAAGCGGGATTAGAGCACCACCACTGAAGCCTTGCATCGCGCGGAAAACGATCATCGAGGTCATGTTCCAAGAGAACGAACACAACAAAGATGAAATGGTGAAAATGGCTGTCGTCCACGTGATATAACGGCGTTTACCGAGCGCTTTAGAAAGCCAACCACTGAGTGGGATAGCGATCATCTCTGCGACTAGGTAAGACGTAGAGATCCACGAGCTTTCATCCAAGGTGGCTGATAGCGCACCTTGAATATCTTTGAGAGACGAGTTGGTGATCTGAATATCCAAGATCGCCATAAACGCGCCAATCAAGCCGCCAAATAGGGCGATCCAATGGCGTCTCGAAACCTCGTCATCATCATTTGTTTGGGTGACAACACCAGCGTTACTCATGGTCTAGCCTCGTTTATCGATGGTCGCTACCACAGACAAACCAGGAAGCAGTCGACCTTTCAACTCTTGCTGATCTGGAATAGTAATTTTAACCGGTACACGTTGAACGATTTTAGTGAAGTTACCGGTCGCGTTTTCTGGTGGTAGGAGCGCAAATTTAGCGCCAGTCGCAGGGGAGAAACTGTCTACCACACCTTCAAGAGGCTGCCCCGGGAACGCATCCAGCTCTACTTCAACCGTCTGACCTTTGTGAATACCACTTAGCTGTGTCTCTTTGAAGTTGGCTTCAATCCACACTTGGTTGTTTGGTACCAAGCTCATCAGTGGTGCGCCTGCTTGAATCAGCAAGCCTTCACGTACGCTGCGTTTACCAATCACGCCATCTGCTGGCGCGTAAATTTTGGTGTAATCAAGGTTAAGCTGTGCTTGATCTCTCTGGGCTTGAGCTTCGGTCACGGATGCATTTGCTTGCTCAATCTCACTAGCGATAACGGTTAATTGGTCATTGGTTGCAACGAGGTTTGCTTTTGCTTCTTCTAAATCTGCCTGAGTTACTTTTTGTTGTGCAACCATGCTATCGACTTCATCTTGAGACGCGTAGTTACGCTTTAGTAAGCTACGAGAACGTACCACTTGTTGAATCGCGCGTTCGTATTCAGCTTGTGCAGAATCAACGCGGCTTTCTGCTTGATTGATCTTGCTACGTTGTAACGTTTGTTGTGCCACTAGATTTTTGACGTCTGATTGCACGACGCTTAAATGGGCGTTTGCTTGAGCGAGTGCTGACTGGTAATCACGGTCATCGATTTGAACCAGCAAATCACCTTCTTTAACCGATTGGTTATCACTCACATAAGACTTAACAATATAGCCAGAGACCTTAGGGCTAATATTCGTGATGTCGCCTTGTAGGTAGGCATTGTCGGTAGATTCAAAGTACTGGCCATAGCCGTACCAGTATCCAGCACCGGCTAAACCCAATGACAGCATGATCGCAGTAGCAATAAGCGGAGCTTTTTTACGTTTTTTTGTGCTTACTGTTTGCGAAGCGTTGTTGTTCTCTGTCATTTTTTCTTTCTCATTTTGTTTTTATTTAGATGTAACGAATTGTAAATGAATTCGATTGATTGATAAGATAGGAAAAAAGGGAAACACTGTTGCAAAAATCTAACTAATGGCGCTTTGGGAGAAGTACGATGGACTTAAATGCTGTGACTGTTTTTACACAAGTTGTTGATTGTGGGAGTTTCACGCACGCAGCTGAAGCATTGAACATGACCAAGTCGACCGTCAGCCGAAAGCTAGACGAGCTGGAACAGCATCTAGGTGTGAGGTTGATCACTCGTTCGACACGAAGTTTAGTCTTAACGCCAGAGGGTGAGCGCTTTTATCAGTCGAGCATGCAGATGCAAGAGATCATGAACCAAGCTGAGCTAGAGGTTTCAGCCAATCAGGATTTGATCCGAGGGCAGTTGAATGTTGTGTTGCCTGTCGAATTGGGGCATCAAGTATTAGCCAAATACATCCACAGCTTCCTAAAAGAGCACCCAAACGTGACTTTGAACTTAGAACTGTCGAATCGAGAAGTCGACATCATTGCGGAGGGGATCGATCTTTACGCACAAATTGGTGAGCTAGTGGACTCGAGCTTGGTTTCTCGCTACCTCACAACATCAAAGCGTGTATTGGCAGCCAGCCCTGAGTATTTAGAGCAGTTCGATGACGTCTCTTCACCCGATGATCTTGAACCGCCATTCAGAATGATTGAGGTGGTGAACAAGGCCGCGCGTCTACCCAAGTGGCATTTACAATTAGAAGGCGGTGAGTCGATTTTGATCGATCTGCCGTGTCAGTTACGGGTGAATACCATCACGGCATGCCTAACAGCTTGTGTAGATGGGCTCGGCTTGGCGGTGCTTCCTGAATTCATTTGTCGTGAGCACTTCAAGACAGGCAAGTTGATTCGTTTGCTACCTGAATATGAGATGCCGGAAGTTTCAGTAAGCCTAGTGTATGCAGACAGGCAGTTGATGCCGAAACGTAAGAAGGTCTTTATCGACTATCTACTGACTGCTTTTCAAAATAGAGCCAATCAAATAACGAAATAAAGGCATATTGTATTGGGAGCAACAGAAGGAATCGGCTGCCTAACTGTTGATTAGTTGTAATTCATTGACAATGACCAATAACATTGAAAAGAAAAAAACGAACTTGTTAACAAGTTCGTTTTTTTCTGATTGCTAATGTAGTTGTAGGCTAAGTACCGAACTAGCTCTTTTTCTCTGTGTACTCTAGCTTGTAGAAGTGAGCTTCACTTTGTCCATTCGTAAATTGGTTGTATACGCCAGCTTTGAAGTAGCTTAATAGGTGACGCCAGTAGTCAATATCCTGCTCAACTTTACGTTCACCGTTTACGTCAACAATAAGTTTCTTATCACCCACGATTAAATCAAATGCTGTTGGTTTGCCTTGTGGTGCTTTGCCTAAATCATACTGAGAATATGCTACGTCTGATTTGCACATTTCCTTGTCTTGGTTTTTCTTGCCGAACGATCCTTTACAAATTACAGCGTTGTTTTTAATGATTGCCCAGAAATGCCCTTCAATACCATTATTGTCACGTTTCCATACAACACGAAGCAAAGGGTGGGGGACATTGTGAGTACCAAGATCATCTAAGCCTTTGTTATGTACTTGTAGGAATGTAATCTCGTCTTGCTTAGAGTCTGAGTTCTTCATCGACTCTTCAGGTTTTATGATCTCCACCTCCGAACTTAATGTGTATGTTTCATTTGTTAAGTCTGTGCGGAAGTTTTCCTGAACGCGTAGCTCGTTGCGCAGGTGGTCATTCTTCATGGTAAAGACTAGCGCTTCACTTTCTTTGTCGACATAGAAGTTGTTGTTCACAATGCCGTCGTAGTTATTATCGAGCGCAAAATAGTCTTTGTTGCCTTTCTTTCCGTTTGGATCTGAAATTTGAAGTTCAGAAACTGACAAAACATTTTGGTATTGAGAGTAATTAGAAGGTTCGCCTAAAGCTCCTTCTGGATTCGAAAACTGAACATTAGCGATTGCCGAAGAAGAAAAGGCAAGAAGGGCACAGCAAGTGAGTAGGGTCTTTTTCATCAAAAATATCTCTTTTGTATTATTATCATTCAATATAAGCATTGATATCACTTTTGAGATTTATGTGAAAACATCTGTGTTTGAAATTGTGGTCGGCACCCAATTTTCTTGTACAAAAATAGAGAGAATTAGGTGTCGATTGGGATTGGTACCTGAGTGTCAAAGGTGTGGATTTTTGCTCGTTAACAACACTACCTGCTAACCCGTAATAGTGAATAAGGTGAGGCTTAAAAACGGCACGTTCAAACTAGTTAGGCTCTGATTTCCACTCTAACGTTTGTCCGTTGCTCAATACGGCTTTTATAGCGCTCGGCGAGACTTTAAGGCCTCTCTGATGAAAGGTTTGATCTGAAAAATTGGCAATGATCTTACTTCCGTCACTGAACTCAGTTTGTTGAACATCGCCGCTCTTATCTAACCATTCGGAATCGACTAACTGTTTATCCCATAACTGTTCGTGCATTGGTTCAAAGCCATCTTGATAGTGTTTGAGTGCTTTGATTCTCTGGCTTGAACTTGATAAAGCTTCATCTCTGGTCAAGTGAACCATCGGTGGTGTGTTGTACAGCATGGCGGTTAAGTCACGTTCTGCTTGTACATTAGTGAACTTAAGGCTGTCTGAATGCCAATGGTGCGTATTGATTACTTCATCATGGAAAACGGCTTGGTAAAGTGGAATTCGATATTGAGGCGAAAACAGTAGCGACTTATAGGGCTCTTTAACCTCGGCCGGCTTAAAGAAGAAGTCGGGCTTTTGGTCTGGGTACCAACGACCTAAGTAATAGGGAGATTGGCGGTTCTCTTTCATGTCTTTGTCTGTCCAACCAAAACCAACCGTTTCTAAGCCGTGTGCAAACGCGATGCCTTTTGTTGTTAGGCTGTTGCCGTCTTCAGAGCCTAATACTAACGAAGGTTGCTCGCTAAGCCACTTCATTCGGTTGTTGAACGCAGAAAGCATGTCTGATTCGTCGTTTGTATTGCCATTACTGTCTATAGAGACGCGGTAATCTTCACGTGCCATGGCGGTTGCATCAACATCTAAGAACAAGCTGTTGAAGTTGCCGAATCTCATAATGTCTTGAGCACGCTGTTTTACGTATTCTAAATGGCAGTTCGGGTTTAAGTAAAAGCCGTTTCCACGAAATCCTTTTTTCAAACTCCCATCCGCTAGTTCAATGGCACAACTTTGACGCATCGGCTCTGGTAATTGAGCGGTTAGCCAGTTGTCATTGAGCTTCGCAGGAATTGCGGTGTTGTAGGAATCGTAAGTACCGACCAGATATCCGGACTGTTTTGCCAGACCCACAGCGTTAGGTTGATAGAATGCTGGCATCCAATTATCGAATCCAAGCCACAGTTTGTTTAAGCCTGCCTTATTTAGATTAGCGACCATGTCTGAAGACAGCGCTTGTCCCCAAGTCTCTGACGAGTTTAGGTAAGGGGAAGCGTGCTCTAGCAACCAGTTCTTCTTATCCTGTGCTGCTTTATATTGCGCTTTAATCGTGTTGTCTTCGAGTGTCGGATTACCAACAGGATATAACACCTGCAATGACTGGCTAATAGAGTCCAACAATAGTTGTTTGTGGTACTGACTGAACCAATCTTTCCCCTTGGAGAGTGACGATAGCTCTCTTTTCGCTTCCGCAGAAACATTGAGTTTAGAGCCCTCTAGATACCATGTTTTCAATCCCCACCAGTCACTCACATCTTGGATGCTTAATGGGTCTTTGCCAAATAGGTAAACGTGGCTCGCGCCGATCAACTTAGTCACATCTGGATTGCGCTTTTGCTTTGCTACAAGCGTTTCAGACTGGTCATTATTGATGCGCCAATCTCGGTATTGTTTGGCACCATCTAACCACGAGTCTCCGAGGGTGATACGAACAAGAAAAGGTTGTGACTGATTGAGCATCGTAAATTGGTGTGCTGCCTTCATATCAATTTTGGTTTTTGTATTTGAGGAAGCATTAGAGGATGCATCTGAAAAGAGCAGTTGATTGTTGGTTGCATTAACCATTTGATAGCTAATGAAATGATTGTTTTGCTGTACTGTCCAAAAAGGCATCTTCAAGTCTTGAGTAGTGTTACTTCCAGAATGGTTACCGACGAGATAACTTGCCCAAAGCTTGTTGTCAGTAGGCACGCGCATACCTTCACTAAACGGAAGAAATAGTGTCTGAGTTTGTTGTTCGGCAAGATCAAACCACGCCAATTCGATGGGTTTGTTTCGTTTCACCTGTATATTTGAAGGTAAGCTGAACTGAAAAGTGAGCTGGTCTTGATTAAGCTCTGCCTTAACGTTTATTCCACTGGGTACTAAGGTCCAAGTGGCGATTTTTGCTGAGTCAGCTTTATCGGAAAAGCCAATGACCAGATTGGTCGCTTTCTGTGGTTGGCTATCAACGGTGAGAGCAGCACTGTTAACGCTTAAGCCGTTCCAATCGACCTCTAAAGTATTCGATGAGGTAGCGACGGTATTGTTGTTACTGGTGAGCGTTATTTGGCTCGCTTGTGCGTTGGATGAAAACAGACAAGCTGTTGTTAAAGCCACAATGGCAAAATTAGAAAGATTGAGTGGGTGACGTACGCTGAGCATATTTAGATTCCGTAAAGGGTAACTACGGTTATTACACCTAAGTAGCGCTAGTGCTTTGTCACCTATATGTCTCTATTTTCTGTTTGGCTTTAGTGGTTTTCCATTAGAAAGGCACGGCGACGCGCTGCACATATTGGACTTCAATAGCGCCTTGGTATTCAAACATTTCAACCGAAGCACTCAAGTGCTTGGCTTTGGTTCCAAGTGGACTTTCTGTGGGAACGGGTGCTTGCGCTGTTTTGATTGGCACTTTGTAACCCAGCAGGTTGTAGTTTTCATCAAACCATTGCCAACTCACGTTAGCGTCGGGGCAGTTGTCGATCACCTTTGGAGGCGAGAGCACGATATGTGGTTCGCTGAGTTTACTTTCGAGCGTCAGCCATCGATTACTGTTATTTAAAGCGACAATAATAGGGTAGTGATTTGAACCTATCTTTAGTTGATAAACACCAGATTCGGGTTTGATGAACATTTCATTGGTTTCAATCTCTTGATACTCATTGTTGGAAGTGAGTTGCCCATCGAGAAGGACTTTACCTTTAGGCGATACCAAAGAAAGAGTTTGAGTTTCTGAGCCTTTGCTGAGTTGCTCGGCAGAGACTTTGATTTGATAACCGTGCGATGACAGGCCGTAGCGTCGAATGAAGCTAACTTGAATGTGATGTTTCGTCTCAGTGTCTTGTCTTAGTGAAGTTCCGCATTGAGTTTGGCTCAGTATCTCTTGTTTAACTGGCAACCAAAGCTCACTATCAAGTGTTTGTTGATTGAGTGCGATTTGAAGCTCTTGCCACGCGACTTGAGGTTGTTCATCAAGCAGAGATTGATACGTATGTTGTAATGGCGTGTTGGTAAACCAAGCGGCGTGACACGCAAACTGCAAAGCGCAGATCAATGCGATTAACGAAGTGACTCTCATTATGATTCCCCAGCTAAGCGGTAACCAACGCCGCGATGTGTTTCGATCTTTAGGGTTGGCAGCTTCTGGCGCAAGCGCAGTATGTGATTATCCACGGTTCGGGTACTTGGAAAGGCTTGATAACCCCAAATCTTATTGAGTAACTCATCACGATGAAACACACGACTTTGGTTCTGAACAAACAAGACCAATAACTGGAACTCTTTAGGTTTTAACGTGATCGGGCTTTCATCCAAATAAGCGATTCGTTCAGACAAGCGGACTTCAATGTTGGCGTAATTTAGTTGGCTCACACCTAACGGACGTAGCTGGGTAATGACTCGAGCGAGTAATTCGTCGTTCGAAAATGGTTTAGTCACATAGTCATTGGCACCCGCCATTAAACCTTCAACACGTTGTTGAACTTCTACTTTAGCGGTCAACACAATCACAGGCAGCGCTTTGAGGAGCAACCAGTTTGGAAGGTGTTGCAAGCTGTCCCCATCTTCAAGCTGTCGATCCAGTATCACAAGATCGGCTCGAAACCATTTCTTACTGGCATTCTCTGAATCCTTCGCCCAAAGGCATTGGTAACCATTGGATTCAAAGAAGCTGACGAGGCCTTGTCCAAGCAGTTGGTCGTCTTCAATCAGCAGTAGGGTGTTCATAAGCAATTTCCAAAATACATCGGGTTGGGTTACGAAGAATAATGAGGCGGCCATTCGCTTGCTTCATCAAGTGCTCGACAATAGTCAGGCCAATGCCCATGTTATCCAGTTCGTGCGTTTCACTTGGCGTGACACCAGACATGAGCCGTTGTATCGGTGAAGGGAAGTGCCCCTCGTCTTGTACCTCAATCGTCAGCTTGTCACCGAGTTCGACCTTTACCAAAACCTCACCTTTACCATGTTGTTTGGCATTCTTGATTAGATTATCCAAGCAGATGGTTAGCCAGTAATAGGGAAGGTTCAGTTCAACTTCACGCGCTTCACATTGATAAGAAATATTGTGCTTTTCACAGACATGATCGAGCCACTCTTCTAATGAAGCGTTTTGCTTCAACAAAGGCTCTGACTGATCCGAACTTAGGTACACTTTGCTGTTTTCGGTGAGCTGAGAAAGCCTTTGATAGTCAGATATTAAACGCCAAACCGCACTTTGAGTTTCATCAGAAAAGTCATCGTAGCGATTTCTAAACATTTCGACGGTTAAGCCTAGGCTAGTAATAGGCGTGCGCAGTTCATGAGTAAGAAGCTGTAAAACGAACTGCCTCTCTTTTCGTTGTTTTGTTCTTAGGTATAAGACTCTAGCGAGCCCGGAAAGCAACGTTAGCAGCAATGTAAAGATCAAGGTTTTCATGATCAGATTGTCATTGCTAGGCTCGTTTAAGCACACGTTACTGTAACGAAAAGTACAGGTTTCACCTGCCAAAGATACCTCTTGTTGCTCTGCGATAGGTTGCCAAACATCTAAGGGAATAGCTTTCCAGCCTTGTTCGCCACTTAACCAAAGCACATCATCTTGTTGCCAAGCGCGGTATCCATTGAGCAGTGCTTCTCTGCCTTGTGCACTTAGGCTTTCTAGTTTGTTATATAAAGGGTGCTGAGGGTTGGTAAGACTCAAAAATGGGCGTATCTGCTCGGTCACATCTGGGTAAGCGGCTAAATAACGACCAGCAAAGCTGCCACCGGCAGGGTGACGTTTGGAGTGTGCTGCAAACCAAATCGAATCCAATGTTTGTTGCTGACACAGAGCGAGCTCGAACTCGATGGCTTCATGTAATGAAGGGTTACTGCTTTCAATCGCTTGGCAGTGATCTTGTATTGACGCTAACGCTGCGATGTCGTCCCAACTGAATTGGTTGAAATCAGGATAGCGGCTATTTTCATGGAGCAGAACTTTCGGATACTGAGCCAACTCTTGTTGAGATACTAAGAGTGGGGATGATTGCCAGCTCAGTTGATACAGAGTTTGCCACTTATCTTGCAAACTTTGGGCATTGACTAGGGTTGGGAGCCAAAAGATCAAGCAAAGAGCTAATGTAAACCTGCGCATCCAATCATTCTCGTTAAAAGTCGTGGGGCGAGTCTAAAGAGTTTTGGGCGCGATTTGTAACCTGAATGTCAACAAGTGTTCTTTTAACAACAAATTGTCGAGTGGGTCATGCTTTTAAATAATAAAGTACAAATACAGTAAGTATCATTTATTTGAAATAAAATAGCTAATTGTGTACTTACTGTCATTATTGGGCGAAATGAGGGGACTATACTGGGCTCATACCTAATAAGAGGAACCATCATGAAACTCATCATCAAATCAGTATTGGCAATCAGTATTTTGGCTACAGGCTCTGCTCATGCGTTCGAATTAACCAGCAACGATATTCAAGAAGGTCACCCAATGGCAAAGACTTTTGAATACTCTAGTTGGGGTTGTGACGGCGATAATCAATCACCACAATTGATGTGGAAAGATGCACCAGCAGGTACCAAAAGCTTTGCTATCACAGCTTATGATCCAGATGCACCGACTGAAAGTGGCTTCTGGCATTGGGTTGCGTTTGATATCCCTGCAACTGTGAACGAGCTACCTCGCGGTGTCGACATCTCTAAAGTCGGTGGCAAAGAAGGTCGCATTGATTATGGTACAGTTGGCTACGGTGGCGTTTGTCCTCCAGAAAAAGATGGTATGCACCGTTACCAGTTCACGGTTTGGGCATTACCAACGGACAAACTTAACCTCGACGAAAATACGCCGTCGGCTGTGGTTGGATTCACGTTGAACAGCATGGCTTTAGACAAAGCTAAACTGACCGCAACTTATACACGTTAATAGCTTATGTACGTTAAAGCTTATACACGTACATAATAAGTAAATAAGGGGATGAGATGAATCATCAATATCAAGTGACGATCTTTCGTGCAGAGCAGTTACAAAAGCTGCGTAATGTGAGGATTCTATCCCCTAGTATCATTCAGATCATTACAGGAAGTAAGCGCCTGTTTTGGAAAGATTCAGTGGCAGAGCTCTCACATTCTGATCTGCTGTTGTGTGAGGCATCAGCTTCACTAAGTTTTGAGAACATGCCCCACAAAGGGCGCTTCTTGTCGCGAGTGTTCAGCTTTCAATTCCAACCTTCTCAGGCGATGCTTGATTTAAGTGAGGAACGGTCGAATGATCTGGGACTGCCTACGGTGAAAGTGGATCGAAACTTACAAGACTCACTCAATGCGTTGTTTTCGTTTGATACACAGAGCATGAGCAAAGAGACTCAACAGTTTTGGCTGCAGGGCTTGTACCAGCAATTGGCTGAAAAAGGGGTGTTGCATCTATTGTTTGCCAGTGCCAACGTCTCGTTTAGCCAAAAGCTTAGCCATTATCTTTCACATTCACCAGATGAGAAACATCCGCTAGAGTCGGTGGCGGAGCGTTTTGCGATGAGCCGAGCCACATTGATTCGGAAGCTCAAACTGGAAGGCATGCAATATCGAGAGGTACTGGCTGAAGTTCGCTTGAGTCACGCGCTTTATCTGATGCAAAACGGACAGCAGAATGTGGCGATGTTGGCTCAGTCTTGCGGTTACCAATCGGAAGGGCGTTTTAGTCAGCGCTTTAAAGGCAAATTTGGTTTGTCGCCAAGTGAATACATCAAAACCGTCGTCAGCCATAGAGTCGCGACGCCATAATCATTCTGTTTGGCCTAAACGCTTACTTTCTTATCTCGTGCTGCCAATGCCGCGAAAATCGTACACGCAAAGGCAACAGATGCGATCAGCAGAATCGGCACACTCCAAGAATCTGTCTGGGCATGAAGCTTACCCACCAATGTTGGACCAGTGGCAGCCAACGCATAACCGATTCCTTGCGCCATACCCGACAGCGATGCGGCTTGGCTGCTATTCGAAGTTCGCAGGCCAACAAAAGAGAGAGCGATAATAAACGTAGAGCAGTTGGCTAATCCAAAGAGTCCCACCCAAAAGATCGCAAACTCAGGCAAATACAGCAGCCCAATCAATCCAATAAATACACTCGAAGTACAAAGCGTAATGAGCCATTGTTGGTTATCGCTTTTACCTAAGAACGGCAGTAACAGTAATCCCGGAACCATAGTCGAAAATTGTAGAAATCCGTAGATATAACCCGCATCGATTTCGCTGTAGCCAAGGTCGTTCAAGATCTGTGGAAGCCAGCCTGCCAAAGAGTAGAAGGTAAATGAGTTAAGCCCAAGAGCTAGTGTCACTTGCCATGCAATGCCACTCTTGATCATCTTCTTCATCGGAATCGGCTTTTCTTGATGCTTGTTATTGGTCGATGAAGAAGAGCGCTTTTTGATTTTAGGCAACCAGATCATCAAAGCTAATATTGGGAATATTAGGTTCATTAACAGTGCTAATTGCCAACCCGTGATCGTGAATAAGGTTAGATTTGAAAACGGCACCATCAAACTTGAGCCTAACGTCGACCCGATGCCCATCGTAAAGATGTACAGAGAAGTCACAGTAGCGATGCGTGTCGGGAAGCTAGCTTTCACTACTACAGGCAACAACACATTACCAATCGCGATACCAAGCCCGATCATCACCGTGCCGATATACAAGGTTGGGGTTAACCCAGCAGAGCGCAGTGTAATACCCGTAGTGATCAGAACTAAGCCTAATAACAGGCTAGGCTCTAGACCAATTCGTTGGGATATCTTGGTGACTAATGGTGAGAATAAGGCAAAAGTTAACAGTGGCAAAGCTGTTAAGAAGCCTGCAGCCGATGACGTAAGGTTGAGGCCTTCCATAACCTGAGAAAGCACAGGAGCCAAGCTCGTAAAAGGCCCACGAAGGTTAAGTGCTAGGAATAGAATCCCTAACATCACGAAAATGCTATTACGAAGAGAGGCGCTCATAGGTTGTTCTACTGTTTGCTTATGAGAAGACAGGCTAGCCTACAGATCATTGAATGATTACACAAATACCGTTTAAATAGGTTTACTAATGATTGAACCTGCGCAGTACGCGCTTAGCCAGAAAAGTCACCCATGACTGTATTAAATATCGACAAGCTCATCTCGGACTTCCCACTGCTTCAACAATTGATTGCATTGGAAGAAGTGGTTTGGTTTAACCCAAATGTGACGTCTCTGGAGCGCGGTTTGCTTTATGTGGGATTAGGCGAACAAGATATTCACGATGCGAGCATGAGGCTACAAAGGTTTGCTCCTTATCTAGCCAAGGCGTTTCCTGAAACTCAAGCGACCAATGGCATCATCGAGTCTGAGCTTATTGACATTCCATCTATGAAATCAGTATTGGAAGCGCATTATCAGCAGTCTATAAAAGGGCGTTTGATGATGAAGAAAGACAGCCATTTGCCAATTTCAGGTTCAATCAAAGCTCGCGGTGGTATTTATGAAGTACTAACGCATGCCGAGAAGCTTGCGATTGAAGCCGGGTTACTGTGTGAGAGCGATGACTATAGTAAGTTGCTCGAACCTGAATTCCGTGACTTCTTCCAACAATACAGCATTGCGGTAGGATCCACGGGTAATCTAGGCATGTCGATCGGTATCATGAGTGCCAAATTGGGTTTTACGGTCTCTGTTCACATGTCGGCAGACGCGAGAGCTTGGAAGAAAAGCAAACTTCGTGAGCATGGCGTCAACGTTGTTGCAAATATGAGCTGCTAAAAAGATAAGTCATGATAGAAGAGTGTTGTTTATAGCTTGTACACACTCTTTCTCACCTCTAAATCCCACCTTAATTCAAACAATAACTTGCACAGATCGTTATCCAAAACACACATTTTATAAATTAAGCTTCTTAGATGTTCTAACTATCAGTTAGGTTGAGTGGCATTCAACTTGATAGGGATTGAGCAATGCAGACGGACAAAGTGATACAGACAAGACACATAAACACACCAGAAAAATTACTCCAGCGTTTAGATGCTATTGGGGAGTCTTTGGAAGCATCGGGTAAGGCTCATGCTTTGCTGGGATTGGGCTCAGTAGGTATTGAAACAGAACGACTTGATCAGTACTCAGATGTCGATTTTTTCGCAATAGTGCAAACAGGGCACAAGCAGTATTTCTTAGACAGTTTGCATTGGCTATCTGATATTCACTCAATCGACTACGCAGTGAGAAATACCGTCGATGGCTATAAAGTTCTGTACGCTGACGGAATCTTTTGTGAGTTTGCAGTGTTTGAACCCCACGAGTTAGCGCACATTCCGTTTGCTGAAGGGCGTATTGTTTGGCAGCAACATGAATTTGATACACAGTGTTGTGTTTCACCAATAAAAGGGGAGACAGACACTAATTCCCAAGATTGGATCATTGGTGAGGCTCTAACCAATCTTTATGTGGGTATGTCTCGTTATAACCGAGGCGAAAAGCTGTCGGGCAGTCGGTTCGTTCAATCTTACGCACTCGATCGTTTGATCGATCTTGTGGATCAAACTGAACAGTCTGAGCCTGAATTCGTTGATGAATTTATGTCGGATAGAAGGCTAGAAGCACGCTTCCCTAAGTTTGCCCAATTGCTACCAACCTTTACCCAAGGCTACGAGCGCACCGCTGAATCGGCACTTGCCCAACTAGCATTCCTCAACACCCACTTCGCAGTCAACCAAGCCATGTGTGACCGAATCTCTGAACTGTGTTCCAGTAAAGATTAAGCTTATAGCGTGTGAATCCCCAAGCCTAACTGACACCACCTTTCAGATGATAAGCGGCGGGCAACCTAATTGAGCTCTCGAATTATTATTCTTAAGCACTAAACCCGTACGCTTTTGTTTACTCTTCAAGACCGTGACTGTTCGTGTTTACTCCGCTTATCACTGGATGTCGTCAGCCAAATAAAATACAATCGAACAATGTTTTATTAATTCGTGCTTTATCATTATGATGAGAAACTTACTCATATTCATCGTTAGCCTGTTCTTCTTAACAGCCTGTTCTTCAACGAGTAATCATCAGCTAGACGACGAGACATTGAGCAACGAAGACGCTATGTCGAAAAGTATAGAGGGAGAGAGTAATCTCGAGACTTCAAAGGATACAAACGCTGAGACCAGCGTTGATTCTTCCCATGATTCAATCGTTAATCATCAACCACTCACTAACCTTGATTCAAATAAAGACACGATAGCTCACGCCAATGCAGAGCCAGAATCAGTGGAGCCTTCTCAAATAGAAGCGACAGAAACAACTGAAAGCGATGCTAAGAGTGGCGGTGAAAAAGGCATCGGAAGCTATTTTATTCGTCATAATAAACCGACTAAGACGGTGATTAAATCACTAGAGGGCGTGACAGATGCATTGAACGTCATGACGTTTGGGATATTTGCCACCGGTAACGGTTAAATCGTTAACTTAGAACCACAACCTAATAGATAGAATGAAACGTGAAGGCGAGCCAGATGGTTCGCCTTTTTTGATCTTCTAAATCTGGCCACCATTCTTCCTAAGAATCGTGTTCACTTATCTGAGCGCTGAGTCAGGCGACGGTTAACGAAAATAGGAATTATTAGTTCTGGAAGGGAGTCGCCGAATTTACCCTGTTTGACTTGTTATATGCATCAAGGGTTCTAATACTCATCCCAAAGTAAGCAATGAAATCTAATCTTATAAAGACAACTCTTATATTCACTTACGAGCATAGTAAGATGTTTGCTGTTAAGTAGGTTTAGGTTTAGTTATCAATATTCTAGGGAAGAAAAATGAAGAATAAGAGTGTGTTTTTAAGTGCCGCATTGGTGATGTTGTCAGCTCATGCAAATGCATCAGATGCGAACCATGAGTCTGTATCAGATGGAGTTATCGCAGAACAAAGAGCGAAGCTTTCTGAAAATACCCAAGGACAAGGTTTTGGACCGCAAGCTCCACGAGATTTGGGTTCATTAGAAGGTAAAAATACTAGGCTGTTCTCGGATGCCCCTGATTCAACAGCGATGAACTTATGTAATATTCACTTCCATAAAAATGCTGAGCATAAAGGTGGAGAGTTTACTCAATACGCTGGTAACGGTGATGGTAAGGGATTCCAGAGTGGCTTTAAATACACAGGCAAGCTGAGTTCTGCTGAGCTGAAACCATTTGAGGGCAAGGTTTGTCCGAGCGAGCATGGTTCTTTGCATTCGGGTGACACCATTGAAGTTCACTATGTTTATTCAACGGCGCAAGTTGAACCGGGTGAAACACTGGGTGCTTGTTTTAACGATGCGATTACCAACCCGCAACTGCGTGTAGAAACCCAAGTTTACGTATTAGTGAATGACGACAAAGCACCCGACTTTGAAGCGCTCGCTAAACATTCAAAAGTGAACGGCTTACACCAAGCACCAAACATCCCACAAGATACGGGCTCAGCGATCCAATACGCAGGCTCTACAACGGGTCCTGGTTATAATGAGCAAGGTTCACCTTTCCAAGTAACATGGAGCGTTAGACCACAAGTCGCGAAAGTAAATATCGCGACAGTAGGTAGCTGGTGTGAAGGCAATGACTTTAACGAAGATCACGCCCACGGTGTGAGAAATTTGGTGGTTAACCCTGAGTTGTTATCACCCATTCGTAACGACTAAACGATTCTGGCGAACAAAATGATTAAGGCGAGCCAATAGGTTCGCCTTTTTTGTGCCCTAACGAAAAGTACTTAGGTTTAGGTTTAATTAAGTCTGGTGGGTAAATTACGTGCGACACTTATTCAATACATGAGTTGTGTAAATCGTATTTAGTAAAAAACGTTCTTTACCAGAATCGAAGCTCCATGATACGTTCATGATCAATTATGTTGGGTTATAGAAAAGGACAGTCCAATGTCATTAGAAAGTGCGATTACATTCTTTATTGCCATGTTTGTATTTGGTATTACTCCGGGGCCTGGCGTCTTTGCCATTTTAGCTCGTGCTATGGTTCAAGGATGGCGAAAGTGCGTCACGCTTTCGTTAGGTATGATATGCAGTGATCTTATTTACCTTGCGCTTGCCTGTTTCGGTCTAGCAACGATTGCCGAGAATTGGTCGATTGCGTTTGAGGTGATTCGCTATGTTGGTGCAGCTTATTTGATTTACTTGGGCTACAAGATGTTTAAGAGCCTGCCTGAAGTGCAAGGCTCTGCGGAACTTGCGGCCAAACAGAGTCAGAAATCTGAACTCGCGAGTTTCGCGCAAGGCTTTTTGATTTCAGCATCGAACCCTAAAGTGATTCTGTTTTATATTTCGTTCTTGCCGACTTTTATTGATCTGACTGTTCTGCGCTCACAAGATATCGTATTAGTTTCTGCTTTAGCATCTGTTGCTCTGATGTCAGGCTTAATGCTTATCGCTGTGGGCGCGGGCAGAATGGCAGGTTTGTTAAAAACGCCACGCGCACATAAAAGGTTAAACCAAAGTGCTGGTGGAATAATGATTGCTGCTGGCTCATATTTGGCGATCAATCGATAAATACGAATCTTTAAACAAAAAGGCGAACCGATGGGTTCGCCTTTTTAGTTGGATATAAATGCCATCGTTTAAACAGAGACTTGTTTGTTAGTCACAATGGTGCAATTATTTAACGAGTGATATTACTCAGATGCATGTCTTATGATGACTATCGAACAACAGCTTTCTCGGCTGGATTTAAACTTATTGGTGTCGTTAAGTGTTTTAATCAAAGAGAGGAACGTAACGCGAGCTAACGCCAACAGATGAACAGGATGTGGTTCGAATGAACCGAGACACCTACTACTCAATGGCAGTAATTAATGTATCAAAGGGGGCGACCGTCACGTTACCTGAGATCCCTGAAGGCAAGTACATGTCGATGGAAGTGATTACTGAAGATCACCGCATTCAGTCAATGCAATACGGTTCAGGTACGTTTGATCTTTCTACTCATAGCGGTGATCACGTTTACGTCATTGTTCGTACCGACGCGACATTCTCGAAAAATGAAGTTCATGAAATCCAAGATAAAATGAGCATTGATGCAAAAGCAGACGGGAAATTTATGGCAATGCAAGTGGATGAGAAATCATTCGATGAGGTAGAGAAAAACCTTAAAATGGAAATGCCGAAACTACTGAAACGCGATGGTGCTCAGGCGACGTTTGGTATGTTTACCAGCCCTGAAGATGCTTCAAAAGAGATGTTTACCAAAGAGAAGTACGCAGTGGGTGCGGCTATCGGTTGGGGTGGCGCGCAGTTAGATGACAATATTTACGAAGTCTCTGGTAACTTCCCAGCAGACACTTGTCATCAGGCAACCTTTGATGATCCTAAGAACCAAGCGTTTTGGTCGGTAACGGTCTACAACAAGCAAGGTTTCATGTTTGGTGAAGTGGCGAACGTAAGCTCAAACACGGCTGAGAAAAATGCAGACGGCACTTACACCGTAAGCTTTGGTTGTGGTGATGATGCAGTAAACAACATCAAAACAGAAAACGATTCTGGTGTGTTTAACTTAGCTTTCCGTCATTACATTCCAAGCCAAAAAGTACGTGATGGATTCCGAGTGCTTCCTTACGTGAAAGCAGTGAACTAATGTTGCGATAGTCGTACAACGATTATAGATGCGCGTTATTACCAAATGGCAATAACGCGCTTTTTTATGGATTCTATTTCATTTCTTGCTTTCTTAAGTGTAGAAACACAAAGGGCAACTCAAAAATGGTCTAACTTTGATTATACGCAGCGAGCCTCAGTTCAAATAAATCAATTAAACCTTCTTCCATCGATACTTTCAGTTGCACCACGCATTTGATCGAATTTAAACCCGCTGACACCTTATGTGATAACGCTTCCAGTTATCTTTTCAGCCTCTAAAGGGAACAAATACCACAACCAGCGTTATAAAAAGCGATAGCCGTGGAGTGTTATGAGTCCTATTTGAGGTGTATAGTTATAGGTAATTCATTGGATTATTGAATATTTAAGTTATCAAAAGATGCGGATGTCATGAAGAAAAATGGATTTACTTTAATGGAATTAATCATTGTGATCGTGATACTTGGAGTATTGGCCGTTACAGCAGCCCCGAGATTCCTCAATATTCAAGAGTCAGCAAGAGAAGCGGTACTTGAAGGTGTTGCTGGTGCGATGGAAGGTGTTATCACGCAGGTGACTTCTAAAGCCATTATTGTTGGGCTTAATCCGGACGCAACAAACCCAGGTGATCAGAGCAACTATGTAATTGATTTTGGTATCGGTAGCGTTGAAGTCGATTGGGGAACACTTTGCCCTGAAAGCCGAGGGGAGTCCGGAGACAAGTTAAAAATGCTCGATTTCCTTACCTTGTCAGATGATGACAGTATTATCTCAGATTATGGAAATAGACATACGGTAGTCGGATACAATCAACCTTTTAGTGACGCAGACCTGAACAGCAATAATATTACCGACGATGCCTTACCTTCGGGTTGTTATGTTATCTATGATTCTTTTGGCGGCAGGACAAGTGGAGACACATGTCCAGTAGATGGTTGTGAGTGTACAGTTCGCGTTATGAACGATGAGTGTTAAACCAAGCACATCATCTGGTTTATAGAAATTCAATAAAAAAGCGCGTTATTGCCGAGTAGCAATAACGCGCTTTTTTCTACTAGCTTATTGACCTATCTTAGTTTGCCAATGGAGCACTTGCTGGTGGCAAGTCACGTTTCTTAATCACGTGTCGTAAGCGAATTAACATCAGCGTCGCTGAAACGCTCAAGCCCGTCAGGATACCAATCCAAAAGCCTTCTTCACCCATTGCTGGAACAATGTGGTCTGTTAAGCCCAACACCATACCTAATGGTAGTGCTAAGCCCCAGTATGAAGCGATAGCTAAGATCATCGGGATCTTAGTGTCTTTATAGCCACGCAGTGCGCCGTTAGCAGACGTTTGCAATGCATCGCTGAATTGGTACATTGCCGTAAAGGTCAACAATACTGCTGCTGTTGCGCTAATTGCAGGGTCGGTTGTGTAAAGCCTAATGATCCACTCTGGGAACAGCAAGAACATCGCAACCGAAAGTAATGAAATTAACGCTGCAACCAAGATACCGACTTTGCTGCGTTCAATTGCGCCTAGTTCGTCTTTCTCGCCTAGTGCGTGTCCGACACGAATCGTAATACCAAACGAGATACTCATTGGAATCACGTAAGTTAGGCTCGATATATTCAGTGCAATTTGTGCTGCTGCTACGTTCTCTGCACCAATACGGCCAATCATCAGAGCGATTACCGCAAAGATACTGCCACACACCGCGATGTTCATACCGATAGGTAAACCTAACCTTAGAAGGTGAAGCATCTCTTTTGCTTTTGGTTTAGCGTCTGCAAAACTAATAATGATTTTGTAGTGGTGATGACCTTTAATGTAGGAATACAGCATTCCTGACATTAACCAATAGACCAAGCTTGTCGCCCAGCCACAACCCACAGCGCCCATTTCAGGGAAGCCAAACTTACCGTAAATAAGCACGTAGTTGACCGGAATATTCACCAACAAACCAACCACAGAAATGATCATCGGCACTTTGGTGTTGTTCATACCCTCACAGAAGCCATTCAAGGTGTAGAACAGGGCAATACCCGGCACACCAAAGGCGAGGGCGAACGCATAATCACTGCCAATTGGAATGATCTCAGCGGCAACACCAATCCATTCTAAGATCGGTTTCGCACTCACTAAGTAAGCGATAAGTAGCACACTCGCGATTAATGCCAACCAAACCATCTGGAAGAATTCAACAGAGATACTTTGAAAGTCGCGTGCACCGCGGTGGTAAGCAACAACGGGTGTTAAGGCCATAATCACACCACGTAGTAGCAGCAATACAGGAATCCAAAGGCTTGTGCCGAGTGCAATAGCGGCGAGGTCGGCAGGGCTTACTTGGCCAGCCATCGTCGTATCGACAAATCCCATCGCTTGGGTCGCTATTTGAGTCAAAATGATTGGAACCGAAAGATGCATAAGTGCACCCGATTCACGAGTAAAAGGACGAAGTTTCGTTAGCATGGAAGTTCACAACACCAATATAAATACACGAATGATGGCAGGATGGCCGGTGTGCATTTTAGGATGTGCCCGTTGGGCGGGCGACAATATAAACACCTTACCGTATAGGGTCAAGCATTAGATTTATAGAGTTCCACTTGCTCAGAGGTACGGATAGGTTCTGATGGTCAAAACACAGGGTTAACGCACGTAAGTTTATGATTTAGTGGAAATTATACTCGACCAGTAAATTCTATATTTGCCACGCTAATCACTAATGCTTCGGTATAAGTAATTGTTATGGAAAGATAAAAGCTAGTACAATTGATGGCATAAAAACTAGATAGAAAGATTCTGTATTTAAATTCCGGGATTTTCCAGTCTAATAACTGTTATGCCTACAGTTAATTTCTAAACTAAGAATGGTGTTAATAGTGTTAAAAATTTTTAAGCTTTTCGCTGCAGTATTGGGAACCATTTTAGTTGGTGCGATTGGTAGTGGTGTCTGGGAAAAGCTGCTTTCACCTTTACTGAGCTATATTTCAGGGGTAATTACTTACTTTTTCTCATCAATATCAAGTAGCTATGAAAATGCAATTTATGCAAATGCTTCTACTGTTGAGTATGGTGGTCAGTCAAATAGTGTTATTTTTATTCTTCTATTTCTCATTGGCTTTGTATGCTTATTTAACGCAACCAAATCGATTAAAAATAGTTGGTTTACGAGGGCGGTGAATGCTTGGCTTTTGACATATGTCGAGGGCTGGACAGGCGTGTTTACTAGTATATGTTTAGTTACTTTGTCTTTGTTTATATTTTCTAGTCAATCGTCAACACTGAAGGTTAGAAAGTACTCATTTGAGAATATGCAAATCCTCCGTCCGTACATTGGAGATAATCAGTATCACTTTTTGTATTCCAGTTTCGTTCAAGTTAAAAGTAAAAGTGATTTCGAAGAATTTGTTTCTGAAATTGAAAAATATAGTGCGGAACATAAACTCGAAATCTCGAAATTCACGTTGAAATAGGCTTAGCAATAATTGAAGGATGATTCGCAACGAGTGGCGTTTTTACTATGGGTTGCGCTTAGTGTTTTAAGGTGATGTGCGTAAGCATCCTATTGCTTTACTTACCACTTACAGCAGGCGTTAGATTTTAAGGAGGCATTATGAAATCAAGTATGGTTGCTTTGTATTCACATTGGTTAAATGCAGACGCTGTAAAAGTTGTTATCAACTCTGATATTCCGACAGATGAGGGCTTTCCTAACGAGATCCAAAAAATATCTCAGCTGTATTCTTCGTTTCGTCGGGTTTCTGTTTTTTATTCTTTGTTGTACGTCGTAGTTGAAGGTTATCGGGAGCTAAAGAGTTCCGATGAAAAAGTCGATTCATTACTGGAAGCAGAAGATTTTGTTGATTCTTTGCGGCTTTTTCGAAATGCTACATTTCACTATCAAAAAGCGCCAATCCCAGAAAAAGCTATGAAGTTTCTGGAAACGGATAACAGTGAATACTGGATTCAAGAACTTCATAGTACCTTTCGTCAGTACTTCGAACAACAGCTTCTAATACAGGAAACAATGGCGATATTAAAAACCTAACAAACTATAATGGCGCCATTTATCTTTTGCTTTCCATCACTTCTTAGCTTCTAATTTAGCGCCATATATAATCCTACTGCCACAACGCCAGCAGAAACACGAAAAGTCCAATCCCAAGCGTGACTTTTAGAAGCAAGCCAAGAGGGGCGCCACCTTTTGGCGCTTTGTTACAACATCCCATCATCGTTTCCTCATTCATCGTTGCATTCATTTCACCTTAAACCTTTCCCTTACGGTAAGGTCAATGAGTTTATAAAACTTCACCAAATTAACCTTTCTTATCGTGTTGGATTCGTTATGATAAATCCAAATTCTGCGATTAGAAGTGAGAGGGTAATGTGCTGATAGAAAAGTGGTTAGAGATTGATGGTGACCAGCTTTATTGCTTGTCGACCTACATCAAAGAGTCTCAGGAAACACTGGTGTTGATTCATGGGTTGGGTGAGTCACATTTATGTTTTGCCGACGCGTTAGATTGGCTCCCGAATTACAACTTAGTCATGTTCGACCTGTGTGGTTATGGCTATTCTCCTGCTTCAAATGTATCCCACTCAACAGAAAGCCAAGCAAAGCGAATATTGAAAGCACTCGACCAATTGAACATCCATGATTGTTTTCTACTTGGGCACTCTTGGGGAGGCGATACATCGACGTTGGTCTGTGAATACGATACGAAAGGTATCGTGCGTGGTTTCATTAATGCTGAAGGCGGGCTGCATGAAGAAAGCATCATCCTATCCCAGATTATTGCAGACACATACTCTGAACTAAGCACTGACAAATTTGCGAACTGGGTGAAAGGAGAAGGTTTCGCAAAACGTTTTGCCATGGTTTGGGGGCACGGAGCGGGTGTTAAGTATCTTTCGTCAGTTAGACGATGTGAGCCAGAGGTTCTTGGGCAAACCGCCAGTGAAATCTACGGGCAACATGCGACTCAAGATATCCGTGGCGTGGTTGGCTGGGGACAAATCTTCGAAAACTTATCCATACCTAAAGTATATTTTTGGGGTACTGACAGCCTAGAGAGTTGTGAACGTGCGAAAGTGTTTATTAGTACGTTAGACAATGTTTCATTCGAGGGCGCAAACCACTGGGTGCAAAACGATCCGGCCAAGTTCTATACGGAAGTAGATAAGTTTATTACTGGCGTTACAAATAGCACCAAAACTTAGATATTCAACAACGATAATAAAAGTCAATATGTGAATTGTTGGTTAGCTGGCGCGATCTTTACTTCTCAGCTTGAAATGATTGATTCTCCAAAAACAAAAAAGCGAACCAAGTGGTTCGCTTTTGTTTATCTAAAATCTACAAAAATTAGTCTTCGTAGTTGTCGATGCTTGGGCAAGAACAGATTAGGTTACGGTCGCCGTATACGTTGTCTACACGGTTAACAGTAGGCCAGTACTTCGAGTTCTTCGTTGCTTTCGATGGGAAGCAAGCCAGTTCGCGAGAGTAAGGGCGATCCCATTCTGCGCCTGAAATGTCAACTTGTGTGTGTGGTGCGTTCACTAGAGGGTTGTTGTCTAGTGGCCATTCTCCGGCTTTCACTGCTGCCATTTCGTGACGGATTGCGATCATCGCTTCACAAAAACGGTCTAGCTCTTCTAAATCTTCAGACTCAGTTGGCTCGACCATTAGTGTGCCTGCTACTGGGAAAGACATAGTAGGTGCGTGGAAACCGAAGTCCATTAGACGCTTAGCAATATCTTCTTCGCTGATGCCTGTGTCTTCTTTAAGCGGACGAATATCGATAATACATTCGTGCGCTACGCGGCCGTTAGTGCCACGGTAAAGAACAGGGTAGTGAGGACGTAGTTTCTCCATCACGTAGTTCGCGTTCAGAATCGCTACTTTCGTTGCGTCTGTTAGGCCAGGTTCGCCCATCATTGCGATGTAAGCCCAAGAGATCGGTAGGATTGAAGCACTACCTAGATCTGCAGCTGATACCGCGTAGTCAGAACCTTGTACACCGTTTTCGATGTGACCTGGTAGGAAAGGTGCTAGGTGCGATTTAACACCGATAGGACCCATACCCGGACCGCCACCACCGTGTGGGATACAGAATGTTTTGTGTAGGTTCAAGTGAGATACGTCTGAACCGATGAAGCCAGGTGAAGTTAGACCTACTTGAGCGTTCATGTTCGCGCCGTCTAGGTAAACCTGACCGCCCGCTGCGTGTACTTGTTCACACACTTCTTTCACTTGCTCTTCGTATACGCCGTGCGTAGAAGGGTAAGTGATCATGATACTTGATAGGTTTTCTTTGTGCTTCTCGATTTTCGCTGCTAGGTCAGTCATGTCGATGTTGCCATCTTCATCACACTTAACAACCACTACCTTCATTGAAACCATTGATGCTGTTGCAGGGTTAGTACCGTGCGCAGAGCTTGGAATCAGACAAACGTTACGGTGAGCTTCACCGCGGCTTGCGTGGTAACGTTGAATCGCGATTAGACCTGCGTATTCGCCAGATGCACCAGAGTTAGGCTGTAGTGAGAAATCGTCGTAACCGGTGATTTCACATAGCTTCTCTTTAAGATCTTTCGCTAGCGCTGTGTAACCCGCTGCTTGATCAAGAGGTGCGAATGGGTGAATTGAACCAAACTCAGGCCATGTTACTGGAATCATCTCAGCAGCAGCGTTCAGCTTCATCGTACAGCTGCCCAGTGGGATCATGCCGTGCGTTAGTGAGAAGTCTTTGTTCTCAAGCTGTTTTAGGTAACGCATCATTTGCGTTTCGCTGTGGTGCGTGTTGAACACTGGGTGAGTTAGGAACTCTGATTCACGACGACAGTTTTCTGGAATTGCCGCAAATTCGTTTGATGCAATGTCAGAAGATAGTGCTTGAACGTCTTCTTTCACCTCGAAGATAGCGAACAATGCGTTCACGTCGTCGACTGTGGTTGTTTCATCTAAGCTGATACCGATCTTACCTTTAAGAAGGCGCAAGTTGATGTCTGCTGCTTGTGCTTTCGCGTACAGTGCATCTGTCTTCTCTTCAGAGTTGATTGTGATGGTATCGAAGAAGCTGTTGTTTGTTAGCTCGTAACCCGCTTTAGTCAGGCCAGCCGCTAGGATAGCTGTCATGTGGTGTGTACGACGAGCGATAGTACGTAGGCCTTCTGCACCGTGGTAAACCGCGTAGAAAGACGCCATGTTTGCTAGAAGTGCTTGAGCTGTACAGATGTTCGATGTCGCTTTCTCGCGGCGGATGTGTTGCTCACGAGTTTGCATTGCCATACGTAGCGCTTGGTTACCGTGAGTATCGATAGAAACACCGATTACACGACCTGGCATTGTACGCTTATGCTTTTCACGAGTACCCATGAATGCAGCGTGTGGACCGCCGTACCCCATAGGAACGCCGAAACGTTGTGCTGAACCGATTACTACGTCTGCGCCCATTTCGCCAGCAGGCTTAAGTAGAGCAGATGCGAGTAGGTCAGTAGCAACGGTGACTAGAGTTTTGTTTGCTTGAGCTTTCGCAATGATGTCTGTTAGGTCACGAACTTCGCCCGTTGTACCAGGGTATTGAACTAATGCACCAAATACGTCTTGCTCTGGAAGTGTTTCAAGAGCGCCAACCATTACTTCAAAACCGATGTACTCAGCACGAGTTTTAACAACTTCTAGTGTTTGAGGGTGAACATCGTCAGCAACGAAGAATACTTTGCTCTTGCTTTTACCTGCACGCTTACACAGTGTCATTGCTTCGCCAGCCGCTGTCGCTTCATCAAGAAGTGATGCGTTTGCGATTTCCATACCTGTAAGGTCCATTACCATTTGTTGGTAATTTAGTAGAGCTTCAAGACGACCTTGAGAGATCTCTGGTTGGTATGGTGTGTAAGCTGTGTACCAGCCTGGGTTCTCTAAAACGTTACGTAGAATAACGTTTGGAGTGAATGTGTTGTAGTAGCCTTGGCCAATGAAAGTACGTTTCACTTGGTTTAGGTTAGCGATCTCTTTAAGAGAGGCCAGCATGTCCATTTCGCTTAGTGGCGCAGCAAGTGTCATTGGTTTTTCAAGACGGATTTGTGCAGGAACCGTTTCGTCGATCAGTGCGTCTAGGCTAGTCGCGTTGATCGCTTCAAGCATTTTTTGCTGGTCTGCTTTATTTGGGCCGTTATGACGAGCAACAAACTCGTTTTGAGTACCCAGGTCTTTCAGTAATTGGCTTTGAAGTAATTCAGTCATGATATGTTCTACTTTCTCTCTGGAGCCGTGAGCTAGCCCCTAAAATTAAGCTGCTCAAAAGAGCAGCTTTATCGTAATGAGGTTACCTATTAGTCTTCTTCGATAGAGCTTAGGTATTCTTCCGCATCTTTAAGGTTGTCTAGTTCAGACGCATCAGACATCTTCACTTTAACAATCCAGCCACCTTCATAAGGTTCTTCGTTGATTAGCTCTGGGCTATCTTCTAATTCTTCGTTGATTTCTACGATTTCGCCAGAGATTGGTGCGTAGATATCAGAAGCAGCTTTCACTGACTCAACTAGAGAGAAGCTTTCGCCAGCTTCGATTTCGTCGTCAGTGTCAGGCAGGTCAACAAACACAACGTCACCTAGCATCTCTTGAGCGTGCTCAGAAATACCGATAGTTACAGTACCGTCACCGTTGTCTTTTACCCACTCGTGGCTGTCTGCAAACTTTAGTGTATTGTCCATTGCTTATTCTCCAAAAATTTATGAGGTTTTAATTTAAATCTTAAAAACGGTCTAACGGTAAAGAGGGAAGCGCTTGCAAAGCTCTTTAACTTGCTTGCGAACACGTTGCTCAACTTCAGCGTTGCCTTCAGGGCTTTCAACTAAGCCATCAAGTACATCGCCGATCCATTCACCGATAAGTTTGAATTCTTCAGTGCCAAAACCACGACTGGTTCCAGCTGGCGTACCTAAACGAATGCCAGAGGTAATCATAGGCTTCTCTGAATCGAATGGTATACCATTTTTGTTACATGTGATCCCTGCACGCTCTAATGCCTCTTCAGTTACGTTACCTTTCAAGCCCTTAGGACGAAGGTCAACCAGCATTAGGTGCGTGTCTGTTCCGCCAGTCACAATGTCACAACCGCGAGTTTGCAACACTTCAGCAAGAACTTTTGCGTTGTCGATCACTGAATCAATATAAGTATTAAATTCTGGGCCAAGTGCTTCGCCAAACGCCACTGCTTTAGCCGCGATAACGTGCATGAGTGGGCCGCCTTGTAGGCCAGGGAACACTGCAGAGTTGATCTTTTTGTTGATGCCTTCGTGGTTCGTCAGAATCATACCGCCGCGTGGGCCACGAAGTGTTTTGTGCGTTGTTGTTGTAACAACGTGTGCGTGTGGTAGTGGGCTAGGGTGAGCACCTGTCGCGATAAGACCCGCGATGTGTGCCATATCTACCATAAGGATAGCGCCAACTTCGTCAGCGATTTCGCGGAATTTAGCGAAGTCGATAACGCGTGGGATAGCACTACCACCTGCAATAATCATTTTAGGTTGGCATTCGATAGCGAGAGCGCGTACCGCTTCGTAATCGATTTCAAGAGTGTCGCGGTCTACGCCGTATTGAACTGCGTTGAACCATTTGCCTGAAAGCGCAGGGCGTGCACCGTGCGTAAGGTGACCACCAGCGTCAAGAGACATACCTAGGATAGTGTCGCCAGGTTGAAGTAGGGCAAGTTTAACTGCGCCGTTCGCTTGAGCACCTGAGTGAGGTTGTACGTTCGCGTATTCACACTTGAATAGCTGTTTAGCACGTTCAATCGCAATAGCTTCTACTGTATCTACGTGCTCACAACCACCGTAGTAACGACGACCTGGGTAGCCTTCTGCGTATTTGTTGGTAAGGCAAGTGCCTTGAGCTTGCATTACTGCTTTAGAAACGATGTTCTCAGAAGCAATAAGTTCGATTTGTTCGTTTTGACGAGTGTTCTCTGCTTGGATTCCAGCAAATACTGCGTCGTCAGTCGCAGATAGGTTCGTAGAGAAAAAACTGTCTAAGCTATGGTTTTGATAAGCGTTCATTGTCGAGACCTTTCATTAAGCTAATGGTGATTGTTTTTATAGTCCATTAGGTCTTACGTTGATTTCTGCATCGGTATCGTTTGCGTTGTATAGGTGTATAAATAGTGCGTTGCTTCTTATTTATACGACCATAGCGTCAAAGCGATCGTTGTAGGGTCAATGCAGCACGAATTGGTTCCCAAAAATTTCGGGTAAAAAACAGCTCTTACAAATGTTAAATCTATCACTTGCTGCAAGCTGAAGTAGCATCTCTTCATCTAACAAGTCGATAACATAGCTCCGATAAAATCAATTTTCAACAAAAATTTCCAATAGGAAACAGATTTTCTCGTTTTGCTACAGGGAGCACGCTTTATTTCCCTGTGTGCTCTTTAATCAACAAAGCGCTTCATGCAACAATGAAATCAATAGACAGGAAGTAAGAAATGAATGAGGGACCTATGTCAGAAGACATTTATGATGAGTACCCATCTTTAACGTTGGCGAAAGAGACGTTAGATCAGAATATCGAACCACTTAGGCTCGGCCAGCGTATTAAAGATATCCGCAGCAAGCTGGGCATTACGTTAGAAGAGGCGAGCCAACGTACTGGTTTGGCGCGCTCTACGCTGAGTAAAATCGAGAACGAACAAATCTCACCGACGTTCCAAGCGATGCAGAAATTGGCTATGGGTTTGCAAATTGATATGCCGCAACTCTTTGAGCCACCAAAAAAAAAGGTTGCCACAGGACGTCGTGACTTAACTAAAGCAGGTCAGGGCAAACCTCACCCAACTCCGACTTACGAGCATGAACTGCTCGCGACAGAACTTTCGAATAAGAAGATGATGCCGTTCAAGAGCCGAGTGAGAGCACGCACCTTTGAAGAGTATAACGATTGGGTTCGCCACGATGGTGAGGAGTTCTTGATGGTGATCTCTGGTGATGTGATGTTCTACTCAGAATTCTATGAGCCGGTACCCATGAGCGAAGGTGACAGCATGTATTACGACGCCAACATGGGGCATATGTTGATTTCTACTAGTACAGAAGATGCACTGATTTTGTGGGTGACTGCAAAATAAGTTAACAAAGTTAGAATTTCTTATAGTGAATGCAAACGTTTGCTTTTGTTTCTAACGTTTGCCAAAAGACGCGATGTTGGTGTGAAAAGCATCAATATCGCGTTTTTGTATGCGACTGAAAGTTGTTTTTAAATTGTTAAATATCACATTTTGAGCTGTTTTAATCTTGTTAAGGGTGTAAAACTGACTCAGGCTTGTTTACTATAGTGAACACGGTTTACTCATGTTGATTGAAGTTTACTGAAGTGAATTCTTAGAAAGTGAGTCGTATAGCTTTTATACAGAAGCCTCTTTTTATATCGCTAGTAATAAAAGCCTATATAGAAGACATCACTTTTTACTATCTACTGTTTCTAACGTTAACCCATATCGTTAGAGGCGACTCTAAATAGAGATATAAGCGGCAGATTCGATTTGGAAAGCCTGCAACGCTTCATGGAGAATAAAATGACTCAAGAACACGCTAATCAAGACCTACTAAAAACACCTCTGCATGCACTTCACGTTGAAGTCGGCGCAAAAATGGTTCCTTTTGCTGGCTACGACATGCCAGTTCAGTATCCACTAGGTGTAAAGAAAGAGCACTTACACACTCGTGACGCTGCTGGTCTTTTTGATGTTTCTCACATGGGGCAACTGCGTCTACACGGTGAAAATGCAGCCGCTGTTTTAGAATCTCTGGTTCCAGTAGATATTATCGACCTGCCTTCTGGTAAGCAGCGCTACGCCTTCTTTACTAATGAACAGGGCGGCATCATGGATGATCTTATGGTTGCTAACCTTGGCGATCACCTATTTGTTGTTGTGAACGCGGCGTGTAAAACACAAGATATCGACCACCTAACGGCTCACCTTCCTGCAGACGTAAAAATGGAAGTGATTGATGACCGCGCTCTATTAGCACTTCAAGGTCCGAAAGCGTCTGAAGTTCTGGCTCGCTTCCAACCAAGCGTTGCAGACATGCTGTTCATGGATGTTCAAAAAGTCGATATCGACGGCGTAGAGTGCATCGTAAGCCGCAGTGGTTATACCGGTGAAGATGGCTACGAAATCTCAGTACCGAACGATCACGCTGAAGCACTTGCTCGTAAACTAACATCAGAAGCAGAAGTAGAGTGGATTGGCCTTGGTGCTCGTGACTCACTTCGTCTTGAGTGTGGTCTATGTCTGTACGGTCACGATCTAGATACAACAACAACGCCGGTAGAAGCTAGCCTTTTATGGGGTATCCAAAAAGTGCGTCGTACTGACGGTGAACGTGCAGGCGGTTTCCCTGGCGCTGATATCATCCTTGAGCAAATCGCGACTAAAGACGTTCAACGCAAGCGTGTTGGTCTTGTTGGTCAGACTAAAGCACCAGTACGTGAAGGCGCTGAGCTGTTCGATGCTGAAGACAACAAGATTGGCGTTGTAACAAGTGGTACTGCGGGTCCTAACGCGGGCAAGCCTGTTTCTATGGCTTACGTTCGTACTGACCTAGCGGTTATTGGCACTAAAGTATTCGCTGAAGTTCGTGGCAAGAAGCTACCAATGACAGTAGAAAAAATGCCATTCGTACCTCAGCGTTACTATCGTGGCTAATCTCTTTTAAGAGAAACCACTAAGCTAAATGAAAGCCTATTGTTTGCTTCTCTTTATTGGGAAGCCTAACGGTAGGCTTTTTTGATTTTGGTAGCGTATGTCTTTGGTAACGTATTGCTTTTAACGTTACCCACTAACAACGGTTACTTAAAATTCGTTTATAAAATGAGATATGTGGCGATATCGTTACAAATACTTACTATAATCACGATTGTGACGTGTTATGGTGACGATTCATCATTTTTGTAAATAAGTAGTAGGGGTTACAAGGAGTTAACTATGAACGTAAACCATACAATGAGTCCGGTTCGTAAAGCCGTTTTAGGGCTTTTAGCGCCATTAATTTACACATCAAGTGTTATGGCAACGGAAAACACGGACGAAAGTACTCCTGATTTGGGTGTAACACCCTATATTGTGAATGGTAGCGACGCTTCAGTCACGGAATTTCCTTCGATGGCAAGCTTGTTCATTGATCGTATTGATTATGACGGTGTTTACTCAACAGGCCCTTACTGTGGTGCGACAATTTTAGATAACTATCATGTACTGACTGCTGCACACTGTATTTATGGTGATGAGAATGCTCAACTTTTCACGGTAGTTGTTCCTCAATTGGAAGATACTTCTCTATTCCCTAACGGTAGCATCCAGAAAGTACGAGTATCTGAGGTGTATTATCGAACGGATTATTCAAACAGTATCAATCAACTATTAAGAAATGATATTGCGATTTTAAAGTTAGAAGCTTCTCTTAACCTTCAATCCTCAGCTGAAACTGTTATCCCTCAATTTGATACATACCTTAATGCTGCGAATGATTTCGTTGCAGTTGGCCATGGTGACATCGAGACTGATGTTGATGGTACGACATTGCTACAACAAGTTGACCTGACATATGTTGATACTCTTAATTGTAAAGCTGTTTTCGGTCCGTTAGTCACTGATAAACAAATTTGTTTCAACGGTAACGGACCGAATAATGGCTTATACGGGGGTACATGCCAAGGCGATTCTGGTGGTCCGGTGTTTTGGAAAAATGGCTCTACATATGAACAGGTCGGTATAACGAGTTTTGGGCCGACTACTTGCGGTGATGACATCGGCGTAACATCTGTATTTACAGAGGTATATGATTATAAAGATTGGATTACGGATGTAACTAAAGGGGTAAATGATAGCACGGAAACTGTCCAGTTTACCGCGACAGAGGCAAAACGAGTTGCTGTTGCTGGGACAAGTGCGTCAACTGGCTCTGGTAGCAGTGGCGGAGGTATTTCATTTGGTTTGCTAGGGATGCTGATGTTGATTGCTGGTGTTAGAAAAGCAGTTAAACGTTAGATCTTCAATGTTTTGAACAAGTCGACGCTTTATTTAAAGATAGCGTCGACTTTTTATTTTTTACTTTTGCAGGTGTGCAGTTGGTTAGTTGCTTGTAGAACTAGTTACTCAGCTCGATAACCGCTTTACGGCTGTATCTTTCTAGAATCTCATCCATCTCTTTTATCGCAGCATTGATGCTTTTAATCCCACCTTGAGCCACACCTTTTTCATTTTCGTTCAATGCAGAAAAAGCTTGCTTTAATTCCTTACCTTCCAACATGTTCCCGTGCAGCAACACCTCTTTGTACGTGAGTAGCTTATGTTGTATTGCAATAATTTCTGGGCGGGGATTGTCTGATTCTAATGCGTGACTAATGCAAGGAAATGCCAATGTATAGCGATTCGCAATTTCCAATATGACGTCTTTCTTATTCGCAATATGCAATTTTTATTATTTCCCAACACTTGAATACTCAAGTTACCTAGCCTGTACGTTCACAACTGATATCAGTGTGAAGGTTTATGAAACGTAACGGTTTTATCAAGCGAATAATATGCCTTTGATGGCTTATGTAAACCATCACAAGTCAATATGGTCTGCTTCTTGCTGAATTTAGGACATAACTGTCTTTTGAGGATGAGCTTATGTCACAAGAACCCATAATATTGGCGCTGATTGAGCGTAGGAAACAAGCCAACTTGTCTCAAGAAAAGTTAGCCTCGAGTGCAGGAATGAGCTTAAAAACCTATCAAAGGATTGAACGCGGAGAGGCGGACATCAAGATGTCTCAGTATCGTTCAATCACTAGAACCTTAAAAGTGACGGATTTGGATGTGGTGCTTGATATTGTTGGCGCATCACAAGTAACAGCGGAAGATGTAGCTGCGGTCAGTCGTCTGCTGACCAGCGAAGAGCGCCTGTTGTTGATCAAGCTGATTTTGTCGGTCAAAAAGAAGCAGTAGTCTTTCTTTCAAATAAACAGCGTAATAGATCGATTCGTTAGTCAAATTGACAGATACTTCTAGGGTAATGTGTTCTCTGAGGGCATGAAGCCATCAGCTCACTCTTCCACGCAGCTGTTTGGTGGTGCTTCTTTGTTTTTTGCTTTCTAAACGTCTTTTCTGAGAGCCACGCGTCGGCTTAGTTGCTCGTCTTACTTTTTGAACCTTTGTCGCTTCCAAGATCAATTCTTTCAAGCGCACTAAAGCATCATCTCGGTTTTGTTCCTGAGTTCTATACTGTTGTGCTTTAATGATAATCACACCGTCTTTGGTGATGCGGCTATCTTTGTGTGCGAGGAGCTTTTCTTTATAGAAGTCAGGTAGGGTAGAGTGCTTGATATCAAAACGTAAATGTATCGCGCTCGATACTTTATTGACGTTCTGACCGCCGGCTCCTTGTGCTCTGATCGCTGTTAACTGGAGTTCCCAGTCTTGAATCGAAACAGAGTTAGATATTTGTAACATAAACATCCATTTTGAACGGTAATATGGCGCCATGATACTGAATATTGGTTATGGTATCAGTAACTTTATTTAAGAGTGGTAGTAGTGATGAAAATAGATTTAACGGCATATGAAGGATTAATCTTTGATATGGACGGTACGTTGATCGATACAATGCCTGCACATGTAAAGGCGTGGGAGCGAACGGCTGAAGAGTTTGGCTTTCATTTTGAAGCGTCTTGGCTGCATAGCTTAGGTGGCATGCCGAGTTATAAGATAGCCGGTGAGGTGAACAGCAAATACGGTTTATCGCTCGACCCACAAGCGGTTTCTACGTTTAAAATGGCGTCGTTTGCGGCTATCGAAGACAAAGGAGACGTTATCCCTTGTACTCACTCTCTGTTGTTAGAGCATCTGGGTAACAAGAAGATTGCAGTCGGAACGGGCAGTCAACGTAAAAGTGCCGAACAGTTACTGGATAAGACAGAGATCTTGAGTAAGCTCGATATTCTCGTGACAGCAACAGACGTTAAGAATCACAAACCAAATCCGGATACTTTCTTAGATGCGTGTTTTGGTATGGGTTTGCAGCCAAAGCAGTGTGTTGTGTTTGAAGATACGAACTTAGGTAAGCAGGCTGCTCATGCTGCGAACATGGATTGTATTCTAGTGGTAGAGGGGAACACACTAGAGTTCTATCCTGCACCAAGCTGATTGCAAGGATTGGGTTGTTAAACCGCCAAACTAATAGCCTAGCGGAACAATACTGATTTTCTGTTAGGCGATTTCGCTCATTTCGCTGTCTAGGAACAGGCACACACTGTTTCGACCTGCTGCTTTGGCTTCATAAAGTGCTAAATCGGCGCACTTGTAGCTAAGAGCAGGGTCGTTGGTCAGGTTGGTAATTCCACCACTGACCGTCACCACGTTATCGAGCTCAATACTGACTGCGATTCTCAATCTGTTAAGTACATACTCAGCTTCTTCTGTTGTGGTATGAGGCAGAATAACGCCAAACTCTTCGCCACCAATACGAGCCACAAAATCAGTTTCTCGGCACTCTCGTTGTAATACTTGAGCAACGGTTTGAATGACGCGATCTCCATAATCGTGACCAAATCTGTCGTTGATGCGTTTGAAGTGGTCTATGTCCAAAATCGCTAAACAAGACTGTTCGCGAGTAGGGTAACGATTAACACGAGAGCACTCATCTCGCAGCTCAAGATCGAATTTACGGCGGTTCCAACACCCAGCTAAGGCATCTTTTTCACTCAGGTTTCTCAGTTTGTTTTCTAGCTCTTTGTGTTTACTTATATCCACAAATGAAGCGACATAAAACTGAATCACGTCTTTCGAGTCTTTAATGGTTTGGATTCGCAATATTTCCGTGATCAAAGACCCGTCTTTACGACGATTAACCACTTCGCCTTCCCACATGCCTTTCTCTTTGATGATGCTCCACATCTTGATGTAGAACTCTTCGTTGTAGCGACCAGAGGCAAACATGGACGGTTGGCGGCCTTTTACGTCTTCTAACTCGTAGCCACTCACACGGGTGAACTCTTGGTTTACTTTGATGATTCGGTTGTTTCTGTCGGTAATCACCAAGGCAGACATGCCATTCATTGCGGCCTTAGCAAGTTGGCTCTCGATACTGTTCTTCTTGTGGTTGCTGTTCCACAATACGAAGCCAGCGGAGATCATCGAAATCAAGAAAGACAAGGTGATGATCTGAACGACGATCGCTTGTTTTTCTTGTCGGTATTGACTGCTGAACTGCTGATTTTCAATGTGAAGAACCATGTAAATAGGGCTTTCAAACTGTTTGATTTTAGGGCTGATGTCGGAATGAAAATACCAGTTCTCACCATCGAAATAGCTCGAAGATGTCTTGTCTTGAATCGCAGTCCAAAGCTCAGGGTATAACTTTGCGTAAGTCTGCTCTGAACGTGATTCAATTACATGTCCGAAAGATTCCGTAGGATCCGGCCCCATGATTATGTGTCCGGTTTTGTTGAGAATAATAGGAACAGCAGAAGATGCACCAATTTGATAGTGAAGGCGCTTATAAATCTCAAGCATGTTCAGGTTTGCGATGAAGTAACCAATAATGCGGTTGTTTTCAGCGACTGGCGTCATAATGCGTAGCGCCGGCGTTAACGGGTGGATGATTTCTCCATTTTCCATTTCAAGATCAATGCCTCTAGAGCTGACATCGCCAATCTCTAACTTCTGTAGCATCTGGTAGTAATCTCGAGAAGATTTGTTCTGCAGTTCGCTCTCGGGGACGACAGTGGCTCGACCGTCTTTGTAGTTAACGCGGAACACTTCGTTGCCGGCTAGATCGAGATAACGAAGCTGGGAATAGTATTTTTGGCCACGAGCTAACATCACCCAAAGATCTTGCAGGGTTTCTTTATGGATAATAGAAGGTTCTCGAATCGCTCGGAGTAGTGTTTGAGAGTCGGCGATTGACGGAACAGAGTTAGAGATTTGCTCAACAATAACAGCGAGTTCATGAAAGCTGTATTCGATCTGGTTCTGGCTGGACTGTTGGATATTTAGCGTGTGCTGAGCTTCAACCCTGTCAAATTCAGAGTTAATGTAGAGGGCAGGGACTAGTCCTAGGGCAAAGATGGTACATAGAAATTGGCTGACTAGTTTTTTTATACTTGTATTCATCACTGTCCTCAAAGAATCAGCGCAATACTATATATTTTATAGGGTTTTTAATGTGATCTTGACCCAGAAGTTAAGACAAGATTCGCATATAACTACGATTTAAGTGCAACTTTTTGCAGTTAAGCTTGATTGTTGAGCAATCACTTCGTTAGTAAATGATTGCTCAATATAGAACACTGCTCCGAAACCTAAGCTAAATTAATCGCGATTAATTGCCGATTATCTAACTAAGGGCAGCTAGCTTAGGCCGACGATATTTCCATTACTATCAATATCTAACGACATGAACGCCGGTTTGTCAGGCAAGCCTGGCATGGTCATTACATTGCCGCACAACGCGTAAATAAAGCCAGCACCAGCACACAATTTTAGTTCTCTAACAGGCACGTCAAATTGGGTTGGTGCACCTTTTACGTGTGCTTCTGTCGAGATCGATAGTGGTGTTTTTGCCAAACAAACTGATAGGTCGCTATAGCCATGCAGTTTGAATTCAGCCAGTTGTTTTTTAGCCAGTGGAGATAGCGAAATACTTGCCGCGCCATAACCAACTTCAGCAACTGCCATCAGCTTTTCTTCTAGGCTTTGCTCTGAGTGATACAAAGGCTTAAATTCACTCTGTTTTTGGCAAGCTTTGACTACAGCGTGAGCCAGTTGAGTCGCGCCTTCGCCACCTTGACCAAATGCTTCGCTTACTTCAACGTTAACGCTTGAGTCGAAGTCGGTGATCATCTGTTTCAAAGCATCGAGCTCTTGAGCTGAGTCTTGTGGGAATCGGTTAATCGCAACAACTGTAGGCACTTGGTATTGCTTAACGTTGTTGATGTGCCATTTTAGGTTCTCAAAGCCTGCAATTAGCGCGTCTTGGTCATAATTAAAAATTGAATCTGGTAATGGAGTGCCGGGTCTCAAATCGTATAAACCAGAGTTGGCCTTTAATCCACGTAATGTTGCAACAACCACAGCGCAATCGGGCTTTTTGTTCGACGCTTTTGCTTTTATGTTGCACGCTTTTTCAAAGCCCATATCTGAGCCGAAACCACCTTCGGTCACGACAAAGTCACTCAGTTTTAACGCTATCTTATCGGCAATAATTGAAGAGTTACCATGTGCGATGTTCGCGAAAGGCCCGGCGTGAATTAGGGTAGGAACGCCTTCAAGGGTTTGCATCAATGTTGGTTCAATAGAATCCTTCATGGTTACGGTCATTGCGCCTGCAACGTTGAAGTCATCTGCGGTCAACGGCAAGCCTTGTTTGTTGTAGGCAAGTACCACTCGTCCGATGCGCTTTCTCAAATCTTGAAGGTCATTGGCTAGAGCAAGAATGGCCATTAGCTCTGAAGCAGCTGAGATATCAAATCCATCTTCTCGCTCAAAGCCGTTAATTGTTTTGTCTGCTTCGTTCTTGCCAACCGTGATCATGCGTAGTGCGCGATCATTGTGGTCAAGTACACGTCGCCAAACGATTCTACTTGGGTCGATATTCAGTGCTTTTAAGCCTGAGCGCGTTTCAAAGGCGTCTAACCCTTCACGCTGTTCATGATACAAACGTGCATCAATGGCGGCGGAGGCGAGGTTGTGAGCGGCCGTAACAGCATGAATATCGCCCGTGAGATGCAGGTTTAATTGTTCCATAGGGGCAACTTGAGAGTAACCACCACCCGCAGCGCCACCTTTTACACCAAATACCGGACCCATTGAAGGCTGGCGAATGCAGGCCATTGCAGATTGGTTAATCTCTGCGAGGCCTTGTGCTAATCCGATAGTAGTGACGGTTTTGCCTTCACCAAGAGGTGTCGGTGTGATCGCCGTGACTACGACTAATTTACCATCTTGTTGGTTGGCGAGGCGTTCAAGTGACGTGAGAGACACTTTAGATTTGAATTGCCCTAATGGCTGATGTTCGTTGTGGTGCAGGCCAGCTTGCTTGGCAACCTCACTGATGTTTTTAAGGGGAGTAGAGCGACAAATATCAATATCAGACAGCATATTTGATCCTTATATCAGAACCGAAAGGCGGTACGTAAACGTTTGCGTGGCGATAGTACTGTATAAATTTGCCAAGTAAAGGCAAACCACACGAATTATGTGCTGGAAGATAACAGATCTAAAGAGTCATTGCGCGAGATCAAATCTTAAACGAGCAAAATATTCGATATGATTAACTTCACCTGCCGTTATATTGGTGTTGAATACAAAAAGGGCTGCATATAGCAGCCCTTCAAGGAATGGGTAATCTCACTTGGCGTTAACCTTTAAGAGGTAACTGCCTAATATGGTCGATTAACGATCCCAGTATGTTTCTTCTAAGCTATCTTCGCGTTCAGGTAATGCACGAGAAAGGCGAGGAGAGTGCTGAGTCAACACTTCGTAGCTTACACGGTTTGCGTACTTACAAATTTGAGACAGTGAAGAGTAAGTTAGACAAGTGTGCTCGTGTTTCTCTGAGTTTGGTACATTCACGTGGTGGTAGCTATTTGCTGCCATGTCGTGAAGTAGTGCTGAAAGTGCACCATCGCCAGCGCCATTGGTATTCTTAATCTCAAGTGGGCCACCTAGGTAAGGGCCAATGTGAGAGTACACTTTTACTGGGTCTTTACAGTCTTGCTTACGCATCGCACGGCTGAATTCGTATTTATTGAACTCAGGGATGTTACCCGGTAACAATGGCAGTGTGGTTTCGCGTTTCGCTGGTTCGTCAGTGTAACCTGCCATGTATAGACCAATAGGACCTGCAGTACATAGAACTAGGTCAACCCACTCAAGTGCCTTGTTAGCAGCCAATAGAGGATCTTTTTCACCCGTTAGCGCTTCACCTTCATCTTCGTTCATCGCGACGATGGTTACGTTTTCTTTCAGGTATTCTTGCCACCATTCAGCGTTGCCTTCGATCACATACTTAGTACCAAGTGTTAGTACAACAGGCACATTGTGCGCTTTCGCGTATTCAATCGCTTTTTGTACCGCTTTTGGCATCGGATCTTCAGGTTTGCCACGCATTAGGTATGACGACACAACCAATGCAGAAGCTTTCTCGAAGACTTTTTCAGGAATGCTTTCTGGAAGAAGTTGGTTCATGTGGCCTTCGTTGATTGCAAACGTACGTTCGCCATCTTCAGAAATCAGCGTGTAACAACGACCAATTGGACCATCAACAGTTTGAAGGTGGTTTAGATTCATACGAGAAGAAGTGCGGCAAAGGTAACGATAACCAAATGAGCCAACTTCAATCTTCTTAGACATTACGCCAAGCAGGACCGATTTGCTGTCCGCAAGTACGGAATAGTTGTGCAGTGTGTTGCCGATAGTATCGCCAGGATATTGATGCGTGATCAAACCGCGCTCAACTAACTCTTCATACAGCGCATCTGCTTTACTTTCTTCCAATACCAGTGAGTGACCTTTACTCAGCTCGTATTTTTCTAGGAACTCGTTGTCAACACGGGCTTCGATATCAACAATCGTTTGGCCAACACCCACAATCGTTGCGCGGTGAAGCTTAGGCGTTTGTTGAATTTGGTTGACCAACGGATCACGTGCGTGAGTTGGAAAGTAGTGCTTAGATTTACGCTGTCCAGGAAACTTCATATGAAAAATACAGTGAAAAAATTTTGCCGCATGATATCACATTTTGTTTCTGTTTCTTTCATTTTTATTACATTTTGAATCACCTGCACAATGTCTGTACAGGTGATTCAACTAACTATATGTTTGAAACTACTCGGTTGGCTGTACTAACGCCGCTGGATCAACGTAAGCCTCTGTACCCCATAGTGGAACAGTTGAAAGGCTGTGTTTGAAGCTACCTTCTGTTTCTTTGGTGGTGTAAGACAAGTAGAGCAGCGACTGATTCTCTGCATCGTAGATACGACGAACCTTCATTGTTTTAAAGAAGATACTTTTCGATTGCTTGAATACCACTTCGCCAGACTTACTCTTGTCTATTTGAGCAATCATTTCTGGTGTAATTTCACCTGTTTGACGACAAGATATAGAGCTATCACTTGGATCAGAAAGGCTAAGGTTTGCTTCGATTGATGCGATATGACAGGTAACACCCGCGATCTTATCGTCATCTAATGAAGACATCTTGATATCCTTCATTGTGAAGAAACCCAGTGAGACGTCGCCAACCTCGTTGTCCGAACAGCCAGCTAACATTGTCACGATACCTGCTGCTATTAAGGCTTTTTTCATAAGAAGTCCTTTTTATTTATATAGTTCTGTTTACTATAAGGATATTGAAAGCTTGGATACGAGTGTAGAGCTTTTCGTTAAGTTCTTAAAGGATGTTGTTGGATAATGAAAAATATGAAGCATTTAAAGTACTTGTTGGCCTTGGTCATGCTCTGTATGCTCTCTGCTTGTAGCTCGGCACCTCAGCCGACCGTATGTCTTCCAAATAACTGCGATATTTGGGGATACTAACCGTAGGTACTAAAAGAATGAATAACGAAATACCTGAAATTGCACACAAGAAAAACCAATGGCTATTTAGTCAGCTCGATATTGCTTACCCCGCAAAAGAGAGCCTCCTCGGCCGTGAACTTTATCAAAGCAAACTTCCATCCAAGACATACCAACTCCTAGCACAAGATCAAACTCCTTCCCAAATTGATGAACTGCATAAAGTCGATTTCCATAAATTGACCGTGCTATTTTCACTCAACCAAGCAAGCGTTTACCAAGATGAAATCGAAAGGGCACACATGCTTGAGTTCTTGAGCCAAATTATGCTTTCTGACGATCATGTATTATATATTGGTACTCAAAACGGTGAAGTTGTGGCGAGCGCTATCGTCACAGAAGCGGATGGTTCCCTATTGATCTCGGATGTCGTTGCTGAAAATGGTCAAAGTATCAACAACTTTGCTAAGCAGTTACACGATTTTTGGGCACAAGATCATGCTTCTCGCGATAAAGTATGGATCGAGAACTAAAGATTCTTTGACAAAGCGTTAATCTAAGTACAATACCCCGTCTTATTTAAAGGGTATTGTATGTACAAGCTATTGATATCAATCGCTGTATTATGTGTTAGCGCTTATTCTTCACTCAGTTTTGCTAACGACTGGGATATTAAACGCATCCTAGTTTTACACTCATACGAACCTTCTTATCAATGGACTGCTGACTTCCAAAAAGGGATAGACAGTGCGTTCAGCCAGTCTCAAACCGAAGTTAAACTCTCAATAGAGTATTTGGATTCAAAGCGTGTCCACAGCCCAGAGTATTACGACTCTCTCGCGAACTACTTACGTGCGAAGTATGCAGGTTATAAATTTGATGGCGTAATTGCGACGGACGATAACGCAGCCAATTTTCTTGAATCTCTGCCTAATTTGATTGATCGCTCCACACCTGTCGTTGCAGCCGGCATCAATGATTTCAGCACCGACATGTACGCGGTGTCTGACAGAGCAACTGTGCTTTACGAGAACGATCAGATAGACGTTAATATTAAGCTGATCTCCAAATTAAGACCTAATCTAAAGAATCTCTATTTTGTAAATGATTACAGTGTCACGTCTGAATTGATTCATAAAGAAATGAACAAAATGATGGCTGAATTTTCAAATATCAATCTCGTAGAAATTCGCGACTTGTCGCTGGAGCATACGAGTCAATTTTTGGAAGGGATCTCTGCGGACGATGCGGTATTGCTCAGTCATTACAACACCGAGTTAAAGCAAGGGGTTTATCACACTTACCAAGAGATTGCGGATACGTTGTCAAAAGCGAGTGCTGCTCCGGTGTTTGCTTTATGGCAGTTCTATATTTCGGGTGATGTACTCGGTGGTTACGTTAATCACTCACAAAGCATGGGTGAACAGGCCGTCGATGCGTTGGATAAATACCTTCCACTTGGTTTTACTACACCGTTAACTCCCGGAGACAACAAACGTTTTGTATTCAATTACCCTGCAATGAAGAGATACGGGATTAGTGGAAACGCGTTACCTGACGAAGCGGTTTTCATTAACGAGCCTTCATCCTTTATTCGCAAAAACTTCCAGTTGTTATTGGGGCTGTCGATGGTGATTGCGGGTTTGAGCCTGATCATCTTGATGCAATTTGTCACTCTGCGCCAAAAGAAAGAGTTGGCGAATAAGAACAAACGAATCTTAAAGCTTCAGAAACAGACCTTGAATATCCAAAAGGATATGATTCATGTTCTCGGAGAGGCAATTGAAACCCGCTCTGGCGAAACTGGTAATCATGTTAAGCGTGTAGCCAAGTTGTCTGCACTGCTTGCTAAGTATCGTGGCTTGAGCCATCGCGAGGTCGAGATGATTGAGATCATCAGCCCAATGCACGATGTGGGTAAGATTTCAGTCCCTGAATCAATCTTGGATAAACCTGGGAAATTAACCGACCAAGAGTGGGAGGTGATGAAGCTTCATACTACGGCTGGCTATAACTTACTAAAGAGCGGAGCGGGTGATATTACCAACCTCGCGGCAATCATTGCTAACGAACATCACGAGCGTTGGGATGGTGCTGGATACCCGAATGGAAAAGTGGGTGATGAAATACACCTGTTTGCTCGTATCACTGCCGTAGCCGATGTGTTTGATGCGCTGCTTAGTGCACGTTGCTACAAAGAACCGTGGCCGTTAGATATGGTGGTCGATTTGTTTGAGCGAGAGTGTGGCTACCAGTTTGATCCTCAGCTAACTAAATTGCTACTGAAACACTTATCCGAGTTTGTCGCTATCCGAGATTCGTACCCCGATACTGGAACTGTAGAATATGCGTCTTCACCTTCGCTTGAAGCTAAGGTCTTAGAAGAGTCGGTTGTTAGCTAATTGTCGCTCTATCTGAGTAGCCTATAAGCCATTTTTTTTATCGATTCACCACGATCCGGCTAGGAAGTAGTGATTTATATTTTCTCCTGAAATTGAGTAGCTTATGTAAACCTCGCAGTATTTGGTTTCGTAGAATCTGGGTTAATTTAATGAAAACTGTTGCTTATGCTGAGCGATAAAGTGATCAACTCCATATTTCGCGAAGAGAAATAAGCCTGTATCTGCAAACTGTTACCTCAATCATCTCGCGCATTGAAAGAACACTATAGGATAAAACTTGGATTCAATCTAAGTGAGATACCTATGCGGTTAGAACAGACTAAATGTGTGATTTTCGATTGTGACGGAACACTTATCGATAGTGAAAAGCTGTGCTGCCAAGCTTTGGTGAACGTTTTCACTGGCTTTGGAGCGGAGCTAAACGTCAACGACTGCTATGCGCACTTTCAAGGCGGGAAGCTAGCCGACATCTTAATGGATACACAAGAACGTCTTGGGTTATCTATCTCGATTGATACACTTGAGCCGTTATATCGCAATGAATTACAAGCACTGTTCCAGCGTCATTTAAAACCGATGGATGGCGCTATCGAACTTATTGAATTCCTCAAACAACAAGACATCGAGTTTTGTATTGCTTCCAATGCACCGAAATCTAGGGTTGAATCTTCATTGGCGATGACAGGCATGCTAGACGACTTCAAAGGCAAAGTGTTCTCAGCTTTTGATGCTAACAGCTGGAAGCCAGAGCCTGATCTAATCATGTACACGGCCATGAACATGGGCTTTCTGCCAAATGAGTGCATCTACGTGGATGATACGTTGAAAGGGATTGAGGCTGGTGTTCGCGCGGGTATCCAATCGTTTCGATTACGCCCGAGTATTGATGAAGCAATCGTAGATCCCGAAGCCGACTCAGCAGAACTCGCGGCTCAGGATATCTACAGTTTAGAAGAAATTTCAGTTTGGATTAATGGCAAGCACTGCTCAAATGGTGGTATATCGAATTCTGCAGCTTTGGTGGGGTAGAGCTTAGTTGAAGGCTGACTACCTTACTAAATTGTTTGGTGTGGAAACCGCAAGATGCACAAGTAAACTTTTCTCCACTTTCTGAAAGCAGATACTCGTCGTGTTGGCATAAAGGGCATGTAATGTCGTCGGTGTTTGGTGTTTCTGTTTTATTCATTATGTGTCACCTGCAGCAAGGGGGTAAGCGAAAAAAGACCCGTTCAATTAGATTACTCCTAAGCTCGAATATTAGACAGTTCTGACACTTCTTAATCTCTCCTTTGCGACTTGCTTCATGGTAATTGATAATGTCATCGTTATTGACCATGGTTCTTGTAATGTTATTAAACAAAAGCCAAAAAGAAAGGACCCATTACGAGTCCTCATTAGTTTGTTTTCAATTCACGCCGCTAGTTCACCAGTTGATCCTTAAGTTCGGTAGCGTGCCAATGTCTGAGATAGAGAAACCGACGCTTCTGTTAGCCTAGATACGCCATTTGAAGAATTCTGAGCCACGTCTTTAATCACATCGGATTGGCTTCGAATATCGTTAAGCTCTGCTGCAATCGTATTGGCAACGTTACTTTGCTCATCGGCTGATGTTGCGATTTGGATACTCATGTCCATTAGTGCTTGAGCTGAATCTGCAATCGAGTTTACGTCGTGACCAATGTTTGAAATCAACTGGCTACTGGTTTGCGCTTGGTCAACCGTCTGTTCGGTGATCTTCGCGATATTTTGGCTCTCTTGCTGTAAGCGTTCAATCATCGCTTGGATTTCTACAGTAGCCGACTGAGTGCGGCTTGCCAGTGTTCTTACTTCATCAGCAACAACAGCGAAACCTCGGCCTTGCTCGCCCGCACGAGCGGCTTCAATCGCGGCATTTAAAGCAAGTAAGTTAGTTTGCTCTGAAATAGCATTGATCGTCGTGATGACCTCGTTAATTTGGCTCGTATTCACATTCAAGCTAGTAACAGAAGATGAGGTTTGCTCAATCAAAGAAGAAAGGGTGGTGATTTCCGAGATTGCCTGTTGAACCTTCGCGTGGCTATCGTTGATTTGCTGCGCGTCTTGTTCTGTTTGTTCAGTTGAGCGTGCAGAGATGTTAGAGACTTCATTTGCCGAAGCTGTCATCTGATCCATTGCTGTCGCTACAGAGTCTAGAGAGGCATTTTGGCTCATGATTTGTGTTTCGCTGCGCTTCATCTCAGTTTCGAAAGAAGCCGATGTTTCGCTTAGCGTTGCTGCACTGTGGTTTACGTTGTTGACTAACTCACTAAGCGTGTCCATTGAACGGTCAAGCGCACAACCAATCGTGCCGAACTCATCACGGCCAGGGTGGAAGCCAAGGCGTGATGTTAAGTCACCATCACCAATCTTTTGAGTCGTTGAATAAAGAACCCAAAGTGCGCCGCCTAGGAAAGTCGCTACCCAGTAACAGAAAAGACCAAAAGGCACACACCACAAGAAGCTCAGTAATAAAGTGTACAGTGCTTGCTGCTTTTGATTCTGTATATCGTTAGTTGAAACGGTAAGTGAGTAGTAGTTGCCATCTTGTGCGAGTGCTGTGGCAGTCACAGAACCATTATTTGAAATAGTGGTTTGTTGAGCGCGAGTTTGCTGGCTAACAGAGCGAACAGATGCCGGGGAATCTGATGCTGATAAAATGCCTTGCAGTTGATACTCGACCTGCTGTTTTGCAGTTACGTCAATGTGTTCCATTTTGTTGACGTAGTTCAGTCCAGCTAGGCTTGCCAGAGCGGCAAAAAAGATTAAGAAAATGACCCAAAACTTGTCGTTGATCGACATCTTAATAAACAGTTTGTCTATCGTTCGAAATTGTACTTCTTTCATAAAAACTCCACGGTAAATCCTTTACCGTGGACTCTAAATAACCGACCTCAATAAAAATGTGACTTCAATCGACTAATTGTGAAAATTAATGATAGTGATATGTCATTTATGAGATCTGAATCAAGTAAATTAGTTCTGTATAGGTTTATTAGCCTAAAGAAGGCAGTAACCCTACTGAAATAAGAACTTGAATCGCAATGATAAATACGCCAACGCTACCTGCTAAAAACAACGCTTTGCTACCGCCTAACACTTGGTAACTGGCTTCTGAAGATTGTGGTTTGACAGAGAAATCAGTGTAACGAACCTTGTAGACCATCACTGTTGGTAACAGAATCGCGAGCACTGAAAGTGCAATGGCTGCGTAGCCTAAAGCCATGATGAAGCCTTGTGGGTAAAATAAGGCAAACCCCAGTGGCGGTAAGAAGGTGATAGCAGCTGTCTTAACACGTTTTGCGTTACCTAGTTTCTTGCTCAGTGAGTCGCCCATGAATTCAAATAAGCCCAAGCTCACACCAATAAAAGATGTCAGCAGTGCAAGGTCTGCAAACACACCGACGATCACGCTTAGGTTGGATTGATGAACCGTTTGCGATAGCGAGACTAATAGCGCGCCCAAGCTTGTGTCAGACAACAACTGCTCTTGGCTAATCACGCCCAAAGTAACACTTTGCCAGAAAACGTAGATAACCAGAGGCAGTGCCGAGCCAATAATCATTACCTTACGTAAAGAACGAACGTCACCATCTAGGTATCGAACAATTGATGGGATGCTGCCGTGGAAACCAAAAGAGGTAAACACAACCGGAATAGCCGCAACAATCAGGCCTTGCTGTAAAGGCATGCTCATTAAGTATTGAGAGGTAATGTTTGGCGCTAGGAAGCTGAGTACCAAAACCATCGCGATAAGCTTTAAGCCAAACAAAACGCGGTTAACTTTATCAACACTGTGTGTACCAATCGTAACAACGCCGGCAACTAATAGCGTAAATAGAAGCGTGGTGATTTGAGCATTAAGTTCGATACCCGCGATATCCGAAATTCGTTGGTTAAATTGCGCACCGCCGCCAGCTATGTATGCCGCACACAGAGCGTAGAAAAGAAACATCACCGCGAAGCTCGCAATCCACTTTCCTTTTGTCCCCAAAATGGTATGAGCTAACGTGTGTAGGGTAGCGTCAGATTCTGCGAATTGGTGAAGCTCTACCATTAATAGCGCAGTAAAAGCCATTAACGCCCATAAACCCAGCATCAAGAAAAGTGAAGTTGAAAAGCCAATACCTGCAGAAGCAAGTGGAAGAGCGAGCATGCCAGCACCAATGGTTGTGCCTGCAATGATCAAAGTACTACCAAAAACCTTTGATTTATTCATTGTATATAATTCTTTACGTTAGGATGTGTTTTCATTGTAATTCTTCTAGCTTAAGCGCATAAACCCAAAGAATATCTCGATTTTGAAGTATTCTGATTGAGTTTAATTCCAAATGCAATTCTTATTGTAATTAAAAGCATCCACTGTAAATTAATATTTACACAAAGGGGCGTGTCAGCATTCAAATGAGCAAAGCAAACGTTTGACCATGATCGGTTTCAAAATTTATAGAGTAATTTGTTGTACTTGGTGTAAGGTGGCAGTACATATGTCGTTCGCGTATACCCCTTTAGCGCAAAAAAGCGTTAATGATCGCGAGTAGCTTTAAGCTATGAATATGGAATGGGTAGAGTAGAGTGCGTTCATCAAAGTGACATAATATAAGTCCAAGATGGTGCACTAGTTAATCGGACATCATGTCCACATCAAGGAATAGAGGGGGCACAATGAGTGACCAATCTTATAATGACGAAAGTCTAGAGTTGTTAGATGCTATGGAAATTGGCATTGATTTGTCTGACTATGAGCAGACAGTGAAACAGTTAGCAGAAGAGCTTTTCAAGTCTTCGAACTAAGCTTTTAAGATCTTTAATTCAGTTTCAACTGAAACGTTTTAAAGCTAAAAGTTTTCTTAGCTAAAGTTTCTCAAAGCAAACAATTCTAAACTGAGCAAATCGTATTCGCTCACACGTCATACCAAAACTATCCTCATTAAAGTTCGCGAAGATAAACGAGTACGTTTACCATGTTACTTAGTTCTCGATACTTTAATGAGGTTCAATGAACTTTCTCGCACACCTTCACATCGCCAAGCACTGTAACAGCAACTTAGCAGGTAACCTGTTAGGTGATTTTGTTAAAGGCGACCCTAATAAACACTATTCTGATTCCCTTTCTGACGGTATTAGGCTTCATCGATTTGTTGATAGCTATACTGATCGTCATGATGTATCTCGTTCTGCAAAATCACTTTTCTCAGACCAAACACGACGCTTTGCGCCTATCGCACTCGATGTATTTTGGGATCACTGCTTAGCCAATCATTGGGATCAGTTTTCACAGCAGACATTAGAGCGTTTTTGTTTAGATAGCCATGAGCAGATCTTTGAACATCAAGAGCCACACTGGCCTGAAAATTTCGTTATGGTTCATCAGAAAATGGCTGAGCATAGATGGTTAGAGAGCTATCAAGACATGTCATCTATAGAGGTGGTGTTGCAGCGAATGGCGTTGAGAAGGCCTAAGCTCGGTATGCTCGAGGCATGTTACGATGACCTCGAACGTCACTATGATACGTTGCAGTGTCACTTTAATGAGCTTTATCCCAACGTTTTAGAGGAAGCTAAGCAGTTTAATGCGCTTCAAATCAAGAAAAATCAAAAGGAAAGGTAAACAGCGTAATGCAGGTTTGCTACAATCCGCGCCTATTTAATCTTTGAGCATCATACTATGTCTGAATCTACAAAATCTTTTAACCAACTAGGATTATCTGAGCATCTTCTTGCCACGTTGTCTGAGCTTAATTTTACGGCTCCTACCAGTGTTCAAGAACAAGCAATTCCATTGGTATTAGAAGGCAAAGATGTACTGGCTGGTGCTCAAACGGGTACAGGTAAAACGGCTGCGTTTGGTTTACCGATTATTCAAAGATTAATCGAGACAAAAGACAACGTTATTCCGAACCCTAAGCTCGTTCGTGCGCTTGTATTAGTGCCAACTCGTGAATTGGCACAACAGGTTTTCGATAACTTAACTAGCTACGCAAAGGGCACCGACATTAAAGTCGTGGTGGCTTACGGCGGCGTTAGCATGAAGGTGCAAACTGATAACTTACGCGGTGGCGCAGATATTCTTGTCGCGACGCCTGGTCGTCTTATTGATCACATGTTCACTAGAAACATCATGTTGAGCCAAACGGAAGTACTGGTACTGGATGAAGCTGACCGTATGTTAGATATGGGCTTCATGCCTGACATTAAGCGTATTCTTTCTCGCATGAACGAAGTGCGTCAAACTCTGTTCTTCTCTGCAACGTTTGATAACAAAATCAAAGCGATTGCACACCGTATGATGCAGAAGCCAAGTGAAATCCAAGTTACTCCAAAAAACAGCACCGCTGAAACCGTAACACAGATGGTTTACCCGGTAGATAAGTCGCGTAAAAGTGAGCTATTAGCGTATTTGATTGGTTCAAAAAACTGGCAACAAGTGTTGGTGTTCACAAAGACTAAGCAGGGCACTGATGCTCTCGTTAAAGAGCTTAAGTTAGACGGCATTAAAGCGGCATCAATCAATGGCGATAAGAGCCAAGGTGCGCGTCAAAAAGCCCTAGACGATTTCAAGTCAGGCAAAGTTCGTGCGTTGATCGCAACCGACGTGGCAGCTCGTGGTATTGATATTCAGCAGCTAGAACAAGTTGTGAACTATGACATGCCATTTAAAGCAGAAGATTATGTTCACCGCATCGGACGTACTGGCCGTGCGGGTAACAGCGGCTTAGCGATCTCTTTGATGAGTCAGAATGAAGCTTACCTATTGGGTGATATTGAGCGATTACTTGATACGCGCTTGCCTCAAGAGTGGCTAGAGGGCTTTGAACCAAGCCTTGAAAAAGATCTAGCGCCCGATCGTGGTGGTCGCAGCAAGAGCCGTTCATCAGAAAAACGTAAGATGAAAGCGAAGCTTAAGATTCACCAAAACCGCGGTAAAGCACGTCGCTAATAAGCTGTACAAAGCTCCAGTTTAAAGATCTATACATATAAAAACGCGCCGTTACAGTGACTTCTGTAACGGCGCGTTTTTGTATCTTATAAGCTCATAATGGTTATGAACCCGATTAAGCTTTATGTTCTTGGTTACACTTCCATTCACATGGCACTTCATAAATCAGCTCTTCAATCGAGGTTGGATTTAGAGCCCACTCTTCATCAATATTGAACTTGCTGACCATCTGCGTGTTGAAAAGCTGCCAATGCTTAAGTAGGGCGTCTTCGGGTGAGGTGACCATATCACCTTCATTCCAAGTGCTTTCCATAAAGGGAGTGAGGCATACAGCGCCGTTTGCGTACATGATCATTTGCCATTTAACTTCGTAAATGTTGATCATTTTGTCTGGGTTAGCTGCATTGTACTCAGCGGCAAGCCCGTTAATCTCTTTTTCAACATCGCCGACATTGTCGATGAAGTAATCAACTAGGTTGTCTTCTTGGCGAACAGAGTCTGAAATAAGCTGCATTGGCCTACGTGAGTGAATCATGTTGGTGAACAGACGCATGCTAAACAGGTAGATAGCGATATTTGGCGCAACATCTTTTGGCAGCTCTTCCATAATCTTACTGATGTAAGACTGAAAATAATCGTGTAAACAATCACTTATTGCATGCCAAATCTTTTCTTTGCTACCAAAGTGGTGGCGGATAAGGCTATGCGAGACGCCTGCCTTTTCACTGATGTTTCGCAGTGATACACGATCGTAGCCAAAGTCACAGAACATGTCTGCGGCAACGCTCATGATCAAAAAACGCGTCTCTTCGGCGTCTTTTGCACTTCTTCTACCTTGCTTCTTTTCGGTCATCTTCATTTCACATAATTACCTGATTACAACATTCTACACTGTTTTTACTGAAATAAAAAATACTGCACAAGTGGAAAGTAAAGCTTGAGAATTATTTAATATTAAATATACTGCCCACCTGTGTAATAAATCATAATAATTAAACGGAGAGGCATCATGCAGTTCAATTTGTCGATCAATGCCATATCGAGCAAGCGCATGGGAGCTGTTATTGCAGCACTATTGCTCGCAGGCTCTCTAACTGGATGTGACAAAGTTCAGTCAGAGGAAAATGTGCAGGTAATCAAGCCAGTCAAGCTGTTCGAAATCCCACAACAGACTGATATTGATCTCGATAGCTTCATTGCAAAGGTTGATGCAACCGACCGTGCGGCACTTTCTTTCCAAGTGGGTGGAGATATAGAAACCTTCGATGTTCGTATGGGACAAGAAGTGAAGAAAGGTCAGGTGTTAGCCGTATTAGACGCGACGGATTACCGTATTGCCGTTGACGCAGCCCAAGCTAAATTTGATCTGGCGAACAGCCAATACAAACAAGCTTCTGAGTTGTATGCGAAAAAACTGGTCAGTACCGATTACTACGACCAAGCCGTAAACACCTTTACTGCCGCTGAAGTTGAGTTGGACCAAGCAAAAACAAACCTTGGCTACACTACCTTAGTTGCTCCATTCGATGGCGTGGTATCGATGGTGTTTGGAAAGCAATATCAATTGATCGCAGAAAAGCAGCCTGTACTGAATATTTTGAATCACAGTGAAATGGATGTGACGTTTTCAATTCCAGTATCAAAGCTTGAAGACCGTTCTATTCAAGACCTAACGAGCTCAAACATGTGGGTTGTGATGGACAGCCACCGCGGCATTCGTATCCCGACTCGCTTTAAAGAAATCTCAACGCAACCAGATGAAGATACCAACAGCTACCAAGCGGTTGTGTCTATCGAAAAGCCAGAAGGCATCAATCTACTTTCTGGTATGACAGCGCAAGTTGAAGTTCAGAAAAGTAAATCTGACTACGGCATTGGTATTGTGGATTCAGCTTGGTTAAACAAAGACGTAGGCCATGGTGAACTATGGCGTTATAACCCTGACTCTCAACTGATTTCTAAAGTACAAGTCCTTCTTGATGAGCAAGGCAAGGTTATCGACGGATTGTCGTCTGGTGACCTTATCGTTGAAGCGGGTGTGGATGTGTTATCAGACGGACAACAAGTAAAAGCTTGGCTTCGTGAGGGCGGTATTTAATGAACCTTTCAAAATTATCAGTTGTTGTCGCGTCGGTTCTGTTACTTCAAGCCTGTAACAATGAAGCTGTACACCGTGAACAACCACCTTTGTTGGTTTCTACCTTTGAAGTTGGCGCACCGCTTACTAATCAGTTCAGAAATTTTAATGGACAGGTGATGCCAGCTGAATTGACTCCCTTGGCATTTAAGCTAGCAGGCGAGATTCAACAAGTATTAGTAGAAGCGGGCGACAATGTCGAAAAAGGGCAGTTATTAGCCACCTTAGATAACGCAACGTACGTCCAAGATCTGACTGATGCTCAATCTCAATTCAAACTGGCGAGCAAACAGTTGGCCCGTGGTACTGAGATGTTTGGCAGCGAAATGTTATCGCAATCAGAACACGACCAACTGACGGCTAACTACAAGCTCGCATCGGCGAATTTGGCGGCGGCGAAACGCAAGCTGAGTTACACAGAACTTTTAGCGCCGTTCTCAGGAACAGTTTCAACTGTCGATAAGCAACGATTCGAAAATACGACGCCTGGAGAAACACTACTGAGTGTGTACCAGAACGACAAGGTGTATGTGCGAATTCAAGTATCAGATTCGATCTTGGCGTCAATTAGCCCAGACATGCGTTCAAATAGCTATCGTCCTGAGGCGACCTTTGGCGGTCACACAGGCCAATATCCACTGACGTATCTAGAACACACCAGTGAACTGCACCCACAATCCCGTACCTACGAATTTTGGATGCAGATGCAGCAGCCTGAAAGTGAAATCCTGCCAGGCACGAGCGTTACGGTCAATGTAGATATGGCGAAAGCGGGCCTGAGCGATGTTCAAGGCTACCAATTACCAATGACAACGCTAGAAGCGGGCTCTGAAGCGAATCAGTTCTATGTGTGGAAAATGGAAGACGGACAAGCATTCAAAAGCGAAGTAGAAGTCGACAAGATCAGTGGCCAAGGCGCACTCATCGCTCATGGTGTTGAGCAAGGTGAGCTACTCGTAAATTCGAATTTAAGAAAACTCCGTGACGGAATCCAATTGTCAGGAAAAGCAGAATGAACATCGCAGAATATTCAATAAAGAACAAAGTAATCAGCTGGCTGTTTCTAGTCATTTTGGCCATTGGCGGTGTGACGTCTTTTGGTAATCTATCCCGTTTAGAAGACCCAGCTTTTACCATTAAAGATGCAATGATTATTTCAACTTACCCTGGCGCTACGTCAATGGAAGTTGAAGAAGAGCTGACTTACCCACTAGAAAAAGAGATAAGACAGCTTCCGTACATCGACAAGATTACCTCGACATCATCGAACGGTATGTCCCAAATTATGGTCAGTATGAAGATGGACTACGGTCCAGACGAGCTGCCTCAGATCTGGGATGAAATGCGCCGTAAGATCAACGATCTACAACCAACACTGCCAAGTGGTGTAAATTCCGTTCAGATCATCGATGATTTTGGTGATGTGTTTGGTGTGATGATCATGCTGACCGGTGATGGTTACGATTACGTTGAGCTCAAACAGTACGCAGATTACCTAACGCGTGAAATCGAACTGGTCGACGGTGTCGGTAAAGTTAGCATTGCAGGTGACCAACAAGAACAACTGTTTGTTGAGATGTCACTGGAACGCTTAGCCGCATTGAACCTAGATATGTCGACGGTTACGTCACTGCTAGCACAGCAAAACAGTGTGGTATCGGCAGGCGAGGTGATGCTGAATGGTCAAAGCCTTACGATCAAGCCAAACGGCACCTTAAGCACGGTTGAAGAACTAGAAAACCTGATCATTCATGGTCGCGATACAGGTAACCTGATTCGCTTGAAAGATGTCGCTGAAGTAACTCGTGGTATTCAAGAAAAGCCGGGCAATGTATTAACGTACAACGGTAAACCAGCAATCAACTTGGGTATTGCGTTCTCTTCTGGTGTAAACGTGGTTGAGATTGGTAAAGCACTGGATGCGGAACTGGATCGCCTAGAAAGCATTAAGCCAGCGGGTGTAGAACTGAATTACTTCTACAACCAAGCGCAAGAAGTAGACAAATCTGTGGCTGACTTCTTAATCAGCCTAGTTGAAGCGGTAGCCATCGTTATCATTGTATTGTTGTTCGCAATGGGCTTACGCAGTGGTTTGATCATCGGTTTGGTTCTTCTATTGACGGTATTCGGTACCTTCATCCTGATGGATTACAACGATGTTGAACTGCACCGCATCTCTCTGGGGGCACTGATCATCGCGCTGGGTATGCTGGTGGATAATGCGATTGTTGTCGTTGAAGGTATTTTGGTGGGCTTGAAGAAAGGCAAAACCAAGCTTCAAGCAGCGAAAGACATCGTCAAGCAAACACAATGGCCACTGTTAGGTGCGACCATTATCGCTATCACAGCGTTTGCACCGATTGGTTTGTCGAAGGATGCGACAGGCGAATTCATGGGTTCACTGTTTTGGGTACTGTGTTTCTCACTGTTTTTGAGTTGGGTAACTGCACTAACACTAACGCCATTCCTTGCCGAGATGTTGCTTAAAGAAGAAGACAAGGTTGATGAGAACGAAGACCCATACAAAGGCATCCTGTTTGTGGTATTCGGTGCGTGTCTGAAAGTAGCACTTCGATTTAGATGGCTTACTGTAGTTAGTATGGTCGCTCTATTAGCAGTTTCTGTCGTCGGTTTTGGTATGGTGAAGCAGCAGTTCTTCCCGCCGTCAAATACCCCAATGTTTTACGTAGACATGTGGATGCCAGAAGGCACCGATGTTCGTGAAACGATCAAGCAGACAGAAAAAGTTGAAAGCTACATTCGCCAGCAAGACGACGTGGAGTTTGTAACGACAACGGTTGGGCAGGGCATGCAACGTTTCGCACTGACTTACCAACCAGAGAAAAGCTACGAAGCGTACGCCCAGTTACAAGTAAGAACCACTGACCGCGACACTATGTTTAAGGCTCTAGCGGCGCTAGACAAAGACTTAGCGAACGAATTTGAGCAACCAACGTTCCAGTTCAAGTTGATTGAGTTTGGTCCGTCACCCGCTTCAAAAATTGAAGCGCGTATTATCGGTGCCGATCCACAAGTACTGCGTAACATTGCAGTTGAAGTCGAAGACATCTTGCTTGCCGATCCAGGCTCTCGAAATGTTCGTCATGACTGGTGTGAACGCACTAAAGAACTTGTACCACTGTTCAACGAATCTAAGGCTCGTCGCCTAGGCATTTCAAAAACTGACTTGTCTGAGACATTACAGATGGCGTTTGGCGGTTACAACATCGGCCTACTGCGTGATGGTACTCATATGTTACCTATCGTGGCGCGTTTACCGGAAGAAGAGCGTTTTGATTTCGAATCGCTAAACAATGTGAAGATTTGGAGCCCATCACTACAAACTTACATCCCAGTTGAGCAAGTGATTGATGGCGTAGAGCTTCAATGGTCTGAGCCACTGATTCAGCGTCGCGACAGAAAACGTACGCTAACAGTATTGGCTGACCACGATGTTCTTGGTGATGAAACGCCAGCGAGTCTGTTTGCTCGTGTGAAACCAAAGGTAGAAGCATTAGATTTACCAGAAGGCTACAGCATTAGCTGGGGTGGTGAGTACGAAAGCTCTAAAGATGCGCAAGAATCTCTGTTTGGCTCACTGCCAATGGGTTACTTGCTGATGTTTATCATCACGATGCTTCTGTTTAACTCGGTTCGTAAGCCACTTGTGATTTGGTTTACGGTACCACTTTCTATCATTGGTGTTTCGATTGGTCTGCTAGGGACTAATATGCCATTCAGTTTCACGGCGTTCCTTGGCCTACTGAGCCTAAGCGGCATGATTTTGAAAAACGGTATCGTCCTGCTTGACCAGATCAACACGGAACTCTCAACAGGTAAAGACCCATACCTAGCGGTTGTAGACAGCGCGATCAGTCGTGTACGACCGGTATCTATGGCAGCACTGACGACTATCTTGGGGATGATTCCCTTGGTATTCGATGCATTTTTCGGCTCAATGGCGATTACCATCATGGCAGGCTTAGGCTTTGCTACCGTACTAACGCTAATAGTAGTACCAGTGATGTTCGCTATTCTATATAGAATCAAACCGTCCACTGCGGGTTATTAGGGATTGATATAAAACAGATTCTTTTAAGCCAGCCCAGTCAATTTTGACTGGGCTTTTTTATGGGTGTGACTTGGCGATACAAGATCGTGCTAAGAGACTATAGCGTCAGCGAGCGTTGCGTTAAGAAAGAGATAGGTATCAAAAAGCCGCTAACCAATGGTAAAGCGGCTTCCTGTAGAATAGAGAATAGAGAATAGAGGGCAGTTCTAGATTGCGAGGCGAATATCCAACTCAATCGGCTTTGGCATGGCTAAGTGATAACCTTGATACATATCGAAGCCTAAATTTTGCATCGCTGCGAGTTGTTGTTGGGTTTCTATCCCTTCGGTTACCGTCTTCGCACCGATTTGAGTAGCAAGCTTTAGGGCCAACTCCATTTCACGTGTGTCGCCTTGTTCAAAGTCCAACATAACCGAGCGGTCTATCTTGATGATATGCGGGTTAATGTGACGAACGCGCTGTTCGGTTGATGCTTGTGTACCAAAATCATCGACAGCGATTTGAAAACCATTTTCCGCTAATGAATGGGCTGCGTCTTTCAAACGTTCTTCACTCTCTACATTAAGCTCGACCAACTCCATCACAATTTGTTCACACGATAAGTTAAGCTCATGCAGGCGCTTAGCTAACAAGCTATCGCTCACTTTCTCTGCGGCAAATAACTCGCCAACATTAGGAAGAACATTCAAGAATAGGTGTAAATGACGAATAGTCGACTGTGCGAAGTTGCGTATATGAATGGCTCGGCTCAGCCTCTCGACATTAATTTTGTCTGTGCATGAGGTTTCGTCGGAATGAAAGAAGTGATCAGGGCGAACAATGGCACCTTTGCTGTTCGAAATTCGAACTAAAGCCTCTACACCTATCTGAGTCATAGAAGAATCAAATATAGGTTGGTAGACACTTCTAAGTGTTAGGTCTTGATATTTCGCAATAAACTGCATATCGGCATCCACAGATATACAGCTAATAAATTCACTTCTGTCTGATAAAATCATAGTCGCTAATAAAGGTGTTTATTTAATGACGAGAATATACGTCACGGCTGTCACAATATTGACAGGTGTTACTAAATTGTCAATTAATAAAAATTCATTTGTAACGTCAATATTTGAATTAATATAACCAACGAAAAATCAGCATGATAAATGACATTAATCATTAAATTTACTTATCATTGACTGCGTTTGATAGTTTAAGTGAATCTAATGGCTGAGTGACGTCTCACATATTAACCCCAACCAATATAAGGCTAGAACGCTGATACACCAGAGAAAAGTAGGGTTAATGGCTTAAATTATGGGGGAGTGTCAAAGTTATAAAATAGATTGACTAAGCGAGTTACACAGAAATGATATCTATCTCTCAAAATCGAGACTGTGATTCGATTGGCTATTAATAATTAAAACAGGAAGTTCGAATAATTAATGAACAGGGAATGAGTTGCCTTTTATAAAATACTGGGATAGAGGTCTAACAATGTACTTTCAAAACTGATTGAAAAAGTTGACCCGTATTCTTACTGCCATTGAAGTACCGCATAAAGTTGCAGGTATTTACGAACCAGTTGTTGATTTCCTGACCGTTTTAAAGGGTGTCCAAATTTAATAAAGCAAGGGCTGATTTTAAAGTTGTTATTTAACTCAGTGGCGAATTGAGAATCACTCTCTCTTAGCGTGATACCTTGTTGACTATATTCCGTGATCTCATCTGGGAGTTCACCCATCCACCAATGCAATAATTCGCCACTGTTTTTACTTCGGCTAATCCAATGGTCGGAGACAATGATCAAAACGTCATTGGGTTGAATGGAAAATCCATACTCTTGTTGCCAATTATGGATGTCCAACATCAACTTTCTACGACATGTTTTCCCGGCGCTCACCATATGATGACTGATCATCCAAACGGTACCGATTTCGGAAGATATTCGGAAGTGTCGAGGCGTTTCTCTAGAGGAAAGCATTTCAAGTGGGCTGATGTTGCTTGCATGATTAAAGCTAACGAAGGTGTGCTCCATTCGGCGAGCAAATGCCTTTCCTATATGGTGCTCACTGATCCCTTGATTGTGCACCGTAGGGTAGTGGCGTTCACAGAGCTTTAGGCAATCGTCTTGAAATTGATTAACGCTTTTAATCACTAGATCTAATAACAATGAAGTCCCTTATACACAGCTACTATCTTATTGATGGGCAATAGTACGGTAATTGCGGTTCCGTTACCTATCGTCAAAGTGCGAGTTCTTGATCTCTCTATCAAAATTAACCATTGCTGAGTGATTTTATGGATAGCACTGGCGCTCTACAGGTCTGTATTCTAAATTATGAGGAATTCTAGCTAGTTACCTCGACTATAGTCTAGTCAGCAAATCACAATTGATCTACTTACTCTTTATTTGGAAACATTCATGACCATTCAATTAGATTCGAAACAAAAGTCTGAGCTTACTCATACGCTCCAAAAGTACCTGCAGGATGAACTCGATGTGGAGCTTGGTCAGTTCGACACAGAATTCTTGGTCGATTTCATAAGTAAAAAGTTTGGGGCGGTTTACTACAACAAAGGGATAGAAGACGCTCAAAAAGTCATGGAACGTAAAATGTTAGATATCTCAGATGAGCTTTACGAGATCGAACAAATCGTTGAAATCTAACGTTTAGCCCAAACTTGTTCAAATAATTTGAATAACTCGTTTAATTTGAAATGATGTTACCAATGTAAAGCTTGGTAAATAATATGTTACACAAACTTGGTGTAGGGTACGCTTTTCGAAACTACACTACTCGTTAACATTCGGAAGAGATGCATGGACAACAACGTTAGAAATTACAACCCTTTAGCAAGAGCGATGCATTGGATTTCAGCTCTCGCGGTATTTGGCTTATTTGGTGTAGGCCTGTGGATGGTTGATCTTTCATATTACAGCGAGTGGTACAAAACAGCGCCAGACTATCACCGCTCGGTAGGCATTCTTTTGGCTACTGTTACTGTTATCCGCTTGGTTTGGAAACTAGTTACCGCGTCACCTAAAGTAGAAGGTAAAAGCTATGAAGTTGCAGCAGCGAAGATCGCTCACGGCTTTATGTACATTAACTTAGCGGTTTTATTTATTTCAGGTTATTTGATTTCAACATCAGATGGCCGCGGGATCGACGTATTCAATTGGTTCACTGTACCAAGTATGGGTGAACTGTTTGCAAACCAATCTGATCTCGCAGGAACGATTCACTACTATGCTGCATGGGTACTGATCATCATGGCATCAGTACACGCCTTAGCGGCGATAAAACACCACGTTATCGACAAAGACGATACGCTACGAAAAATGATAGGAGCTTCAAAATGAAAAAGTCAATTATCGCTACAGGATTAGCATTTGCAATGGCAATGCCTTTCGCTGCGAACGCCGCTGATTACGTGATTGATACAAAAGGTGCGCATGCTTCAGTTAACTTTAAAGTTAGCCACCTGGGTTACAGCTTTATCCAAGGTCGTTTTAACACATTCTCAGGTGACTTCTCATTTGATGAAAGCAACGTTGAAGCGTCTACAGTAAACGTAACGGTTGATACTACAAGCCTTGATTCAAACCACGCAGAACGTGATAAGCATATCCGTAGCGGCGATTTCATCGATGCTGGTAAGTTCTCTGATGCGACATTCAACAGCACGAAAGTTGTTGATAAAGGCGACGGCAAACTTGAAGTAATGGGTGACCTTAAACTTCACGGTGTAACTAAGCCTATCGTTATCGAAGCTGAATTCATCGGTGCTGGTCAAGACCCATGGGGCGGTGAGCGTGCAGGTTTCGTTGGTACAACTCGTCTAGAACTTGCTGACTTCAACATTCCAGTAATGGGCGCTTCAAGCTATGTAGATATGGATCTACACGTTGAAGGTGTAAAGAAGTAATCTAGCTATTGTTGATCGCTAACTAGTATCAATCTCTTATGTAACACCAAAAGTTAAATAGATACTTAGAAAGCAACAGTTAGAAAGTAAGCGTGCCATGAACACCGCATTCTAATCCTTCAGCACGAAGAATAAGATCAACTCTCCAACCCAAAGGAGAGTTGAAATGGCAAAACGACGTACCAACCTAGAATGGCAATCACTGTTTGAGCAATATGAAAGCAGCAGTGTTACCCAACGCGCTTTTTGTGAAGAGCATGGACTGAGTTTATCCACGTTCTTTGCCAAACGGCGTCAACTCCAAACAGCAAACCAATCGGAATCTGTCGGATTTGTTAGAGCCGAAATCGTTGAAAAGACAACCAAGTATCAGGCCCAGATAGCTACGGCGAACATGACACTTCTCATCAATGATGTGGAGCTGAGCATTCCTCAAGGCACGCCAGCCACCTATCTTGCTGAACTCATTGGAGCGTTGTCATGAAAGGTATGCTCAGCGCTCCAGACATTTACCTTTATCGTGAAAGCGTCGATTTTAGAAAGTCCATCAACGGCCTTGCAGCGATTATCGAAAATGATACTGACTTGCCTCTTGGCAGCGGTGCGCTGTTCCTGTTTACCAATAAACAGCGCGATAAGATTAAAGTGTTGTACTGGGATAAAACAGGCTTCGCCCTCTGGTATAAACGCCTTGAAAAAGCCAAGTATAAGTGGCCTTCAAAAGAGAAAAATCAGGTGTTTACCCTCACTCAATTTGAGCTTGA
>NZ_JBGONQ010000024.1:0-85587 GCF_041439145.1 Vibrio sp. 1F255 | reverse complement strand
AACCGAGGTCCACGGATTTGCAATCCGCTGCATAGCCACTCTGCCAAGGCGCCTTTTTTAATTCAACACTTTAGGGACTTAAGTAAGCCGCACCGCTGTGTTCGGGTGCCTACTTTACGGATTGAGGGGAGATAGTCAAACAAAAAAGTGAATTTAAATTCCGTTTGCTGACATTTAAATCAAATTGCTGCATGTTCGATCTCTTTAATCAAAAAACACACAGCAAAATCGAGTTAAACAAGATGTTCTAGCGCTACCACTTCTTCATGAAACGACCGACAAGACTCGGATGATACGCCCAGCAGTGGTCAAACATAGTCATAAGTTGAGGGTTGCCATACTTAGAAAGACTAACCGCATGGAAACGGTTTTTGTGTTCTTTCAACTTTTCAACCTGAGCAATCATTTCGTCTGATTGTTTCGGCGCAATAAAGTCAGAAAGTACGATTAAATCGGCATTCTTGTATTTATCACCAGTCATTAGGTCAATCGACTTCATGAGAACAGGTTCCAAATCCGTACCGCCGTGGAATGAGTAACTTAAGAAGTCGCTCGCTTCACGTAGGCCATCTTGCCTTGTTAACTCATAGGTAATCTGCTCAGAAGAAAAAAGAATCACATAACAGTCTCTCTCTTCTGCAAGAGCAATTTGCATTAAGGCATAAGCCATTGCTTTAGCAGACTGCTCAGGGAAACCACTCATAGAACCCGAAGCGTCCACACAGACGATAAACGGGCCCTTTTCAATATCGATGTTCTTGCTATCTGGTTTTTGCGCCTTCACTTTGCGTAACGTGCGTGATTTACCTTGCGAGCGATAGCTCAGTAAACGCTTGTCGGCCAAGTGCTTGTAAAAGATAACCTCAAGTTCAGGATAAGCTAAGAACATGGTTTCGTTTGGCAGCATCTTGTTAAGGTCATCACTTTCATGAATCCCGACAATATCATCGACCGCTTCATCGCTTTTCTCTTCAACCACCTGCAATTCTTCTACAGGGGCTTTGTGTAGCGAAGGATCATCTTCCTCACCAGCCATACGGCCTAGCTTTTCAGCGATCTCTTGCAAGCCCTTGTGCTTATTCAAGAACTCAGCATGACGTTTCATGATGGTAAGGTCTGTTTTGCTTAATTTGGCAGAAGCCATGTCCCACAAGCGCCCTACACTGCCTTCATCACCCGACTCAGTCACTTTATCCATGTTTTTCATGGTTTCCATGCGCTGATAAAGATCGGCTAAGACTTTTTCTTTGCTTGTTTCAAGTTCAGTTACTTGAGCTTGTTTAATCGCATCAGAAAGTGATTGGTACCATTGGTCGCAAAAGTAGTGTGGAAACATCGCGTTATAAACACCCTTGTTGTTCTCCATAAGGCGTCGAGCTTGTAGATAAAACGCTGAGTGCCACTCCAGCTTTTTGATAACGCTGTCAATCTCATCAAAGAACTGAGGTTCATCCCAGTAAATCACTTCTTGGTAAAGGGCGATTTCCTCTTGGAATCGATCAGTTTCACACACCTTAGTAACGCGTTTTTTAACTTTACCGCGCCATTTAACTAAGTGGTTTTTCACTGATGTTTTCACACCTTTGTTCTCTGCAGCCATCATGACTTGAGAACGAGCGATGAGATCATTCATCGCGGTATCAATGATTCCGGAATCAGCTACCATCAAAGCGAGGTTTAAGCCGTCTGCTCCTAACATATGCTCTCCTCTTACTCGAAGTACTGGCTCATAAACTTAATACGCTGAGCGATCTTGGCACTCTTCACTTTCGTGGTTTCAAGATCTTGCGTTACCGATTGCAAACTTGCTTCCATCGCTTTCGGCAAGTCAGGGTCAATATAGTTATGAGGTAATGCATCATGGAATTCAGTACGAACGCGTTTTAACTTGAATTCAGCTTCAGTTAACTGTTCTAAGGCTTTCTCAGCGCCACTCAACCACTTGTTGTACAGTTCTTGGTCTAAACCGTCAGTAGTAACCACACTCACCAATACAGAGCGATTGGCGATGTCTTTAATCACTAATTGGTTTGATGCATCCAAGTCGAGTTTTAAACGGCATAGGTTTTTATTTTCGTTTACGTAACCGTAAATATCACCGTGACCTTCTTTAAGAACACGATCAAAATCGTCTTTGGCTACGTATACCCAACGGCTATCGCCTTTCTCAGATTCAGAAACCGACATGTTGCTTTGCAGCATAACCAGTTTCACTAGATTGTAAGCACTGCCCACACTGTACATTTTCGCGTTCTTGATGTCATTCTGGTAAACATCTTTACGCAACAAGCCACTGGTTGACTCCATAGAAAGTGACACCGACAACGTTGATTCAACATCGTCTTGAATCTCTTCTAACTCTTCACGAGACATTTCAATTTGAGCTTTCGACTCTTGTTGATCAAACGCTCGGTTCAATGCAAAGTCTTTCACCACGCTACGAACCACATCACGTGATTCTGGGCTATGCCACAAACAATCTTGCAGAAGCATAATATCCAGCGGGTTCACGCTATCGCGACCACTGAAGAACGCACTCGCTTTCAATAGTTTAACGGCCTTCTTCCAGCGTCTGTCTGATACATACAATTCTGACTCTGAAGCAGAGCCTTGCTTCTTAACCGTCTCTTCAAGCATGGTTTTTAGTTCAAACAACTTATCAAACGAATTGTCTGTCAGTTCCAGCTTATCGAGCTCTTTCTGCCATTGATGGTATTCAATGTCCGTAATCGCCAAACCTTTTGGAATTACCGCTTCTTGAGAAGTACCCGTCGTCAGCATCGATTTGAAGTTTTGTTTGTTTTGAATACGGTTCACGAACACGCGTACCAACATACGGTCATAAAGTGCTTCCAAGCCGCTGTCTTCATCTGGAAGTTCGTTGGATGCCGATACTAGTAGACGCATCGGTACACGTTCAATATCACTGCCGTTTTTGAAAGTCTTTTCGTTAACGACAGTAAGTAGCGTGTTTAGGATTGCAGGGCCGGCTTTCCAGATCTCATCGAGGAAGACGACTTGTGCAGTTGGTAGGTAGCCTTCGGTTAGTCTTACGTAACGACCGTTGTCTTTTAATTCTTGGATACTTAGTGGGCCGAACACTTCCTCGGGAGTAGAGAAACGAGTCATCAAATATTCGAAATAGCTGCTGTTATCAAAAGCCTGAATGAGACGTTTCGCGATAAGGCTTTTTGCGATGCCCGGAGGGCCTAATAGGAATACACTTTCGCCGGCGAGAGCCGCCAGTAAACAGAGCTTAATCGTGTCTTCTCTTTCATAGACACCATCGGATAGAGCATGCGCTAATTTATTGATTCTTTCAGAGAGTAGCGCTTTGTCAGCATGTGAAGAAATAGAAGGGTTCATGCGTTACTCCGAAAATCTTTGAACAGTTGAGAGTGTAGAATTGTTTTTATACATTTGTTAGCGCTTTGTTACAAGTGCATTTTATTATTGAGTTGCATTTATATCAGATGGTTACGTCGGTAATTTTGGCGCAATCATAGATTCCAATTATGAGAGTAACATCACGAACGGCGTGAAACTAAATCTAATACGAAACCTAATTTTTCTTTTATTTTCGACACCATAGACGTTATGGTGGTGCACGTCTTCCGTTATACGAAAAATTGGCAAGGAATGTGGCCAGACTGCATGAGTAAAGTTATCCATAAATGGAAAAGTATTTCTCTCATAGAGGAGAACGTGACGCTCCCTACGAACGTCGTGGTAAAACATACAACAATCAATCACCCTGGCGCGGCAGTTATTCTTCCTATCACTTTGTCTGGAAAAATCATCCTCATTAACCAGTTCCGCCCTTCTCTAAAGAAATGGCTTTTGGAACTACCCGCAGGCACGATGGAAATAGATGAGACACCTCTTCAATGTGCCCAACGCGAACTGGAAGAAGAAACAGGTTACAGTGCAACTTCTTTTCAAAGCTTGGGGCAAGTCACCCCTTTGGCTGGCTTCTGTGATGAGATACAACATCTGTTTGTCGCAAAAGACTTAAGCCTCACTACCCGCTTTGAATGCGATGACGATGAAGTAATAGAAGTGATCGAACTGAGTTTAGAAGAACTGCACGATAAAATACGACACGATCAAATCACTGATACCAAAACTATCGCTTGTTTAAGTAAAGCCCAACTATGTGGCCATCTATAGCCAATTATATGGCTACCTAAAGTACTCTAGGAGAGAAACATGGACTTTCGTTCTGATACCGTAACTAAACCTTCGCAAGCTATGCGTGACGCAATGGCAAACGCAGAAGTGGGCGATGATGTTTATGGCGATGACCCAACAGTAAACGAGCTTGAGCAGTGGGCAGCCAACGAAACGGGCTTTGAAGCCGCTATGTTCACCTCTTCAGGTACGCAAGCCAACCTACTCGGCCTAATGGCGCACTGTGAGCGTGGTGATGAATACCTATGTGGTCAACAGGCGCACAACTACAAATACGAAGCCGGTGGCGCGGCGGTATTGGGCTCGATTCAACCTCAACCAATCGAGAACAACCCAGACGGCACTTTAGATTTTAAAAAGCTTGCCGCTGCGATTAAGCCAGACGACAGCCACTTTGCTCGTACTAAGCTTCTTAGTTTAGAAAACACGATCAATGGTAAAGTGCTGCCAATGTCTTACCTAGCGGAAGCTCGTGAGTTCGTAAACCAACATGGTTTACAGATGCACTTAGACGGTGCACGCGTATACAATGCGGCAGTCGCGTTAGACGTTCACATTAAAGAGATCGCGCAACACTTCGATTCGATGACGATTTGTTTATCTAAAGGTTTAGGTGCTCCGATTGGCTCTCTGCTACTTGGTAGTAAAGAGTACATCGCTAAAGCACGTCGACTACGTAAAATGGTTGGTGGCGGTATGCGTCAAGCAGGCATTCTTGCTGCAGCAGGTAAAATGGCACTGACTGAGAACGTTGCTCAACTTAAAGCTGACCACGAGAACGCGAAAAACCTAGCGATCGGCCTAAGCAAGTTAGAAGGCTTTTCTGTTAACCCTGATTTCATTCAAACTAACATTGTGTTTGCTAAATTAGATGAATCAGTAGATATCAACCGCATCGCACGAGAGCTAGGTGAACAAGGTATTACTATGTCACCAGGTAATCCTGTTCGCTTTGTTACTCACCGTGATATTAGTACAGAAGACATTGCTCGATTCCTAACGGAATTAGAAAAAGCGCTGTAACTCTCAGAAAAGTTCTCATCTATCGCTATTAATACTTGAGCTTCCCCTAAGGGGAAGCTTTATACTTTTGTTTTCACAGGAGTATATACGTGTACAACAAGTATCTAATCTTACTAACTGCTTCCCTCTCTTTCACACTTCACGCAGACAACTTTGGTGATCCAGAACTCGGTAAACTGAAATCCCCGAGTTGTGTTTTTTGCCATTCAGTTGCTGGCGACAACACGAATAAAAACTCCCCAGACCTTAAAGGGCAAGACCGCCTCTATTTGCTCAATACTATGACAATGTATAAGAACGACCAACGTGAAGGTGCCTACGCTGACATGATGAAGGCTCAATTAAGTCGACTTTCTGAACAAGATTTAAAAGATATTGCTGCCTATTGTTCTTCATTATCTAGATAGCGTTCTATTCCATATCGAGAGTTGGCTTTGTTGTGTAATTCAATCGAACTAAACCTAGAACCTACGACCTGTTCAGCTACGCCCACCCCCTCTCGTAGCTCTGTGCCTAAACCTCGTTACAATACAACCAATCATTTATTAATCGAGGCTTTCTGACCTTTTGGATTGATAAAGAGACAATAGTCGGGTGGACGCAGAGCAAACAGAATAAGCGCGCGTTTAGGCCATGTCGGTTCAATGATTTAGCTATCACGACAGCACTCATGGTGAAACGAGTTTTCTCTATGCCACTGACAGCGCTGCAAGGATTTGTAGTCTCGATATTTTGGTTAGCCCATGTGCCGTTAAGTTGTCCGCATTACACCTACATCATTCGTAGAGCCAAGCAAGTTGAGGCCTCATTTAAGACTAAAGCTAGAGGAGCAATACGGCACCTAGCCATCGATGCTACTGGCCTTAAGGTTTATGGTGAATGTGAATGGAAAGTCAAAAAACACGGGACGGATGGGAAGCGTAGAGTCTGGCGAAAGCTTCATATTGCAGTCAATACAAACACACATGAGCTCGTTGCCGCCGAGCTAAGTTTATCAACGGTTACAGATAGAGAATTACCCCCGAACTTACTGAAACAAACTCGTTGAAATATCCTTGAAGTACCTGGTGATGGCGCTCACTCTAAGAAAAAGCGATGTATCGAGTTAAACAGTTGCCAGGAGGACAACTAACCTAACCCATCAACCAACTGGACTATGTTTTCATGTAGCCACAAGTAGAAAGGATCTGACTCCCTTTTTTTGTGTTGATAAAGCAAAATCTGCTTGCTATTGAATGATGGGAGCCTCGCATGACTAACTTCAACTAGGTTATGTGTATTATCGATATACAGTTCTGAAGTTGGAAATAGAGCCTCGGTTTGCGCTGCCACAGCTGCGACATTTGAGATTATTTCGGAACGAAAGACTTCGTTATAATTCAATCCTCTTTGCACCAACATGTTTTCCATCATCCCCTCTTTTTCATTCCACTCAGCCAACTGTGCAATTGCAAATCGACATTCTGAAAGATATTCAAATTCTACAATCTTCTTCAGATGAATAGGATGGGATTTATTCGCATACAACTTAAAGTGATCTTCGGCCAAATGTTTATGCAATATGGCCTTGCTGCCTATTGGGACGTCGTAATTAATGCCTAACTGAATGTTATCTTTCGCTAAATTATCAAGCGTATTCTGGTTCCATATGTGGCAAGAAAATGTCACGTTCGGCGCATGCTTGGCAAGGAATAGAAACAAGATATGAGGCAATGACTGTCCTAAAAGCGGATTAATGGCCAAAGAGATATGCCCAGCGTGGCTGTACGCGTCGAACTTCTTTACCGGAGTTAATGTTTTCTCTAGCAGCGCAATTAAGTCAGGGAGTGACTCTGCGATTTGATTACACCTGTAGGTAGGTTTCATTCCTTGTGGAGTCGAAACAAAGAGCTCATCATCAAGCTGCTCTCGAAGTTTCCGTAACTTCCGACTCACAGAAGGCTGAGCAAGAAAAAGTCGCTCCGCAGCATGGGTAACATTTTGCTCTTCTATCAAAACATGTAGAACCTTAAGTAGGTTCAAATCGATCTTGTTTAGCGCAGCTTTCAAAGTACCAACCTCACAGGTATAACATATTTGTCATACCTGTGATTCTATATAGTCATTTCATAAATACCAAACTTTTACTTACCATTACCTCAACTTAATAAAACAGAATATGGTATTTAAAAATGAAAAAAACTCTACTTTCTTTATTAGTGGTCACGTCTTTCTTTACGGTTGCAGGAACGTCCACAACCAGCTTTAACAATGAAGATAAATCAATTGAAGACGTCTTTGCTAACATTGACTCTTCTTCGTGGGCGGTAAACCCAGAAGATCATGGTATGACGGTGCATGAGTACATAAACCAAGAAGGCATTTGGTTTGCTGACAATTTTGCTCGCAACTTTAAGTTAGGCTTAAACAACCTTCATCACTTCAAAGAACTGGCGAACAAAGACACTCGCTGGGTTGTATCACCATCCATTGATCACTTGTACTCAATGGGCGTTATCGATACCTCCAAACCATTTACAGTCGTTGTACCTGAGAACGATGGGAAATTGGTTACACTTCACCTTCAAGATATGAACCACACTCAACCATTTTATAAGGTTGGCGCAGGAACTTACGAGTTCACTCCTGAAATGTTCGATACAAAATATGTGCTGATAGGCTTGCGTTTTGCGACAGATGGAACAAAACAAAACGTTAAACGGATTACAGAAGAGCTTCAGCCGAAAGTGAAAATTATCGGTGGTGGTCAAGATCTTGAAGGATTGCCAAAGCCAAACACTGAGGCTATGGAAGCAGTTCGTACTGCATTAATGCCAGAATACGATAAGTTAAATGACACATACGATACAGTTCAATACCGAGCGCAAGATGTGACTGACTGGGAAAAGACTACTTACACAATTGCTGGAGCGTTCGGCCTATCGACAGCTGACACCGCAATGTATGCACCTTACGCACTAGAGAATGCCAAAGGTGAACAATGTTACCAAGCGACATACGAAGCACCTAAATTAGCTAGTGACCTAGGTTATTACTCAATCACTGTCTACGATTCAAAAGGTTATCTCATGTCGAACGAGAATAACATCGTTTCGACCAATCAAGGACTGACGCAAAACGAAGACGGTACATTCACGGTGGTATTCGGTGGTTTAGACTGTAAAAAACATGCGGATGGTAATAACGTAAACTTTGCTTACACCCCTAAAGACAACTGGTCTTTCTTATTACGTGTCTATCAACCTAACGTTGAATCAATGAAGGTATACACCCTGCCCGAGATTGAAAAGATCTAAGTGCTTAACTATTGCTATGTATCAGAAGTTAACGTAACCAGTATGACTTAAAAAAAAGCGCCTCAGGCGCTTTCATTTTATACATCTCGAACCCAAACATCATTAACATGTTGCTTAAGTAAATCAATCACGCTTTGGTGAATAAAAACCAAACCATAATCTTCTTCTAGTTTGAAGATCAGCCTTTCTTCGAGTGGAATATTCTCTAACTTAGAAAAATCAAACTCCGTTGACTCAATGTCTAACCAGTTCAACTTGCCGTATTGTTTTTCTTTATCCGTCAATTTATAAGTTTGATGGATATAAGGCACTCGATAGTCTTCGTAAACTTTAATTTGATCATCTGTTGGTTGGCTTGGAGAACAATCCACGCGCGCGTCTAACCACTCTACTCCGTGTATGACCAGTTTCTCCACTTTTGATGCAACATCGCTGATGATAAATAGCTTTGGAGAAAACGTCATTTCAAGCAGTAAATCAGGCTCTACTGGCACTATTGGCTTGGGGCTTTGTTGGAACGGGAAGTTACCTAGGTCTTGTTTAGTTAGTAAATGATATTGTTCTTTCATTATTTTTTCCTAAAACTTAGGTGCGCGCATAGATGTATTCTTCTTCATTTTTCTAACCAAAGAAAATCTAGAATCATTACTGAGTAAATCATAGATCTCTGGCGCAAAAAAAACTGCGGTATCAGCCCCCTTTGCCCTATAAACGACTCGTTTCTGGAATGGAATATTTGATATTTTTTCAGAGCTTAGAAACAAGCGGTGGATGATTAGGTTTCCACTATTTGGCGATACTTCTACAACACTTCGTTCATGATCGACGACATCTTGTATGTTATTCAAAGCTAGTATATATCGCTCTGTAATATCTCCGTCTTTAGTCGATAGTGATGCAGGATAAAACTCTACACCATACGGATCAAAACTCATTACAAGTTCCGCAAACCCCTTTGTGACACAGATATCACCATTATCTGCTATTGGATGGACCATAGTAGAAGTTATATTCTTATCCTCCCACAGAATTGGGCTTTCCGAACTTGTTGGTTGGTAGTTGTTTGTACTATATAGAAACTCCCGAGTGTCCACACATTGGAACGCAGTAGGACTTCTCATAAAGTCCTCTGAGATTACCGAAAACTCCATCTTATACCTCTCTATTGTTTGGTGATTATCTTGCTTTGTTCTCTTACACTCATAAGGCGATATTTTCCGGGTATATAGCTAAATGAATCTACCGTTACTTGCTCAGGAACTCGCTTTTTGAGCTTGAAGAGTGATCTAAAACGCTTTGTGTAATGCGTATGCCGGACAGATTTTTTAATACAACGCGCACATCCTTTATCACCTTCTTCCATTAGTTTCCCTCTGCTTATCAACAAAAGGTCAAAACTCGCTATATCACTGAGAATTTCAATAGAAACATCATCAATTGTTTCAATATAGTTTTTAGGAAGTGTGTCGCAATTGATTGATTTCAGCCTAAAGGCCAATTTCTTAGCAACAACTTTATGGTAACCGAGTGCAGCGTTTAGTGATACAACATCTTCTTGAATAGACTCTCTAGAAGCCGGAGCTGTTGCTAAGCTTGCCAATTCAACCTCAACTTCTTCACCAGTCCTTTCCTCATAGTGTGCAATTAAATCACTGTCAGTATGCCCAGATTTGTGTAGCGGTACACTATATTGACATGATATTTCATCTACAGTTGGTAAAATTACCAAGTTTTTCTGATGATTCACATCATACCCTTTCCTCACGATTTGTTGCTGTCTAGCTTCGGACAGCCGAGATAGCGAGTCACAAGATACAACGTGATGGGATGCAACAGATCTTAACTTGAAGTTTAATGGGTGGTGTTTTTTAACTTTTGAGTCTCTCAAACTGCTGCTTCGCGCCCACTTGCCTTTACCTTCTCTTATTGGCATAGCTCTTACCTTTTAACTATATCTAGCTTTTAATGCGTCTTTACACTGACCGTTTTTCTTCCCTGCAATTCGGCGACAGATCTTACACCTAACAGGCTTTTTATCTTTCTCTTCATTCGCCTTTGCAGAGTTCTTTCCTGACTGAGCAGACTCGCCGGTATTATGTTTTACTTTTGCTGGGTAAGTTTTCTCACCCTTATCTAAGATTCGAGCAAAAAGCTTATCAAACTCACCCATCGCTTCTTTTAGTTTATCCGGCACCATTTTATCGATGATTTTCACTTCATCGGCTAGCTTTAAGAAGTATTCTGCTAGTTCATCTGCTCCCATGCGATTGGCGTAAGAAGCAAGCTCACTCGCCACTTCGATACAAGGTTTTAGAACATCAGATACAATATTGCTCGCCTGCTTGGCGTAATCAACCCAATCTAATGTACGTAAGAACTTTTCTGGGTCACCTTTACCCATACCACGAAGTACCGCGAGTAAAGTGTCTTTCGATGTACCTTTACCACCTTTCAAAGCAACTTTACATGTACCTTTAACTGCACTGCCAAACGTTGGGACACAACCAATCAAAGTCAAAGAGAGTGCCAACCAATTTTCTGGCTTATCTCGTTCTTCTTCACTTAATAGTGTCATGATATTTGCTGAAAGGTCTCGTACATCTGCTGCTTGGTCTACGACGGGGATCATTGTCAGCGCTGTGTTTGCAATGATTTGCTCTACCGATGCATCATCATTAAAGTCACCTAAAATTACCCCCCAGATCCAGCTGGCAGCGCCAGACATTCTCTTCCAAGAATTTTCCCAGAAACCAACCTCACCTCGTTTGGCTTCTTCAATAATTAATTGGGCATTCGCATTTGGGTTGAAATTAGGGTTGGTTTTAGTTGGGATGTTTGGCATGAATTCGCGACTATCTTCACCATAGTCAATGTTAAATTCACCAGGTGCAACCCCACTCACCGAAGCTTTGCCTACATTATCTAATGTACCTTCAAAGGAAGCGCCGGTTTGATCAATCAGTTTATATGTAGCCCCTTGAACAGGTTCTCCATCAGAATAAGAAAGAAACAGGTCTACCGTATACGTCCCTTCTTGCTCTTCTGTCACAGAAACCGAAGGGTTTTGAGCACCGCCTAAACACATGGTGTTGGCTTTATTCATGGTCATTTGATCAGAAAGGCGGCATACACCGACACCTTCGAACTTAACGGTAGGAGAAGCTGATATGAATTCGGCCTCGGCTTCAATAGTGCCTGAGGCTACGCCCTTTTTATCACCACCTGCATCGCCAGTACTGGCGCTGAATTTACTGCCTTTAATAGCAATGCTGTTACCGCCATCCATAGAGACGGTCGTGGTGCCGCCTACTAAATCGGCGGACTTTGCATTGTTACCATAAGGGATAGGAACAACAGGTTTGCCGACTGTTGTTAAACAAACATCAGGGAGTGTTGCGTTCGCTTCTCCTCCTGAGCCTTGATGAACTACGCTGAGTCCATTCGCACAAACTGTTACGCCCATAGTAAATCCAATTAAATTCCAATAGATGTATGATAAAAGAGATCGCAGGCTGCAATCTCTCTAAGTACGTAGTGAAAATGAAGGATGAGACTGTTACTTCGAGTCTATTTTTAAAAACGGACAGAAGATCTCACAATTAAATCTGATGCTACTGATACACATCCAAAAGCTGCTGAAATTTTAGGTCAATAACCAAGTAAGTCGCAGCATACATAACGCCAAAGATGACAGTACTGACGCCAAGAATTAACTTAGGGGAAATAACCCGTTTGAGCGGTTTTTTTAAGTACTTCGCCTTTAAGTTAACTAACGTTACTTTTTCCTGCTCAGCTAAACGCTCGTCTCTAACTAAGCGATAGATAGTATTTCCTATCTCTGAAAGCTTTTCGTTGCCACGCTCTTCTCGACCATACTTGCCTTGGAACCCTAGCTGCAGCAACAAATAGAGGAATTCTATTACGTGTCTATATTTTCGAGGGTCAGCTTTTAAGCGCTCTAAGATGGTGAAGAACTTGTCGCCACCCGATGTTTCGTTATGAAACTCAGACAACAAACTATTTGTACTCCAATGACTGTTCGCCCCCCACTCTTGTCGACATACAGATTCGTCTATCGCAGCACATAAGCAATAGCGTATGACCAATATTGATGCTCGATCCAACTCCATTTCATTGAGCTTTCGCTCACCTTTGCGAATTTCTCGTGCAACTTGTTCTCTAAAAGGGCCAGGGTCGTCCAACCAAGGAATCGAAGACATGCATGAGAGACTGGCGATTAACCAAGTAAACTGATCGACCAAAGGATTAACACCCATACTCTCAACATTTAGGTCTCTTACCGCAATATTTCTAGATAAATCAGGTGCAGGCATAACCTCCATTGGCTTGCCTGGCTCTGGTTGAAATAGTACTACTGTGACATCGTTTTCGGCGTAACTCATAGGCGTACAGCCCAAAGCTGTAGTGACAAGTTCGCGAAGTCACCTGCAATATGGACAGCGATGGCAGCTGTGTTATTCAATGCATTCCATTCGTCACTCGCTTTATCGAGCTCAAAATAGGTATAACCTGCATGATAAGGCAACGCTCGAGGTACCACTGGCATTGGTTTCATTTCAATGCCCGGCAATTGTAAGTTAATTAGATCGCGAATATTGTCGATCGAACCAATCTTAGTTTGGCTCACAAATTGTGTATGTAAAATATCAAGCGGTACGTCTGCTTTAACAGCAAGAATAAACGTCGTAGATTCGACAATTTTACTGTCTGGAATTGCTGCTGTTCGAATTCCGTAGCTTTGCTCTCTCAATGTTAGAGGTATTGCGCGTTGCTCTGACATCACACTGAGTGTCATTTTCGCGCTATCAAGTGTCCGAGATAAACAATCAGTAAGTTGGCTGTGGTTATATTTGGTGAACTCTTGTGGTCTGCGAGATGCAGAACACAATGTGGATAATTCACCCTCAGCTTGTAATAGGATTCGGTAAAACGACTCTGGGTGAACACCCTCTACGCTTGCAAAATGCCAGAACAACGGTTCGTAGCGATTTAAGGCTTGTAACAACATAAAGTCAGCAACAGATGATACGCCCTGTTGGTCAACCACCCCTAAACGCTGAACAATCGATTCGGCTCTGTGTTTAAGCATTGACGCGAATTCCGTCGCGAACTTGCTCAAAACTGTAGATGCGTGAATATCAATGCACGTCGGAATATAGTTGTCATCCAGAATGATGCTTCCGTCTGGCTTCACTTCCGAAATTTTCAAAATGGGAATTGATGTATATGCACTCTTATCTTCATGATCGTACATTAAGAAAAAGTTAAGCTTACCCACCACAATACTTGCCATATCTTCTGATTCATAACATGCATCTACGGCTTCTTGGGTTTCCATGTTATAGCGAGCACCGTCTCCATTTCCTCCAAAGAGTTCAGATCGTTCTGATGGCAGTGGACAGCATAAGTACACCACTTTATCCGCAATAGAAGGGTCAACATCTCTTACTTCTGGAAGCTCAGCAAGAAGCGGTAAATCAAATGGAGTACGGTCTTGTAAGATACCTTCTGCTCGTGTGATCCCGATTTTACCAAGTGCCAGTAGCTCAGTGTTAATCTCAATTTTTTTCACTCCCCAGTGTAAGGGAGAGCTATTAGAGCTAAGCATGTTAGATAACTTGCCTTGAGACCTATCGAGTTGCTGAAAGTGTTGAGGCTTCATGAACATACCATCTTGCCAAACAACTGGGTTATATAAAGACATTCGTCAGTTCCTTAAAAATACGTCTGTTCAATACCGCGAGTATTGTTCGAAGATAATTCGCTACCCTCTACTTTTAATCTCAGAAAATACTCACTTTTTTCTTCGATCACTTCAACCTTCCGCCAAGACGAGCCATCAATATCTCTGAATGCCACAGAAAAACCTAATGCTCGCGTCGTTGGATCTAACTCTAAAATCTCATGTAGCTCATCGCCCGGCTGCAGTTGGTATTCATATCGTTTAATATACTCATCACCTAAGGACGCTTTATCATTTTCGAATAGAGCAAAGAAATCCAAACTACGAAATAAAACAGGTGAAGTGAGTTCATGAACTCTCAGAATGACCGGCGAAGATTGTCCCTGCTCTCGTACATTGAGAAGTTCTGACGCTTCTATCACGAGTTCAATTGAAGATGTTTCTGGTGTAATTCCAGATGATTCTTTAAATTGCTCCCACATAGAGCAACCTGATAATAGAAACAAGGTAATGGGGATTATAAGTTTACGCATGATCAGCTTTTGCAACCTTACTGTATCTGTCTTTCATCAACGCTTTAAATGTCGACTCATTGAATTGTCGAGTATTCTGCTCATAATGTTCGCTGTACTTTTGCCATAGCTTTGACTTACTAAGGAAGCGCGTTTCCTGGCTTAAAGTGTTTGCAAACTGCTGAGGATCATTCGCTTTTAGTTGCTCCAATACCAAATCGTTAATTGCCTTCGCATATAAGGTATCGTGCTCGCTAAGTTCATCCAGTATCTGTTCAATTAGCTCATTTGGAGCCAATAGATTTTGACTATTTAGCGTTAACATCAATGTAGTTAGGCTAAGATTATTGTGAGCAAAGGAGCTTTCGTCAGTAAGCTCTTCAACACTCTGTAAATCTTTGTACAAATTATCGATACACAATCGCAAACAAGCGCCCATTTGTTTAAAAAATAAAGCGTCATGTTTCGTGTCAGACTCTAAATCAACACCCAGTCCTTCAAAGAATGCATGTGTTACATTTTCATGTTCGTAAGAAGTTTCACTCAATGCGGTATTACTCTGAGTTCTACTCTCACTTTCAACAGGCTGCTCTTGTGGTTCGGTATGAGGGACAAACTCTTGTGTCACCTCTTCCCACTTGTGGCTTTGTATATTTGCGGAATTAGGGATAATAGTAACAGGCGGTACTTTTGTCGGTTTACGCTTGGGAACATCTGAACTGCCGGTAAGCGTATCTGACTTAAAATCGGTACCTTCAATGTTTGTTGGTTTTAAACGGTTCGGTATCTTAGTTTGATCATCAGCGATGTCTTGAGCATTCAGGTTCGCCTGCTGTTCTTCTTCCATCCCCATCCAATCTTCAGGAATCAGACTAGGGAGGTCGAACTCAGAATGGATGCTTAAACTGTCATCAACAACTTGCCTTTGTGGTTCTATCGATGACTTCATAAGATTTTTTTCGTTACTTTCGTCTCGGACCAAATAATCATCATCTCTCTGCATTGAGAATTTTAAGTGCTCGACGGGATCATGAGTATCTACTCCATCAGGTTTCGTTTCCATGAAGAGATCTTCAAGCGCGCCTGTCTCTGCTTCTTCCTCAACAACGGATTCTTCCAAATTCATCAAAGGATCTGTAGAGTCTCTTTCTGGCGCGATTTCTGAAGCGATGTCATATGAAGTCGTTACCAACTCAATAGAAATACTCACTTCATATTGACCTAAAGACACTCTATCACCGTCACACAATGAGACAGGTTGATTCTTCAGGATTTTATTCCCATTAACCAACGTTCCATTGGTGCTGATATCGCTAATGTAATAGGTATCTCCATATATGCTTAAAAGGCAATGTGTACCTGATATAAAACGATTATGATCAGTCAATGAAACTGTACATCCAGCTTCTCGACCGATAGAACCACCTTCTTCAGGCATTTCTATGCTCTTAGATCCAACGTATTCTTCTGGGCACTTTGAGATCACCAAAACCAATTGATTTATACGCATGAATAGCCTTTAAAACAGAAGAGAAACACTAAACTCGACACCACCTAGACCTTCGTTATAAAAAGGTAAGATGTATGAAGCTTGCGGGATTATTTGTAAATGAGCGTCTGGGTTACTTCCTAACTTGATCACACTACCAAAAGTCACAACAGCGCCAGCTTCAAATTGATCGATATCTTCAAGTTGTTCGCCGTCACGAAAGCCTTGGTCGTCAACTTTCCAACGGTTTGAGTATTGCGAGTAACCTAAAGACAAGCCTGCACCTATATAAGGTGTGAACACCGACCAGCTACCTAAAGCATACTGAGGCACAATACGAAATTCGTAATTGGTTACCTCGTTATAAACGCCATTCTTTGGAGCTTCGATGTCGTCTTCAGCCAAATAATTAAAACCTAGCCACCAACGCCATCGGTTGTTACTTTCATCAATTGGACGTGTATGGACGAACCCGTAACGCAGAGCATCTACTTGGCCACTCGGTCCTTCTTCATATTCTATAGTGTCTATGCTCAGCATATTTACTGAACCACCATATCTTTCACCCTTCGCGATTGCGATGGACGAAAAAAGACACATTGTGGATATTAGACCGATTTGACTTAGGTTTCGCATGCTTCCCTCTGAGTTCATCCATATATTAACTAGATGCGCAAGATAGCAAGTATTATGTCTTTTACAATAAGGAGACGGTCACACCCGCCATTTACGACATTATAACTAGCAAAAAAAACGATATATCTACAAGAAAATGCATTACGAATAATTACAAATAAAATTCATTTATAAAATCAAAACTATCAATAATTGAAAAATCAAACGACCAACAACCATCCAAAGAAAGAAGGTTGTTCAATACAAGAAAATTAGCATTTACAAAATTCAAAAAACCTAACATGCCACTTTTTTATCTTTAACCTATAGCATAATCATTTACAGCATTTTTCTAATTTAGTGTTAGTTAATATTTATGCAACCATTGACAAGAGTAATTATTAATCAACAAAGCACCACACGTAGGAATAGTTAGATTCATATTATTTCTCCCCAAAAAGACCATAAATGTGACTTTCATCACTGAAATTTCATAAAACCTAGTCGTAAATTGTTACATTTTTGATCTTTTTGTGAATAACGTCACATAGTGCTGAAATTAAGAACTTTTCAAATCTTTTAACATTCAAGGATTCTGTTTGACTATAGAATCCTTGAAAAATATAAATAAAAAACAAGCGAGGCTAAATTTATTAGTTATCGCTAAATTTCGATTTCTTTATATATACAGTTGGATATCAAGATTATGTTCTCCTCAGATTTCACAAGACGGCCTATTGACGAAGAAAAGCCTAGCGGAACTAACCCAAACGCATTAGATGATTTTACAGAGATAAAACGTCAAATTAATAACCTTAATAAGGTGACAGGGAGAGTCTCTTGGAAAAAGGTTCAGTCTCTTTCAAAAACGATACTTTCGAAAAACAGCAAAGATTTCCGTTGTAGTTGCTACTTTACTGTCGCAGCAACACATAATGATGGCTTAAAAGGTTTAGCTGACGGACTCAGTTCTATTCTGGACTTATGCGTCGTTTATTGGTTTACCGCATATCCAGAAATTACAAAATCAAACGCAAGGATTGGGGCGATAGACTGGATGGTTGAACACACAGAAAAACGAATAAAGTCGATTAAAACAAACCCCGACGACGTACTGCTGATCGAAACTTGCCATCGCTTATGTATGAGAATTGAAGAAGAACTAAGACTACATTACGGTATAAAAGCACCTTCATTAGGTGGGGTACGTCGAATCTTAAAGCAATGGGTTGATGAACATAAAGAGACAGAAGCAAACCTGCGCGAAGCAGAGAATCAACGAAAGTACCGAGCTCCAGAAGAAAATAAACAACCAACACCAGTGGCTCAACCATCAACCATTAAAATTGATGTGTCAAATAAGCAATCTGCAACAACATCGAAAGTCGACGATAAAACACCCTCTAATTATTTAGTCGTCTACCTGTTAGCCGGATTTCTTGCTTTAGCATTGTCCTCTCACTTCTTTTATAAGCAATACCAACTAAAAGATCTGACTAAACAAATCATCACATCTGATATCTCACAACTTAATGAAATAGCACATTCATTAAGATATGAATATGCTCCTATTTCTCAAGATGTTAGACCTAATGTCGTAAACCAATTAGACACACTAATGAAAGGTTGGGTTGCCGATCCAATCAAAGTGTATCAGATCGATATTTTAGACCGATTGACGCTTGATTTGACCAAGCTGTATCCGGACTCGTCTTCTATTCTACGATTACGCCAAGAGTTCACCAATGAACAAGAAAAGTTAAACACAGATTACGCCCAACTTCACCGACGCTTTTCTAACGCCAGGTCTGTATTTGCGAATGTAATTAGAGGAAGTGAAAGTCAAAAGACTGCACGAGCTTATGAGTACAGTAACTCTCTTTTTCCATTGATTGGCCGCATTGAATATGCAGAAAAAGAACAACAACAAAAAGAACTACAGAAATCTCTTCGGATACTGAACGTCTATTTACACAAAATAAAAACCTTAGAATCAGATCTGTCAGCAAATAAACCGTAAAACTCATAAAACCGTCTTAAGACTCGGTATTACAACAAACTCAAAACAACGAAATAGGCTTATGTTAAAACACAAACTAATGAGGAACCCTGTTGTTATATCAACGGCCATTTTCCTCTTTCTTGCTGCTACGATCGCTGCAATCTATATCCTTTGGCTAGATATAACAGACAAGTTTTACCTATGGATTGCTTTAGGTGCTATAACAATTTTCTATTCGTTGTTTCAGGTAACGTTGTGGCTAAAAAAGAAAAACAACACTAAAGCCCTAAAGCTGGAAACAGAAGAAGAAGCATTAGCCATGGTCATCCGTCCGCTTCTTTCTGGTTCCAATAAAAAGCCAATCTATTTAATGATTGGCAATAAATACGCGGGTCGAACTCAGTTTCTACTTAACTCCAGTGCAATCAAGCCAATGGATCAGACTCGTACTGCAAAGAATGATTTTTTCGAATGGTATGAGTCAGACTCCGCCGTGTATATCAAACCGGATCAACGCCTATTGTTTCAAGAAGTATCAAGTAACGATAGCGCTCTGTGGAACACATTTGTAGATGAGGTCATTAAACACAAGCCTAGAAAGCCATTTTCAGGTTGTCTTTTCTTTATCGATTTTGAATTTCTAATTGTCTCTGAAACCGAACAAATCGATTACACGTTAACCGCGCTTAACCATCGATTAGAATCAGTAAGTGAAAAAACATCTTCAGCGATCCCTTTATATTTAATGATGTCTAAGCTCGACAAGCTAGAAGGATTTAAGGAATACATACACTTTAGTTCTTTAAAGACCTCGGTTGAATTTCTATCAATTCCATTAAAGGAAGCTAAAGGTGTATTTGTTGAGTACTACCATGATAGCTTCCGTAATTTAGTAAAAGTAATGGAGAGCAATGCGTTAGATTCGTCGTCTCACTCTAATGAAGTTAACGAGAAGCAAGCCATATTAGCATTCCCTAAACAATTCGAATTGTGTCAGTCTGAAATTGCTTCTGTGATAGAACGACTTTCAGAACTCAATACTGGGTCTTATTCTCTTGATATCCGTGAAGTGTTTTTTATATCGAATATCCAAGGTGGTAGAAAATACAACCTATTAGCTAAGAGTTGCAGCAACTACTTTAACTTGCCGATCATTGCGTCGGAACATACTCAGTTAACAGAAACGCCCTATTTTACGCGTTTCTTAATGGACTCTCAGATCTTGCCTGAATCTGATTTCGCAGGTGAAAACAAGACTTACCTTAGGATGATCCAGAGGCAGAGCCGTCTAGCCGTTGCAGCTTCCATTATTTTACTAGGTAGTGGTGCTTACCTGTTTTCAACGACTTTAGATGACAACCTGAGAGTGATTAGTCAGCTTATTGGTATAGATGATTCACAATCGTCTTACCCAAAAGGCAATTCTTTTGAAAGTTCTCTTTCAAGTGCGATCCAAACTGTACAACCATCTTATCAAGCATGGCTTAGTGGCTCACAAGCGCTAGATAATGAACTTGTGAATATGAATGTAAGTCGTCTCGATGAAAGTACGAAAATCGCTTATAACGCCCTCATAATGCAAATTAGAAACCACTTAATGCCAGTAATTGAGCAAGGTTATCGTTTGCAACTAACACAAAATCAAGACAACGTTAATAATGCACTGCCTTTACTAAAAGGTTACTTAATGTTGAATGATCCTACAAAACGCGAGATAAAATTTCTACGTCAGCAAACGATGTCAACGCTCCAAAAACTCAGTGATCAACCAGACACGATCACGACAGTGATGAAATATTTGGACGCATATTTCCGCACTGATTTTGAACCTGTATCGATCAACATGAATATGGTGCGTGCGACAAGACGTTCTCTACTCTCTAGTTCAAATGTAGATCTTGTGTACGCCAGCTTGTTACAACAAGCAGGTGACATTGATTTAGGCACTTTGAATTTACAGCGAGCAGTCGGTTTCGACTTTAATAATGTCTTCAACGACAACTTGGATCCTCAACGATTAGAAATCGATAAAGTTTACACATCTACAGGCTTCAGTACGTTTTACCGCCCTCGCGTCGATTTAATGTCGCAACAAGTCATCACCGACAACTGGGTATTGGGTTTGTCAAACCACGTAATCCCAACAGACAAAGAACAAGAGACATTCAAGAAGCAAGTAAGAAAAAAATATACGGATGACTACATCAGTTATTGGCGAAATGCTTTAAGCGAACTAAAAGTAAAGCGTTATAACAATATAGGGGAGATTACTAACGCCATTGATCTGATCTCTGGCCCATCTTCTCCGATGACAACGGTTCTAAAACAAGTTTATACAAACACGCAGTTTTCACCGATCGGTCAACAAGGAGCATTAATGGCTCAAGTTAACCCTAAACTTGCGGGTGCCGTAAAAGCAGCACCAGAACTCGTTGAAGAAGTTGTAAAGCCTGACTACTTATTAATGAAAAGAGTTGAACAAGCTTTCCACATCTTGAATCAATTGCAAATTAACGAAACCCCAAACTCCCCTACACCATGGGATGAAACGATAACTGCACTGAGCAGAGTTCGTACGTATATGAAAGATATAGCAGACGCACCGGACCCTCAAATGGCAGCGTTGTCTGCAGCACAACACCGGATGAGTAGTACGGATGCCGATCCTCTGATTCGTTTAAAACAAATTGCACAAAAATCTCCTGAGCCAGTAAGAAGTTGGCTTTTAGACGTAGTTAACCAGAGCTGGTCCGTGATGATTTCTGAATCATCAAAAGGAATACAGACTCTTTGGTATAGTGAGATCTATTCTAAGTTCAAAGAGTTAGGTTTAGGAAGGTACCCTTTTGATCTAAGTGCAACAGAAGAAATTTCGATCGAAGACTTTGAGCTGCTTTTCGCATCGGGAGGCTTGCTTGATGCATTTATCGATAAAAATTTCGCTCCTTTTTATGACACAAACCTATGGACGCCAAAACAAGTAGAAGGTGAAATTATGCCTCTCTCACCAGAACTGCTTGTTCAGTTACGAAATTACAATGTCATCAGAGATACACTAATCAACAAGAGTACAAACCGTTTGTACCTTCCATTTAGTGCGAAGGTACTTGATCTGGATTCGAGTGCGATCAGAGCAAGCTTAAAAATAGCGGACTCAAATATCAACTATTACCATGGTCCCAGCAGAATTCGTGAACTTGAGTGGCCTCCTCAAAATGGAGATTTCAATATCAGTATAACAATTCAAGATGTAACAGACGAAGGTAAACAACATGTACTGAGCAAGAATGGTCAATGGGCTATCTATCGGTTATTTGGTGACTCAACGTTAACAAATACCCATAACGGTAGCTTCGTGAGTGATATAAAAGTATCAGGCAGAGATCTGAGCTTGCGAATCACTCCTTTGACTCAGAAAAACCCGTTTACGTTAGCGGAGCTGTATAACTTCACTCTACCCGAAGCTATATAGTAAAAATACAAATACAAATACAAATACAAATACAAATACAAATACAAATACAATAATAATTCAGAAAAGGCAGAACACATGATGTCCAACATTAGTTTACAAGGCTTAGACAAACTAGATCGTAAAATTCTTTCGAATCTACTCTCCAATGGGCGAGAATCGATTGCTAATCTTTCTCGCAACATCGGCTTGTCGCGAACAGCAGTCGCTGAACGCATCAACAGACTTGAAAAAACCGGTATTATCAAAGGGTATACGGCACAAATAAGAGTAGAAAATGACGGGAGAAAAGCGGCAAGTTATTTGCTAATTTCTTGTGAAAAAGGTAAGAAAAATGATGTAAGTAATGCATTAAAAGAACTACCTGAAGTCAGACTTACAAGCATTGTTGGGGGTACCTACGACATTATTTCTTTGATTGAAGCTCCTGATCTGCAATCAATACACCATTTATGTAATGAGATAGAGTCTTTCAATGGCATTCGCTCTCTCAATACAACAGTAGTGCTACACCAGCCAATCAGTCGTTAAAAATAAAGCCGCTCTTATGAGCGGCTTTTTTAAATGCCTCCAATTACTCTAATCTTCGCATCGTTCGTACCTGCTTGACCCAACCAAAAAGTTTGCCCCAAACTCGTCCCATCACCTTGACCGAGTTGGTTCTTTGGAACTGAGTCTAAATCAACGGTTAGCTTTAAATCCCAAGACATGGGGTCACGAAGAATAAAACGCATCAACCCCACTAAAGTTTTATGGAAATCTCCTCCATAGGAGAACTTTCGGAACGTCTCGAAATCAATGTTATCAATACAAAGATTAAACTTACCGTTTAGATCTGGGATGCTCTTACCTAAATGTAAATTTGAACCCAAAATACAATTCGTTCTATTTAATTGATTCCTTTGGCATTCGGCAATTTTTACTCTTCGAAAGACCCACTCTTCGATTCGAACACTTGGTAATGAAAAATAGTGCGCAACAATGCCAGAAATCAGTTTCGGAGAGCGTGTCCTGGTAGATAGCTGATTGACGTAAGACAAAATCTTTGCACGATCAAGCCCGATCGTATCAGACTCTTGAATAACATTAGACAACCCTGCTAGGTGCAGCATACGCCCAGAAAAGTCATCTGTTGCATCGCTTTGATACTGAACATGATAACGGTACTTTTTCCAAACACGATAGATTAAACTGGTATATCTATTATGAAAGAAATCAAAGAAGTCTCTAACTGGATTATCATCATCATCTCTACCTACTAATTTTTCTGTATAGTTCGCGGGCAAAGGTGAACTTGAACCGTGTAATCCTAAAAAGTTAGTTTCAATTCTCGAATAGTGCTCACCAGACCTTTCCATATGACTGATGAATTCCATATCACTTTTGGGGAAACAGAGGTTTGGTGAGACACTAAACGCAATTCTCTCTTGATAAAAATATTTGTTTTCACCAACCGCTACAAAATCACTGCCCGGTAATAGTTGGTAGTGCTTCTCTAACAACAAAACTGCTTGAAAAAAGCTAAATTCGTTTATTTTTTCTGATAATTCATCAATCATAAGATTGTTTGCTGTCCAGTTAAACTTGCCCATTGGTAGCTTTCGCCACTGCGTTCATCGTAGACTTCTAACTCTGTAAATGAGTTAACACTTGAATATAAGCGTATGAACTCATTCAATACATTTGCCATCAAAAACATGTCCCCTTCATTGACAAAAAAACTAGAGTTCATCTTAAGCTTAAATTGATTACCACGAACGGATACCCCTCTAAACACTCTATCGATAGGTTTCATTTCTGATGAGATAATGCCGTCAAGCCTGTGCAACGAAGCCCTATGAGCCTGCCTATCCACTCTAGAATGGAAGTCATATGTAGACAGTAAAACCTTGAGTACATCAATATTAGAGAGCGATAGATAATTCAATGACATATTAGCAATCAGTTGCCATTGGAGTTCGCCATTCACTTGCGGGCTAACAGATTGCGTAGGTTTAGTAATATTACTAAACGTGGCGTAAGTTGGAGATTTATGTGTGGTATATATGATGTCTCCTACAGACAATCTTTCAGACAAATCTGCATTACTGCACAATAACTTCATCAAAACCGTTTCGGTTCCTAGGTCTGCAATATCCCCATTGTGGGTATGAAAAGATATATAACGCTCAAGCCCTCTTCCACTCACTCGCTCTGAAACTTTTGACTTGTAGAAATCACGTTTATCTCTTTGATTTATTTGGTGTTCAAAGGACTCAAATTCAATAAGAGATTTTCGTCGCCTTTCATTTTTGCTCCAACTTTCTACTTGGTTTATTGAATAAACTTCGTAGTGATCCTGGTTGTCACTCTGTGGCCGAACTTTATACTCATTTCGGCGATGTTCAAGCCGAATTGGATCACCATCTTTTTCGAATAGGTTCACAGCTGGCGTGCAATGTAACCTTAAGTGCTTATCTTTCAGGACAACTTCGGCAGGTAATGCTCTCTTAAAATGGAATTTAAGGTTCACGGTACTTCTTTGTGGTATCCCTTTTAGCCAATCGAGACCCGTAATATCAAAAAACATAAATTTGTCTGGTAAAGAAAAATATTCTTGCAACAAACGATAACCTGCAAATGAATTGTCGCTATATGGCAGTATCGCTTCGTCGTCTTGGTACCCAACCGGTTTAACAAATTCAGGTCCAAGTTTACGTTTATACCCACCGCCCACGTCTAACTCGACGTAGTCTAAGTATCTAAATATCCATAAGAAAAGAATTCTAGTTATATGGATCTCACCATGTAAATGAAACCTTAATTTATCTAACCCGATACGAGATAACTCTAGCCCATGTTCAGTCGCAAGTGTCACCTCAACAGATGAGCTTGTTCGACTGTTGCTTTGGTCTATGCTTGTGATTTTTAAGGGGAAAAGCTCTACGTCATAGCAGGTTCTGAATAAACATTGCGTACCTTCCACTTGTTCACTAGCCATCTCAGCCCCGCGCTTTACCACTGTTTTTTCAGTGACACTTCCGGAGTGTGGCGTTAGTTCGCTAATGCATAACGAAGGAATCGAGCGCATGTAATGTGGCCACAACAGCGTCATTAACGACTGAGTGAGCTCTGGGAGTTCATCATCAATCTTTTCTCTAATACGGCCAGTAAGAAACGCAAAACCTTCAAGAAGACGTTCTACATCAGGATCGAATGTTCCTTCAGACAAAAAGTTGGTCAGTTTTGGATTGTACTTGGCAAATTCGCTGCCGGATTCTCGTAGATATGTGAGTTCATCTTGAAAGTATTTACTGTTACTCAATGGGCACCTACTAAACGTTAAATTGGCCGTCAGTTCCCATATAGACATCGATAGACATCGGAACTTTTCCACCGTTGTGTAAGACTTCTCCGCATATGCCAAAGCCTAATTGAAGAGGGTTGTTGTGATTTTCTCGGTAATGTACTTCAACACTTCGTAGCCGAGGTTCGAAGCTTTCTATTGTGGAAGTGATGTTCTTTTGGATGTGACGAACTAAATTGGTGTTGTTCGATAGAACATCATTGAAATCAGGTAAGCCATATTCCCGATCGATCATTGAATTACCCGCATGAGTATTAAGCAAATCAGCAAGGTGCAGATGAATGGATTCAATTAAATGCCTATGTGAAACCACTTTTTCATAACAATTTTTCGGCTCACCAAGTTCAATTCGTTCTAATAATCGGTAACCTTTTTCCATATAACACTCTAAGAAAAAAAGCAGCCAGTAAACCTGGCCGCTTATTTATTTCCAAACTTATTATTGGTCTAGCTTACCAACCAAAGATAAGTCAAAGCTCGCGCCCATGTACTTGAAGTGAGGACGAACAGACATCGATACTTTATACCAACCTGGGTCACCCTCAACGTCAGACACTTCGACTTTAGCCGCTCGTAACGGTCGACGACCACGAACTTCTGCTGGCGGGTTCTCTTGGTCAGATACGTATTGACGGATCCATTTATTTAGCTCAACTTCCAAATCGGTACGCTCTTTCCAAGAACCAATTTGCTCACGTTGAAGTACTTTAATGTAATGAGCTAAGCGGTTAATAATGAACATGTAAGGTAGCTGAGTACCCAACTTGTAGTTCATCTCAGCTTGCTTGCCTTCAGGTGTATTCGCAAACACTTTTGGTTTTTGAACTGAGTTTGCCGAGAAGAACGCTGCGTTATCAGAACCTTTACGCATTGTTAAAGCCATAAAGCCTTCTTCTGCAAGTTCATACTCACGGCGGTCAGAAACCAGAATTTCGGTTGGGATCTTAGTTTCGATCTGACCCATCGCTTCAAAGTTATAAACCGGTAAATCGGTTACCGCACCACCACTTTGCGGGCCAATAATGTTTGGACACCAGCGATATTTTGCAAACGACTCACTGATCTTTGAAGCCATAGCATAAGCTGAGTTACCCCAAAGGTAATTGTCATGGCTGTCCGTAACCATTTCATCGTAGTCAAACGCCTTAATTGGGTTGTCTTCAACTGAGTATGGCGTACGCAGCATAAAACGTGATGTACACAGCCCAACATAACGTGCGTCTTCGTGCTCACGGAATCCGCGCCACTTAGTATACTGAGGACCTTCAAATACCGACTTTAAGTCTTTTAAGTTTGGTAATTCTTCATAAGAATCTAAACCAAAGAATTGAGAAGATGCAGAAGTAATAAATGGTGCATGAGACATAGCACCTACATTACCCATATATTCCATTAGTTTAATATCAGGCGAAGACGCAGATAGTTGGTAATCACAAATAACGGCACCTACAGGCTTACCACCAAATTGACCGTATTCACGAGTATAAATCTGCTTATATAAACCTGATTTCACTACTTCAGGAGCATCTTCAAAATCATCCAGAACTTCGTCTTTCTTAGCCGAAATAAGTTCGATTTGAATGTTTTCACGGAAGTCCGTGTGATCGACAAGATATTTAAGACCACGCCATGTTGATTCAATCGCTTGAACTTCTTCGTTGTGAAGAATTGCATCAACCTGTTTAGACAACTTTTGATCAATCTCAGAGATCATCAAATCAACTAAAGACTGGTCTACTTTTTCTACTGTTGAGCTGCTTAATAACTCACCAATGAATGCTTCAACGCCACGCTTTGCAACGTCAAAACCCTCATCACTAGGTTTAATGCGAGTCTCATTTAAAATGCTATCCAGAAGAGAGCCTGACTCAACTAGAGCTGCTTCTTGTTCTGGTGCTTGTGCTTCTGCCGACATGATCTTCCTTACTCTGCTTTTTCGCCTTGGTCTGCACCAATACTTAGTTCATCCAAAAGTTTCTTTCTTGCTTCTTCATCTTGAAGAACTGCTGCAATCTTCTTACGGAAAGCAGGTACATTCCCTAGAGGGCCTTTCAATGCAACCAAGGCTTCACGAAGTTCTAGTAAACCATTCAGCTCAGGAACGCTCTTCGCAATCGACTCTGGAGTAAAGTCCTTCATATTTTTGAATGTAATATCAACGCCAATTTGCGCACCTTCTTCATCAGAAAGACGGTTTTCAACATTTGCTTTGATATTCGGTGCGTAACCTTCTAATACTTCGTTAAAGTTATCTTTATCGATATTAATCGGATTACGCTCTTCGATCGGAGTTTCATCTGCACGAGCAGTGAAGTCACCGACAACCATCATACTTAGGGGCAGTTCAACATCATCAGACGCATCGCCTGTTGCTGGAACATAACGTATATTAATTCGCTCTTTCGGAGCCACCGAGCCATCACGTGACATAATTAGTCCTTTCTAGTTTATTGCTGGTCATAAATTGTTTCCCATTCGCTATATCTCACAGGTAAAAAATCCTTAGTTCGATATAGTTCCTTTAGAGTTTTTTGAATTAGATTTTCTAAAGAAAAAAACAAATGGGGTTCCCAAATTGATAGATTTAGTTCCTTAGCCACCGCCCAACTTTGTTCCAAGTAAGGCAAGCACAAAGGGTATAAACCAACACTTTGGTAGGCTTTCACTAACTTTAAGTGCAACATGAATTGTCCACGACCGGAGTTATCCAACTCGAGTTTGTTTGACAGTTCAGCCACATATTTACCCAAGTCACCTAGGGCAATATCCTCCATCTCAGATAGATCATCTTCAGCTACAACAATAGTTTGAATTATTGACGACTTACCCGAAGGACAAGCGTTACCTGTAGACAACCAAGTAATCGTTGCTTCATCCGCAAATGGAATAGAATTTTTGAAAGAGAGGTTCTCAATTCCCTCAAAAGAATCGACAAATCTCTTTGTTTCTTGCTTTACAGCCAACGCAGCTTCGTCATACCCAAGATTGTCTAACATTGAATAAACGAAATAATGCCCAGTCAGCCAAAATGGCGCATCAGTAAGTGTTCGCTCTAAACGCTTGATCGTATCGATATCACTTTCTTGATTTGCTTTATCTCGATATTCCGCCTGCTGGTCTGATGACACAGCGAGGCTAAGAGGCGTTAGATTGTCTTTGTGATCAGGTAAACCATCAACGTCGGCCCATGTCAGGTGACGGTAAATCCGATATCCTAAAGGTTCAGTCGGATTTGAATGCACCATGATCTCAGACACTTTTTTTAACGTACGCTTTGATGCAGCCGGAGATGAAAAATCTGTGTCAACGTATACAGTGCTGTGCTCTCGAGGTTTACTTCGTTTCTGATTAGGCGTGGTGTGCGTCTTCGGACTGTCAGCTTCGTGGCTTTGTGGAACGATCGCTTTCTCGGACAGTGCAACAACATCAATGAGCGGTTCGGAATCAGCCAAACTGTGTTCAACCAACGTTTCTTCATTTAAAGATGGGTTCTGCATTAGTTGATTCAAATGACTTTTTAATTCGAAAAAGTCTACATCAGAGTCTTGAAATATCTCGTCAAACTGACGCTGGATACCTTCAGTTAGTGTGATACATCGAGATAGAACTTCCCAGTCAAGGGATTCTGCAGACAATTTAGTCGCGACGAGTTTGAATTGATGATTGAGCCACTCAACAGCCCCATCTCTACCTCTTTTACGTTTAGGGTATAACTCATGACCAAAACGACTGATTGAGTCATTGAGCAAAGATAATCCTTCCTCAAGCCCTATCTCGCCTTTGTCCTCTACCAAAGAACGGATCAGATAACAAAGCGCTTTAAGATCCTTACTATGCTGACTTAGCACTTCAATCGAATGGACTTTTACTATATGCCAGTCAACAGTCTCACCAAATAATGAACCAAATTTTTTCACTTCGGCTTCCATCATTTCATAGCAAAACTCGTACCTAGCATCCTCACCAGTTGGTGAGTGTTCAGATATTGGTGCTAATAGCGTTTCAGTATCGATCAGACTCAAGTTAACCTCTGCTTTCAGAATTGTAATTTCTAATTGCTCGCTCGATTGCTATAGCACCTCGCGCTGGTTTAGATAGTTGATGACTTTTGTCTATAGAATCACTTGCCATACTATTAAGAATTTCCGTTATTTCGCTGAATTTCTTAGGGGCATTAGTCTCTAGATCAGCTAACGAGTCGTGAAGTTTCTGTCGGCCAAATACTGATTGTTCAGTTACAGTACTGAACAAGATAAATTCGCTTCTTGCTACTTTTAGAGCTCTTACTTTAGCTTTCAATTTTGGCGTGTTACCAAAAAATGATTGCGCAGCTTCTGCCTCAAGAATTGCTTTGGTGTAATAATGCTGCTTTGCATTTTTCTCTATCGAGGCATCTATTCCGCTGAGCACTTTTCGCGGTAATACATGACTATAAAAGTAGGCTCTTGACTGGTTTACTTTCCAAGCAGTTTCAATATCACTGTCTGCAACATCTGATTTCCCATCTAAGATGAGTTCGACTAAACGCTGTTCTTGATTCCCACCAAAGGCGGCAATATTTTGTGAATTGATGGTCGCCTTATTCAGACTTGCCATCGTTTCCGTCAGCGCTTTATCTGCATAAGGAAATAGAGAGCCGTCACTGTTCAGTTTTTCTCGCAAAACAACGAGATCATGCCGGATCGACATCAGAGTTTTAGGAAGTAGATCGACCGCCCCTTCATATTCATTCAAGTCCGATTCATAGTTTTTATACAACTTAGCTAATTTGCTCTGTTGGACTTCATAAGCTTCTCGGTAAGGAGCTGTCGAGACGACATCTTTTTCCATATCTTGTAACGCGAATTCAATATCCCATGGAGACTGCGCTAAAAAAGACGCGGTTTGTGCAGGTTTAATCGTGCTCACAAGGCTACTTGAACTGCTGGTAGATTTAACAATCGATTTCCATTCAGGCTGACCTTGGTTATATAAATATGTGCCAGTGATAATTACGACACACAGAACCAAACTCGCTTCTAAGTATCGGAGTCGACCACTTTGAATTCTGTCAATAGTTCGATGTTTGGTTAGAACGAGATCAGCATTCCGTAAACTACTAAATAAGGGAGCACTTACATCAGCACCAAATTTTTGGGTATCGATCTTAGCTAGTTGCTGCGCAAACGAAGTCGCTGTATACCTGTGCTGTCGAGGGTTGTTGACAACATCTTTAATTAACTTCCATACATGGTTAGGGATTAAACCTGGTCGTTTTTTTGCTTGTAATTGAGTTGTCCAAGCATCACCAAATGCAGCACCAAGAAATAGATGCCCAGTTAATAACGCCAATGAATAGACGTCATCTTGAGGTTGAGCCACGCCAGACTTTATAAATGCAGGAGACGCATAGCTCATGCTTGCTTCTGCGTAAGTATTAGATTCACCAACATAACGAGCAGCACCAAAGTCGATCAACTTTACATAATCGGACTCTGTAACAATAATGTTTGAAGGTTTAATATCTAAATGGCAGACACCTCTCGTGTGCATAAACTCAAGCGCACCAGATAATTGATATATCAGCCACGCAATATGATCATGCCTAAAACCTTTAGGAGTATGACGAGCCATTTTTTCAGCCAAAGATTCGCCCTGAATCCACTGATACATAAAGTATGGTCGATCGAACTCTTTGCCTATTTTAATGAAATCAGCAACACTCGGATGTTGAGACATCTCAAGACGACTGGCTTCATTAATGATTAATTCATTCGCAAGTTCAGATGAACCTTCATTTAAAACCTTACAGCAAACCTGTTTTTCAGGGTTCCCTTTCTTGGCCAGGTGATAAACAGTCGTTTTGCCATTTTTTGAAGGTAATGTATCTAACACGTCAAATTGGGAGAAAATCACATACTCTAGCTTGGGCTTATTTTTATTAGCCATATTCTGAGCTTGCTGATTTTTCTTTTCGATCGCTTTCACAACCAACTTATCTAGATAACCTTTGGCTGTCCCTTGCTTTTCTGGCACGCTAAACTCTTTATCAAACGAAATAAATTAATGCTGGATAATAATTACTGTCCAATACCCTTTTCAATAGCAGTATTTAAAACCATCGGTAAGACTATTAATTCAGTTATTATTACTAAACAACCGAACATTACGACAAACGCTTTAACTAACTATTTTTGGCTAAAAATTAGGGTACTTATCCACGTAAATAACGAACTAAACATACATTGTTAACTGAGTCACATTTTTAGTTCATTCTAATAAAAACGAATTGTTCGTTTATCTGAGTAATGTTCAGAAATAATATTGATTATCTCTATAATTGGAATAGGTGTTTGGGAAGTGGATTCACCAAATAGGAATTAGGAATAGTTCGATATCAAGTGAGTATGGTAAAGCACTGAAATACTGCTCACTTATCATAAAACCATCAAGCCCGCTCCTAAGCTTGAGTTCGTCATTGGAATGTACAACGCTATACTTAATTACGATGATAAAAATACACATCAGTTTCATCAAGGTGTTACAAATTTAGAGATAGAGCGGTGCAGCAACTAAAGCGGCTTGATGAATAAGGTGGATCTAAATAAACGCTAAGACTAACTTTGTCTACTGAATCGCCTTTCAGATAATTGTCGTGTGATAATGATTATAATATAAGCGTTTCGTATCACGGCTATGCAGTCAGGTCTGTTTCATACAAGTGAGTTGGAGCAACGCCCTTTCTCCTTTAACATCAAACATTAACAGGGTTACAGGGCTATTATGCGTTACCTCTTGGATAGTGCAGGCCATTAATGCCAATGCAGAACAACTACCCAATGTACCCCATAAATCATTAATTAAAGTGGGCTGCTGTGGGTTATCAAAACATTCGGCGCGTGCACCTAACGCGAACCCATAATCTTCAGTATGAGACCTCAGATTAGTCATATCAGAGAATACAGGCCCAAAACTCTTGATATTGCGACTCGCATTCCTGACGAGCTTCATTACTGACCTTCGCGTTGTATTTGCAGGTTCTACTTCGAAATAACCTAACTTTGCTTTGGGTTTAAGCTTTAACGTTTGCACCAAGTTATTCCGACATAACAGTAAACCCGCCCCGCCCTCACTCGGTATTATGCCCCATGGATTAGTTGAACTCATGACATCTCCAGATTCGATTAAGTCACTGAGATCATCAACAAGTGAATCTACTGAGATACTCATTATTGCATCGAATTGGTTCAACTTAGCCAATGATGTGGTCAAGTATGATGGTCCACTTTGTTGAACCACTTCATAACGTGATATTGAATCACAATGCTTACATTCACTTAACCACTGACTCATCTCCACAGCAGAAATAGAGCCCGGTACATTGACGAGTAACGGAATAGGCTTTAATGATGTAGGTAACTGCTTTAAAAGAGAGTCGATCAAGCTCTCAATAAGCACCGAACACTTGTCAAACAATGATGTACTGGAAATGTATTCAATACTAGCGTACGTGAATCTTTCTATCCCATCACCGGCCACTTGCTGATCGAACCTTCCCAAATCCGCTTTGGCAACTGTTGTGGCAATATCAAGATTCATGCCCGTTGGTGTCATGGCTTCCATACCAATAACGAATCGTGCTGAATTGTTATTCATTATCCGACAACTCCTGTTTTTTATGGATCTTCGTTGACACTAAAAGATGCTCCTCGCCTTGACATGGAAAGGCAGCGCTGTAACTGATTGAAAGTATGCGAGCCTCTGTATCAATGAAAACCGTAGAAATAGGCATATCTACTTGATAGTTGGCATTTTTAAATTGAGCTTCTGCTACATACATCTCTTTGGGGAAACGGAAAGAGAGTGCATCATTATGGCAAAAGCCACTCATCATCAATCGTTCACCGCCAGATATGAAGCCTTTGCATTGTTGGTCTAGTGGCGCACTCTGATAAAAACGCTGGTCAAAGTCTACGGGATAAAGAGGTTTCCTATTCTCTAGCCAATCGTCATCAAAAGTGCCAGCATATTGCTGACGAGCCCCGAAAAATGGGGCTAACGGGCCAAATCCAGCAACCCGTGTATTCTTGGGTGTCGCACTCCAATCTTCCGTAGGATAAAAAACCGAAGGAACCTTCTGTTTCAATAGTTCCCCTTTAGTATCAGCAATACCTCCGCCGAGCCGGTTTCTTAAATCGCCTCCGATAGCACAGGAGAAGTCCATCTCTTTTTCCACAAATGGGAGTGGTTTACTTAGCGTTACGCTACCTCCGTGCTCAATCCATTGCCTATCACCAAGTACCGATATGGTTTTGTCGATATGGCCATCAATCAAAAGCCGACACTCATGGTACGTAACTGCCTTTTTCGCGTAGCTTCGGGCCTTACCGAAAATCAGTACATCTGTGTTGGTTTTAACAACTGAGAACTCTTGGTCAGCTTTCATCGCGGAAAGCCCTGCTTCACCCAGATAGACAGGATCGTCATAGATCTCTGCCTCTTCTTGCTCCTTCCAAACAGAACCTACGAGTTGCCATGAGCGTTTTCCAACGACAACCCACACCTCATTGCCATTATGGTCCCGTTGAAAACGGCCTTTGATTGAAAGTTCTGGATGGTTCTCAATATCCCACAACTGCATTATTATTCCTTAGATTAAACCTTTCTGAGGCTGTTGAATTCTGAGTTAATCGTGTGATATTCCAGTTTTGTTGATGAGCAGGCATAGTAAAATCCCAAGGAATGTATGATCGAGTGTGAAGACAAACCTGTCGCCAAATCCAAACCCTAAATACGGTACTAACCTGAGTATCGAACATGGCTTGTATACTGGTTTCTAAGGTCAAAGGTTGCCCCATTCGACTTGGTGATACTTGTATGTAAGCACCACTTTCAACCCACTCTGTTAACTTTATGAGTATTTCGTGCCACTCAAAGTCGAGGCCAAAATTTTCTGGTGTCACTGGCATACGTTGTCCATAGACAATATAGAGCGCCTGAACCCATTGCTCGCCATCGAACTCATCAAGGCTTAACATCAATTCAACTATTTCAGGAACGTGCTCATTCAGGCCATGTAAAACAAACTCAATTGGCGCCAGCGCACCGCTCGTATCAAACTTGGAAAACTCTTTGAGTTCTAAAAGTTTGGCAAAAGTAATGACTTCAGGATCAAAGACACCATCGACGGATACACCGAACTCCTTACGAAACCATGTATTCCTGTCTTCCTTCGCAAGTAATCGTTCAAACAAATTCTGACTGCCCGCAGTATTTTCAACTAACCAAATGACGCTCTCTGAATCATTTTGTAAAGATAAAAACGAATGCGTTTTATGATCGGAAAATCGTTTATCTTTGAGCCAACGTTTTAATAAACCGACAGTAATACTCTGACGTAACTGTATGCTTTCAAGGAAAAGTAAGGGAAGCTTACAACCACCTTCAACCATTCCGATGATCACAGAGTCGATGTCTGATAATGATGACTGAACAACTAGCAATTTTGCGGTTTGGTAATCCAAATCATCAAGTATCGATAAACCACAAAGTAGGTTTTCGTGCTCTTGTCCAATTTCAGAATTCAACATGAGCCAAGCATAAATGGTTGGTTCGCTCTGCTTTAATTGATGAATCAATCCCGGAGCCAATCGATAGAAAGACAAATAAACATTTTTTAGGTCTTCAATCTGACGCTCAGCCAGCGCTAAATACTCCAGTTTAACGCTTGGGTATCCCCTTTTATGTACTTGTAAGCGTTGCTTTAACAAGAAACCGAATGTCTCCGAAGCCAGTGACAGCTTTTCATTACACATATCCAGCCATTTGATAGGAAGCTCGTTCAATAAAGTGAGCGTAATTTCCGCATTAGCGATGGCCAGTTCCACATCTTCATTAGTAATCGGCTGGTTTAGTTGATCTATACCTATTTTTTGACGCATCCGTGAATCCAATCTAGTAACACGATCAATTGATCGCTATGGTGCCGCCTTGAATTTTTTGAGCCTTCTCAGCTTGAGAAGTCACATATTTGGCTTTGGTGGTAATTCGGCCATCACGGCCGCTGTAACGAGTCTCTGTTTCGCCACTTCTCACAATTAACTCTTGTTCCGTTTCAATAACCATTTTCTTGGCTCTCAGTACAAACTCATCCGAGTCATCAACAATGGAGAAAAAGATATCTGTGACTAAAGGAAGGTTAAAGTCGTTATTAAGAAACTCGATACGACATGAAAGGTTGTTATCAATAGCAAGTTGCAACTCAGCTAATTTAAACCCTCTCCCCAACCTCGCATTAATTGGCTGCTGCAACGGGTTTCCTTCGAAATCGACACGAACACCACTTTTAGATTCGTTAATCGATACAATTGTTCCAAAACGCGAAAAGCAAGCCGTTGATTCGGCTTGCTGTTCGGTGATGGTTTGGATAATTTGGGTTTGTTTTTCCATCATTAATTGATCGCTACGTTTCCACCTTTGACTACAACTTTATCGCTTCCTTCAATGGTTATTGAAGAACCGGACAACTTGATAGAACCATCACTATTCATCACTAATGAAGACCCACCCGTTTTCAGTACTATCTTGTCACCGCTTATGATCTGGGTCGCACCATCGGCTTTGTATGAAGTATTTCCTTTAACAGAAACCGTTAAGTTGCCACCAACCGTTTGGTTATCATCAGCTCCAATGTCAGAACTTTTTGAAGCACCTACCGTTAAGTTGCTGTTTTCGCCCACATCCAAGTCATCATTCTTACCAATCTTGGTAATTTGATTGTCTCCAATTTCTAGATCAGAGTTATTCTTAACATATTGAGTCTCATTGGCATTGTAAGTAACGGATACATCTTGTTCGACAGTTTCAGTAAACGTACTGTTAACTTGGGTGGTCTTGTGTCCGTCAATGGTCTCTTTGTGATCACCGTGAACATCATTTGTCTGATGGCGTGCAACCTTTAAAAACTCATCTTGGCCTATGTCGCGGTAGCGGTTATTCAAAACCTTAGTCGACATGTCCTTTTGCGCATGAATGTAGACTTCTTCTTGGTTAGCTTCGTCTTCAAAGCTCAACTCGTTATAGCCTGTCCCTTTATGCGTTTGAGTTCTGAAAGTTGTACGCGTTTTGTTCTCTGGTAACGAATAAGGAGGATAATGAAGTCCGTTATAAACTGCACCAGTAACTAAAGGCCTATCAGGGTCTCCCTCTAGGAAGGTAACAACCACCTCATGACCGATGCGAGGTAGGTATACCGCCCCCCAAGTCGGTGCTGCCATTGATTGACTCACTCGAATCCAACAACTGGAATGCTCATCGCTCTCGCCATAACGGTCCCAATGGAACTGAACTTTGATTCGTCCAAGCTTATCAGTATAGATTTCTTCGCCTGCAGGCCCCACAACGACCGCTGTTTGTGTACCTTCAACCAAAGGAGCCTCAAGTTTTGGAGCTCTAAACTCAACATTCCTAGGAATGCACGCAAACTGATTGTGATATGTAGTTGGCAGACCATTAGTTTCATCTTCATGAACCTGAGGGTCATGGCCACTATGCATTACCGATAACATGAGATAATCACGGTTGATTGCTGAACGTGGATGCTCACTGATACTAAAACTGTATCCAGACGCCAGCCTCATGACATTACTGGTCGCCTCCACTTGCTGATTATCAACAACATATTCAGACATCCATTCATTTGATCTTACTTGACCCATCATTGGATCAACGTAACGCCCTGGGAAATCGAACAATTTAAGGTCTAAATCGAGTTCGCCGGAGCTGCTCATTTCCTGAGGGATCTTCGGAAACTCGTAGTTATAGTCAGTGTAAGTAACGTGGCCGGTTTTCACTCGATTCACAAGTTCAAGATCAGAGATATGCTCGCGATCTGCAACACCACCACCATCAGCATGATAAACAATAGGACCCAAATAAGACCCGTTAAGTGGTGAGCTCAATAACTCAGCGATTGCATCATTACTGTCGACAATAACCATTGTGTGGTTAGCTTCTGTATGCTCAAAGTAGTACCACATACCATGCTCAGCCAAAATTCGTTGAACAAACTCTAGGTCTGTCTCTCGATATTGGAGCACGTATTCTTTTGAAGGATATACGCCTGACAGCTCTAATCGATAATCAGTTACTGACGCATCATCTAAAACTTCAGAGATGATCGCCGACGCTGATTTTTGTTGAAATATTCGGCAGTCTTGTCTTTGGCTCAAAAACCAAGCTTGCGGAACAAGAGTCAGTTGGTAACGGGAGAATCTCCTACCCGATCCAAGGTAACGAACTTCATTAACTACGCCGTGAAAGCATCTCGCTGAACTGACACCTTGGCCATATAGAGTCAAGCTACCTGGTTTACGGATAAGTGCATCAAATGAGATATCAGGATCAAGTGAAAGTAATGATAGGCTGATTTGAAAAGGCTTTGAAAGCTCTTCGATTACCTGAAAGCTCTCCACACGAAAATCATGCTCAGAGCCTTGCAGTTCAAACTTAAATTCTACGTCATTCACCATATCTTTTACCTGATACTAATAATAGAAATAGGGCCAACAGCAGTTGTTGACCCTTTGTTTTTCACGAAAAGCGATTAAGCTTCGCGTGGAGCACGCCAGTCATCATTACCAGCAGTACCACAGTTTTCGTGAGTAACTTCGATTGCACGGTAAGTCAGCTTAAGTACTTCTTCAGTTACACGATCTGAAGTTGCAGCGTCTTGACAGTGATTCATACGAGTTTGAATATCTACTAGTAGTGCATCAATTAACTTGATTGAGTAGTAGTGCTCTTGCTTACCTTGTACTGAAGTACGGTAAAAACGGATTACACACTCAGGAAGCTTTTCGCCAGACACTAATGCGTTGAATAACAGAGGTGAACAACGGTCTTGTACTTTAGTTACTACTACCGGACGGTGAACACGTTGACCTGTTGGCTGACCACTTTGTGGGTCACGTGGAACTGTTAGTACGTGATCAAGTTCTTGAACTAGGAACTCATCAACGTGAGCTTCTTGCCAAGTGTTACCTACAGAATCTGCAGAGTAAGTATCTTTAGTAATGTGACCTTGAGTTTCACCATTGATAGACATATATGCTGGAGTTGGCATCGATATTTCCTTTTTAAAATTTATAATTCATTAATTCACCAAATCGCTTATCACCGCGACTGATTAAGCCAATACAAACATCATGCCAACTTTATAAAACCAATAAATACAGATAGTTACAATAAATTATCCGTTATAAATATTATATTTAACAACAATTTGTTGTTTAGAAAAACGATTTATTGAACGTGGATACTAATAAATTGAATTTAAAAAACAAAGGCAAAATAACCATCTCGAAGATTAGAAATAAAGTCAAAAAAACTAGCAATTAAATCATAACGCCTAGACTATTTATTATTTTGAACGGGATTTTGAATATTAGTCAGATAAAAAGCCAAAACAAACAATAAAAGTAACCAATAAACAATAGTAAATTCATCACCGAATAAAAAACCAGTTATCAATTTTAGTATAATTGCTGCATCCCATATACATAACTAATAGAACTAAAATGATAAATATAAACCTTTCCTCTTTAATACAACGTCTGCACCCTATTGTAAAAGTCGCTTTAGAGGACGCCGCTGCATTAGCCGTATCGGAAAAAGCCAATGAAGTGCAAATTGAACACTATCTATTAAGCTTATTAGAAAGGCCAAATAGTGATTTTGATATCTTATTAAGTCATTTCGATTGCTCAGAGACCATTTTAAGGCAATCCATTCGTTCGACTTTAGATACCAACACAACAGGCAACGGCAGCAAGCCCGTTTTTTCTTCGCTTTTAATCGAATGGCTTCAAGAAAGTTGGTTGGTCTCATCTTTAGATCTATCCGAAACTCAGATTCGCTCTGGCGCCCTACTTCTTACACTCGTGAGTAACCCACTACGCTATGGTCAGCACGGCTACGCTTCAATCTTAGACGGTGTAAACCCAGATACCTTAAAGCGTAACTTTTCTGAACTCACAACAAACTCTCTAGAATCTTTAGCAACGACATCAGAAAAAACCGACACACGTGAAGATGGTTCGGCATTAAGTAAATTCACCACCGACTTTACCGGCAAAGCAAGAAAGGGCGAGATCGACCCAGTATTCTGCCGTGATCAGGAAATCCGACAAATAATCGACATATTGGCGCGACGCAGAAAAAATAACCCAATCGCCGTAGGTGAGCCGGGAGTTGGTAAAACAGCGGTGGTAGAGGGTCTTGCATTAAAAATTACCGAAGGAGATGTTCCAGACTGCCTCAAAGGTGTTGAACTATACGGCCTAGACATGGGCTTACTTCAAGCAGGAGCGAGTGTAAAAGGTGAGTTTGAAAAACGCCTTAACGCAGTACTAGATGAAGTGAAGAATTCACCGACTCCAATCATTTTATTTATAGATGAAGCTCACACGCTAGTTGGGGGAGGCAATCAAGCTGGAGGCAGCGATGCTGCCAACCTACTTAAACCCGCTCTAGCACGTGGTGAAGTAAAAACAATTGCTGCCACCACATGGTCTGAATACAAGAAATATTTCGAAAAAGATCCAGCTCTGGCGCGCCGTTTCCAACTAGTAAAACTCGATGAGCCATCGGCTAGTCAAGCCGCATTGATCATCCGAGGCTTAAGACCAGCCTATGAAAAGTCACATAACGTATACGTACGTGACGACGCAATCACTGCCGCAGCAAACTTAGCTGATCGTTACATCACTGGACGCCAACTGCCAGATAAAGCAATCGACGTGTTAGATACGGCTTGTGCTCGCGTCAATATTAGTCTTAATGCAACACCGGCACCTGTTGAAACATTACATCAAGAAATTGCAGCTGCGAATCGCGAGCTCGAAGCTCTTGAGCGTGACCAACTGCAGCAAACCGGTGACAAACACAGCGCCGCTTTAATTCCTGATCTAAAAGAGAAGATTGAAAAGGCCACCGAAGAACAAGCTACCCTTCAAGTTCAATGGAAGAAAGAACAATCTCTTATTCAAGAAATCATTGAACTGCGTAGCCATCTTTATAGCCTTACGACTCCTTCGACTGAAGAAGACAGCGCTCCTATAGCTGACAATACGGTTCAAGATGATGACGCACTAACAAGTGACAAACCAAATTGTCATGAATATTCTGAAGAGCAGACTCGCGAAGCTATTCAATCTTGTAACGAACGTTTAGATAACGTGCGCGGTACCAATCCACTCGTTCACTATGAAGTGGGTCCCGACGAAATTAGTCATGTAATTTCTGATTGGACAGGCATCCCTATTGGTAAGATGCTTCAAGATGAGTCGCAAGCAACCTTAAACTTGAAACAAAACCTAATCCAAAACATTAAAGGCCAAGAATTTGCCATTGATGCGCTTGCTGAAGGTATTCAAACCGCAAAAGCGGGATTAGGTAACCCAGAAGCACCAACGGGTGTTTTCTTATTGGTTGGCCCAAGTGGTGTAGGTAAAACAGAAACCGCTCGCGCTATCGCTGATCAGATGTTTGGTGGTGAACGCTTCATGACAACCATCAACATGTCTGAGTTCCAAGAGAAACACACGGTTTCTCGTCTTATTGGTTCTCCTCCTGGCTATGTTGGTTTTGGTGAAGGCGGTATGCTGACCGAAGCAGTTCGTCAGCGCCCTTACTCTGTTGTTCTTTTAGATGAAGTTGAAAAAGCAGATCCAGAAGTACTCAACCTGTTCTACCAAGTGTTCGACAAAGGCACGCTAAATGATGGCGAAGGTCGTACCATCGACTTCAAAAATACACTCATCATCATGACAAGTAACCTTGCGACTCATGAGATTGAGTCTTTAGTTCACCAAGCGAAAGACATTGATGCCAATATCGTCGCTGAAGCCATTCGCCCAACGTTGAATCAACACTTCAAGCCAGCCTTGTTGGCTCGTATGTCCGTGTTGCCATTCCTTCCACTTTCAGACGCAGCAATGACTGATATCATCCATCATAAACTGAAGAAAGTGTCTGAGCGCCTACAAAGCCACCACAAACTGGCACTTTGCTATGGTGATAACTTAGTGGAATTCGTATTAGGCAACTGCCGCCTTGCAGAGACGGGAGCTCGAAATATTGATGCCGTTATTAACCGTCAACTATTGCCGCAGCTTTCGACTCAACTACTGGTGAATGACAAGGATGATTCACATACTCAAATTGAAGTTTCTGTGGACGAGCAAGGAACTCTAACCTATGCGTTCAGCTAACCATAGTGAGCTTAGTAACGCCCTACTTGCGATCAGCCAATCTCTGGCTGATCGCAGCCAGTTAGCTCAAACTTTGGATGCCGTTCTCACAGCAGCAAGGCAAATGACTTTCGCGAAACATGGCATCATTTACGTGCTTGACCAAACCGGTCAAGCCTTGATTCCGAGCACCGCACACCACCATGAAAAAGTCATTGCCTCACATCCTTGGGAGCCTCTGCAGTTAGACACAGTAAGTGAAGCCGACCCATTCAACTTCGCCGTACGTAACGGCGAAGTTGTCTTGATCAATGAGCTATACACTTACAATGGTTATGACTGCGAAGGCATCTATCAAACCGAGCAAACGTTAGGTCTAAAAAGCAACAACTTACTTGCTTGGCCATTGATTGATGATGAAGGCAAAACCATTGGATTATTGGTTTTGCTCGATTTAAGCGTTATCGATAACGAAACCGCACTTACCGAGTTTTGCCGAATGGCGGCAAGTAATATTCGCCATGCCATTTGGTTAGAGCAATATGGACAAGTGATTAAGAGTTTAAGCGCCGATAACCAAGCATTGGTCCGTGAAAATACTCAGCTAAAAAAGCGGACAAAGAAAACCTATCAAGGTCCGATCGCTGAAAGTGAAGAGATGGTCAATGTATTGAGCCGACTTGATAAGGTGCTCTCTCTGCCTGTCGACGTCTTACTTAGAGGCGAGACGGGTGCGGGTAAAGAAGTCATTGCAAAATACATTCACGAAAACTCGAATCGTTCTGACCAAGCATTAATCGTTCAGAACTGTGCCGCAATTCCTGAACAACTTCTGGAATCCGAACTTTTCGGGCACAGAAAGGGCTCATTTACCGGTGCAGACAAGGACAAAGTTGGCTTATTTGAAGCAGCAAACGGTGGTACCCTATTCCTAGATGAAATTGGCGATATGCCAATGCTACTTCAAGCTAAACTGCTACGTGTGCTACAAGAACGTAAAGTTCGCCCTGTAGGCGCCAGCAGAGAGATTGAAGTGGATGTTAGAGTCATTGCTGCGACACACTGTAACTTAATGCAACAGATTAAAGACGGAGGCTTTAGGGCCGATTTGTTCTACCGCTTGAACGTATTTCCCATCACCTTACCACCACTGAGATCCAGACAAGCGGACATTATCCCACTTGCCGAGCACTTTGTTCAGCACACCACGACGATGTTAGGCTTGCCTCAATCACCGGGATTGAGTGCTAATGTGAGAAACCAACTACTTACTTATACCTACCCCGGTAACGTGCGTGAGCTTAAAAACATCATTGAGCGATCGGTTTTATTATCAGATTTCGAAACTATTACTCAGATTGAGTTTGGTGAACAGATCCCTGAAGAGGTAGAACACCGTCAAGTTGTTGCTCCAACTACATCGGCAATTCAAACCACGTTCGAACCTGAACCTCTAGGAGATGACGATGTCGCAGTTGGCCTAAAAGAGGTCGTCAGTCAATATGAACGAACTGTGATTATCGACTGCTTAAACTCTTGTAATTGGCACACGAAACGAGCGGCTGAACAACTATCGCTCCCGTTAAGTACACTCAATCACAAGATGAAGAAATACGATATTTCTGCAGCGGGCTGAGGCAAAGAGAAAACAATTACAACAGAGTGTTCAGTCAGTCCGATAGAAACAAAAAAACCGCCCGAAGGCGGTTTTTTTATATTGATTTTTGTTCCGGAACGCTTACATTCATCGGTTCTTTCACAATCCAATCCTCGATCCACGCTTTTCGTTTCACCGGGTTGTTCGCTAACTCTTTTTGCCAATAGAGAAAAGCTGAATCGTTCATTCGAGAAGCATCGCCTTCAATCTCCATCCAAGGCATCCCTTGCACACTGTATTTTTGACCACCAGGCAAAGACAATTTCTGAGGCTGCTTTATAGGATACTCCCCTACGCCGGGTGCAAGCCCCGTTTGCGATAACGATGATACCGAAATATGCACCGGTAAGAACTCTGCTTTTATCTTGTCTACAATAGGACCAAATGGCCTCAAAGTAGGCACTCGTCGTCCAGTAGGAGAGGTGTATCTAAGCTCAAACTTAACAATATGTAGCGTTCTACGGTCACTAAATGGATCTAGGTATCTATTGGGATCTACATTAACTTTCGACTGAAACTCCTCCACAAAAGCTCCCAACCCAGATGCAAGTTCGGAGTTAGTATCAGTGAAATTGACCTCTTTGATTTCTACTTTTGCATAAGGAGAAGGGACATCTTTCTTATAAGTGTATTCACCAACTTCCAGCAGTGAACCGAAGAAACTTGGCCCTTCAGTCGTGTCTTTTGAAAACATCGACTCTTGCTCTTCAATCGACAAAGATAAACGCATTGGCACCTGATAGTTCTCTCCCATCATACGTCTGTACACATCTTTTTCGCCTCCTTCGGAAAGAAACGCGACATATATAGTAACTGGTTTATCATTAGACCAATCAAGTACAGAGGATTTTGGTGCTCTATCATCGAACCACTCAAAACCACTGCCTTTCGAAACAGCACTAAAGATCGAAACATCACCTTTTAGATACGGTGCAATACCTTCAGATTTTTTAGCAGAAGTACTTTTAACAAACTCTTCGATTAGTAAATCATATTCGTTAATCACTACTTGCCTATTCGCCAGACCGTCGTATAGAACAAGTGGTAAACCATCAACCTCGACTTCTCCATCGTCATTCAGATAACACTGCTTACCATAGGTGTTATTGTCATCGACACCATAGTTAAACTTGAATAACTGCTGTTCAATACCTGCTAGAGACAACGTATTCCCATCAGCAGTGAAATAGTATTGCATTGAGCGAGCTTCTCCACTTTGTTTCCATTTATCGAAGCTTTGCATCTCGTAATTTGAGTATAAAGGCTTAAGACCTGGGATTTCATATTCGCCGAACCAATATGTTGGCTCAAATTCAACACATGTCAGATGCTCTTCAACTGCGTGTTGGTCAAAGTAACTTTTTAGCTTATCGTTGCTCCCGCACAAAGTTAGATCATCCGCTTTTCGCGGCGCCATCAGAACTTCAAAGCTTGGCCCTTTAAAGTCCCAAAGCGACCGTTCACAACAGTATTGCAGCTTTGTCTTGAATATCTTTTTCTTAGATTTAGAGGCATTACTTGATAAAACAATCTGAACCTTAACACGTGTAAAAGGCGTAATTCGATTGGTTTTGTTTGGGGAAATCCACTCGTCAAATGGCTTCCAAGAAATCCCATCCCCTCTACTATCAACTAATAAACGGCTGAAGCCGATATCGTCCGATTTAACAGACTCCACATTGTTATCGAACATGTTTGCGAAATCGTTAAAGCCATTGTCCGCATCCCCCTGATATAGACGGGCTTGTACAGGGAAGCCTTTATTGAACTCCCCTTGAATACGAGCTCTCTTCAACAAAGGTGACAATTGTGGCGAATGTTCATTTTTCCAAGATTGCGCAAAAGCACGGGCAGCACTTGCTCCTGACTTATCATCCCTAACTCGTTGTATCCAATTCTGAGCCATGGTGTTGTAGCTACTTAACGGGGCCTCCCAGTTATCGTTGATAACGTAAACATCGATGTAATCCTTAACTCGATATTCCTCAAGCAGCCCTTGCAACTTAGAAACATTAGGGTTCCAAAGCGAAATTCGAGCAAGCAGTTCCACGAGCCCATTAAGCGCAAGAGCACGGAGTAAAAATCGTTTCTGCAGCTCTTGCACCGTTTCTTTATTCTTCAGATGAGACTCAACTTCATCACGTGTCTTTATCTCACTACGCTCAATCGTTACTTTTAAATCTCTGTACTGTTGAAGAACTCGGATATGGATTTTACCTAACTGGTTTAGTTGGTCGATATTCTGATAACGTCCTTTAAAGTCAGAATAGGCTTTTTCAGTAATGAGCTCGTCCAACACAGATAACCCACAGTCTGCTAGCTCTGCTCCGGACTTTAGATACAAAATACCCGCAGCAAGCGGAGCTAGCGGAGTAAACATCGCAAACCCGCTAAGAGTGGTTAACACCGCCGCGACTTGCGCCTTCTGCGTATCATCTAAGCCAACATCCAATGCTTGCTTCAACTGACGTGCTTTCTCTAATTCCACCATTCCGCTGCGGCTCGGTGGTAAAACAACTTGATAGTTAGGAATAATCAATCGAACTTCAACTCGTCGATCTAAAGCTGCTGGGGCACTGTCTCCGGTCTGTGACATATCGCTCTTGGTACTATCAGCCGTAAGCGGTTGAGTATTTCCATAAGACGCCGTGTAAACCCTTTCTTCCAAGCTAGAGTCAATGGAGGTTATTGCGTTGGTAACAGTTTTTGCACGATTAGCAGCAACAAGATCGTTCGCATCAGAAGAGCCAATCCTACCAGCATGCCCTTCTATCGATACCTTGTAGCTTGGGTTATCTAGCATCAATAGCGACAAGTTCTTACACACTTGTTTAATGTCTGTTCTCAGCTTGCCGTGCTCATTGCCATGTTGCCATTCGTTGAACTTAAAGTTGATATGAATCGCTAACCCTTGGCTGTCCTCAACTATGTGGGCTATCTCCTCACCATCGCTACCATTGATGACGTTTTTAGCATCGTCTAACGCTTGTGCCCATTGTTGATACGCTTTAATAACTGAAATAGATTGAAGGTAACTTTGAGATACAGCATCGAAATCTTCTTTGGCTTCAAGAGATTTCTTCTCAAGCTCGTTTTCTTTTTGCACCAAATCGTACAAGTCAACTAAGCTAGAGCCAGATTCAAGAATTGGAAATGCTCGGTTCATCTTCTCCATAACGGAGCCATTAAACCATGACCTCGCAAGTCGTGTTGAGTTCTCGCTGAACGTATCCGTGATCAAGCTAGCTTTTATCACATCGAGTTCGCGCTTAATAAAAGAGATGTTCATACCGCTCTTGCGAAACGCCAAGGCTGCCGCTTGATTAAAGTCGAGCCCCTTATTGGCAAATCTTATCGCTTTGGTCAATTCTTTACGGCTTTCTTTAAATGCTGAAAAGCCAAAAGCGAGTGCAACACTGCTGGTCATTAAATCAGGCAATTTCTGATGCTCAATGTCCGACCAGATCCCTTTAGCTACACTGAACATCGTTGCTTTTAGGTTTTCTGAAAATGGATTCCCTCCCATCAGAAAACCTTCAGCCAAACTTTCCGCATTCTTTTTGATTGCTGACGCTAATCCGAGTGTATTAACACCCGTGCCGCTAAGAGGAACCGATTTACCGGTTTTTGTCATTAACTCGCTGTAATTGGAGGGTAATGCTTGGGGGTACTGATAAAACAAACACTCTTCAAGAGAGATCATGTCGCCGCACACAATAGCGAGTTTTCCGTAACCGCTGATTGATTTAAACGTTACCTTTTCGTTCAATTCGTAGGTATAACAATCCTGATCTGCTACGCCAGTGACTGCTGACAATTTATTCCGTTCAAACCTTAGTCGTCCAGACTGAATAACTTCAGGAAACTTATTTTGAAGACGCTTGTTTTCTTTAAGATAGTCCTGAACAAAGAACTGAACCCTCAGACCGTAGAAACCATCACCCAGCACGATGTGATCATCTTCTGAGGTTGACTCAGAATTCGCAGGTTCAATAACCGAAGGTAGATTAAATGATACAGATGGCAAAGTGTCATTAAATTCTTGCGACTCTTGATCTTCATCATCATAAAAAGGCTGGCTCACGACGCCTCTTTCCAATACGACCTCTGACGTTTCTTGCTGATTGCCAAGTGTGCTGCAATATTTTATTAATGAGACTTCCGCACCTATGTAAATATCGCTGCTAAACACGATACTAACAGTATTAACACTGGGTACAACAAACCCCTCAATAACCTCAACGCCAGATAACTGGATATCTGCATACCACTGGTTGTAGTTTTCTTCTTCTTGAGAAAGGGGCTGCCCATGCTCCTGAATATAAGGCTTTGCAAGTTGTTTTACAGAAATTTTGGTAGGGCTAAACCGTTTCGCTACGTTTCTCCAACTCATCTCCGTATACAGTGATTTCATTGTTTCTTTTAGTTCAACAACAGATGACGATTTTTGCGCTAATTGACCAATTAAATTGGTGGGCGGAAACAACATCTCATAGCTTTGATTAATATCAATCGTTGTGATGGGGCTATTATGGCGAAGAAGTACTTGCTTTTTACTATCTTCAGCTTCACCTAAGTACGATAGGTTACATAGCCTGCCATATTGGTCACTTCCCCAGAACCTAGGCAAAGTTACAGAGTCTTGGGCAAGAGCATCTATTAGTATTGGGGTAAATGGGATAGGCCGAACATTCTTTACTTGATCTACGCTGGTTAAGTCTGACACTGTATTCCAATTACTGAACTCGCTACCCACATCTGTAGCTTCACCTTGAAAATACACACCCAGTAAATACATCGGTTTATCGTAAGTACATACGTCGTCCATTACTCACTCTCCTTAAACCAAAGACCATCATTTACCAAGCCATTGTATAAGCTCATATTAGAGTTAACGCCTATTTCGCCAGTACCCAACGCATACCATTGCCAGCGTCGATGTGTTTCGCGATCGACGACAGTCATACGAGATACGCGGTCATGTGCACTGAATCGAGCATCTTTTCCTAATATCCCTGAACCCACATATTCGGTTTTGTCGTATTTTTTTACAGTTTCATTTTCAATATCAAAAATGAATCTATTCTGATTATTTTGGCCCCAAGCATATCGACCCGTTGGACTCATACCCCGAAATTTCAACCACTCTCTTTGCTGAACCTTACCTGTTGGATTAATACTTATATGTTTCAGAGCATTGTTCGTTAAATCTCGCTTAAACACCCCTGTGTAACTTAGATTCATTATCGTCTTATTTTTCAGGACAGCGTAAGGTCCAACTCCAAAATCAATCGCTTCAATTTCGCCAGTTTCAGAATTCCAACGCGCGTTATCAACATCAAAATTCTGTCCCGGCATGGTATGAAAATATAAATAACGGCTATCCTCTGACCAAACCATGCCAGGAGAGCCACCTCCCATCACTCGCGTTTTTACACCCGTTTGTAAGTCATAAACATACTTGCCAGTTCCCCTATCTATCCAAGCAACATAACGCAAGTTAGGAGAGCGTCGAATAAGTACAATGCCATCAACCTTGGTATCTGGAACCACTAAACGTAAATCTGTACCATCCGTCTTCATGCTCCAAATCTTCAGTTTCACCCTGTCATCATCATCATTGTCCCATGCAAACTGAAAACGCGGCAGATCATAAGAGCTAGCATCGTTAATGTCTTCCTTAGGCCATTCATCTGAATTAAAGACATAGTATTTAGGAAACTGACCCGGCATAGGTTGTATTTCGTCATCGGATACCCAATTCTCATTGGTAACTGCCGATTCCATTACGTAGTAGTTTTGCTCGCCGACATAAACGCGATCTGGGTGTTTTTCTTGCTCTGTTTGCGCAGAACTCGAAATAGGGGAAGCACTCTGTTGAGATTGATCATTACAACCAATGATTGCTAAGCCTAATAACGTTATTAGTAGTGTTTTTTTCATTTTTTAGCCTAATAAATCCGTAACTTTTACTTTTTCGCGCAACTTAAACGTTTCGGGAGTTTCAATCCCTCGTGATGCATGAGCTCCCCTTAAAATATCGACTTCTTTAACCTTTTCAGGCCAGCCACTAAATCGTAAATTGAGATAGCCATCTTCATCGACCTTGGCACAACGAAAATATGCTTTTTGCGACCAACTATGCTCGTCGTTTTGTAACATAAAATAGTCATCGGGTTGATCAGTGGAGCTAAGAACACGATAGCGTAATATGATCTCACTTCCAGGAGGCGGTATATTGACTGCGGCGACATTGCAATCGTTCTGTACATTCACAACCGCCTTCACTTTTTGACTTTCAGAGAGCTCAGGCAAAGCAAAAACGGTTTGTTGAGTAAATTCTTGATTACTGCTGTAGTCTGACGTTTCAGCTAGTGAAACAGCCATCGATTCATAATTGCTTTCTAATTCAGAAATAGCAGCATCACTTAATGCTTGAGATGCGTAATACAGGTAAACGCCTTGGCACTCACCTTTGATTTTGTATGGTATCCAGATGTGAGGTAGCGGATAGCCCAGAACCTCATCACTCAGTGTAGAAGAGGCTTTCATAGGGCTAGGATGTGTCGGAACCATCAATTGCTCATGTTCAAAACCAACGAACTTGATCTCGACCTCCTCTGCGACCAAACTAAACACTCTTGCCTGCTCATTGATGTCTAGTTCGCCGCTAAACACTTCTACTCCATCTTGCAAAATGGTGAACCGTTCAAAAGCAACATTCTCTCCGGGGAACAACGAAGAGCCATCAATATTGACGTGTCTTGTCTCCGTTGTTTTTTTTCGGCTATTGCTCATGTCTACATCAGCAAAATATCCATCATTTGTTACCTGTAGTTCGCGCCAAACTTCCCCATTCCAAATAATGTAAACACGCCCCGACGTGTAGCCATCCCATGAAGAACCCGATTTGTATAGCGGAACTACCGGCACCAACACGTTATCCCACTCTTCCATCTGCGTTTCTTTATCAACGGGCTGCAGGTCTTCGGCGAGTTTAAGCAAAATTGGCTGAGGCTGATCGGAACAAGGGATTTTGATATATAGCGTTTTACGCTCTAATTCAAGATCTTTAAATGTAGCGAGGCTTCGGTGTTTATTTTCTCGATCTGACTTACCTACCGTCACTTTTTCTTTTTGAGTATCGGTAGTTCCTAACATCAGACAGCCAGCATTACTCGACCACTGACCAGCAAACTCAACGACGATTTTATGTTCAGGGGAAGGTTCAACCGGCGAGAAGTTGTAGTGACGAGCCAAAGGTACATCATCGACAACTTGCTGGTAGTTAGCTTTGTGAACGCGCTCTGCAGTACTATTGCTCACCCGATCGACATGTAATTTCAGTCGGGGGAAATTTGCTAGCTGCTTACTCGTTAGTGGACGACGTCTCACATTGGATGAAAGACAAACCCAGTTCGCTTTTACAAGTTCTACTCGAATAGCATTGAGCAGGCTGTGGACATTTTTTTTAGCCGACGCAGTAATCTGCTGAAGCAGAGTGCTTGGTAATTGAGCCAAGATGTCTTTAGGGGTGCGCACGCGCGAAAATAGCCCGACACACTCATCCGGTGTTAAGACATATTGAAGGTCGTTCGTACTGAGAGACGAACTAGATATAAATTTGCAAACTAAGTGCATTTGGATTCTCCACAACCTACAGGTATATATAGTTGCGGTGATAACTAAGCTGATAAGGCTTAAAAAACGATTTGGTTAAATAAATTCTACGCGTAATGGTTATAAATTTCAATAGATTAGAAGGAGTATCGTCAAAAACCATAACACTAGCAATAAAGCTAATTAAACAGGATAAATAGTCATTTCGTCTGACCAACTAAAAAGGCAAATAAATTTGAACGGATGTCACATAACAATCATTTCATTGCGTACTTAAGTAAATACTAACTAGACTAAACACACATATCTGGTGGAAGCATTTCATCGATTTAGAAGGTTATATTGAGCATTTTCTCATCTGTAAAAGAGAAAAAAAGTGGGAATAAATTCCCACATAAACTTAGCCAATATAAATAGGATTTATTTTGGAACACTAAATTGGCTTAAAAGGGTGGTACTAAAGTACCAAAATGCAGAACACCACATCAAATAACGATGTGATATAAACACTATATATATTATGCATTTAATATCAAGATGGCACTTTTATAGGGATAACACCAAAAACTACCATGCAAAATATCTATACAATTGCCATTCTGATTACATCACCAGTTATATTGGTTATCTGACTGAAAATATGACTAAATAATGAAATAGGAAAAACAAAATAATTTTAATTTCAATGACTCAGCATCACTAAGCTAATCAATATTGGGCACTGGTATACAATAATTTTCTTAATAAAATTGAGGGTAATAAAAATGATTAAGTCCACTGTGCATAATCAAATTCCTACAACCTGAGATACATTTGCAAAAAAGGTCTGCCGAATAGGCAGACCTTTGTCTAATCTTCCATATAACGATTAGCGTTACGCTGCTAGTTTTGTGCCCTTGTCGTAAATAAGCAGTTGTCGTAATAAACTTGGCACTACGACCACTGCAGCGTTCACATCCTTATTTAATGTAAATGTAGATTCAACCAAAGTAGCATCGGCTCCAAGTGCATTGGCACCATGTAGTGACACCGTCACAGACCCACCTTCGATTGGATCAAGAGTCAGTTCATATTGCCAAACTCCGTTTTCACTAACCAGCACCTCAGCATCTGAAACTTTAACTCCCCCACTGTCTGTGACACTTAGGCTCAACTTATCACCTTCAGAAAAACGAACCGTAGTACCATCGAGAATCAATGTGGGTGACTCTGATTCGTTAACATCGTTACCGCTGTTGATCGCAGAGATGCTAATAGTTGGCGTAATCGGCAGCGAATGTGTGCTGTCTTGCGCCCCCACGTTACCCAATAAGTCTTGGTAATCTTTCACCACCAAATCCACCGTCAAATCAGACGACGTCGCGACTAATACATCGACATTGCCCGTCCGCACTCTGCGTCAGCGAGATGACCGTACCACCTAACTCGGCACTGGCCGCTTGCAGCGCTTTATCGAACTTAAGACTGACCGATACGCTCTGACCTATCGCTTGGTGTTTTGGGTTAAACGTCACGCTCGTTAACGTCGGTACCGCTTGCGCGAGCGTAAAGCTTGCGCTTTCGCTTACTTGCACGCCTGCAGCGTTGGTGTCCGTCACAATAACGGTGTAGCTGCCGTTCGGTTGATCGCTGATATCCACCGTACTGCTCCAAGCCCCACCGCTTGCTACGGTCGTAACGCCATTTTTCAATACCGTCTCATTGTCTTGCGCTTTCACTGCCAGGCGAAGCTCTTGACCATCAAAACGGGTCGAGGTGCCTGAGAAGGCCAAGTTCGCGGCATTGCTGCCGTCCACACTGCCCACCGGTGTGATGTCCAACGTTGGCGTGATAGGCAGCGAGTGTGTGCTGTCTTGCGTGCCCACATTACCCACTAGGTCTTTGTATTGCTCTGTAATCAAAGCCACTGTTAATTCATTAGTATCAGGCACTCGAGCGTTACCCTTCCAAACTTTCTTATCAGCCGTAGCAGTTAGTGAGTTGATTTGATTACCACCAAGCATGGCCGTTACTTCTTGTAATTCCTTATCAAATTCAAGGGCTACTTGTACATCTTTGCCTACTTGCTGATGCATTGGATCAAATGTCACGCTAGACAGGGTTGGTAACACACCCTCAATCCCCAAAACCAAACTATCCCCTGTACCGGGGATAGTATTTACGCTTTCGTAACTATTATCACCGACTCGTATGGTTATGTTTTTGTTCTTTTTTTCAGGCGTTATGTAATTGACCGACCAAGTTATATTGTCTGTTGTACTCCATGATGCTTGCTTCAACTCGCCTGTATCATTGCCATCACTTGCTTAAATCTCTACATCTGAAAATTCAAATTGATTAACCTCTTCAGTGAAGGTAAACAAAAGTGGAATTTCAACGCCACCAGCCAAAGGCATTGATGCTGCCGTTGATATTGTTAGCTCTGGAATACTTGCTGCTTCAACTTTTGTATTTAGTGACTTCTCGGTCTGGTGTTCAACTAAATCGTCTGCCGTTACATTTATTAGATAATCGCCAGGAGATAAAAGATAACGTATCAAGTAAGGGTCACCGTCTTTGGTCGGTTCTTCAATTGATTGTGGGTTTACCGGGGCATCGGTACCGTTTTCCGCAGTAGAACCAACACTGCTTAGATTTTTATCGAAGACGTATGCTCTTACATCCAAATAATATAGCCCTTCCTCTGGAATCATCGAATCCTGAGTACTGGTGATACTTGAAATGACCGGTGCTTGGTAATCAACAATGGATGCGATGCCTTCAGCATCGTAAGTCTTGTTGAGCACATTAAAGTCAATAATAACTCGCCCGATAGAATCGGTTACGGTTACTTTTTGCATATACTCAGCTTGAGCATCGATATCAAAAGTCATCGTATCTGAAGCTGTTGAAGAGGCTATTTTCCCAGAAAACTTAATCGTGTTACCTGAAACTGGAACCAAATCTATAGCATAGGAAGCAGCCTTTACATCCTCTCCCTCTTCAGAGGTAATGGTGAACGCTTGGCTATCATTAGTAAAAGCAAGCTTACCCCCTTGTAAACTCGTTATTCCATCAAAAGCCAAATCAATAGTTGGTATCCTAATGTCAATATCAATCGTCTTATTTTGAGTCCAACCTACATTGTCAGTTGCTTCGACATTGACTCGTATCGAATTCAACTCTTCTAACTCAGTTTTTGGAAGATCAAAATAAAGGTGTGAATTGTCGCCAATGTCATCTTTATCAAATACATATTTAGGATTAACTATTGTGTACTTAACCTTTGCTATACCGCTACCTTCATCCCACACAGAAAACTGAAATCTAACTAAGCTAGAATCATCCGGAGATTCATTGAGGGATACAGTGTCGTCAACATTTGGTAGGCTATTATCGACCATTACGCTGACTTCATCGCTTATAGACTCTCCCCATACATCAATAATTTGAATTTTAGGCTTGATAAATTGACCATCTAGTTTGTCATCTAATGGCGCGGTAAACGTCGAGCAAGAATAGTCATCCTCACACTTAGTGAAAGGGCCAAAGTTCTCTGGGTTATCATTCAAATTATATGACGCACCATCTAGAGTTGCGACGACATTTTCAAGATCAGAATTTTGTCCAACCTTCACCTTGAATTTCATTTCAAGGGTCTCACCTCGAATAATAGTATCTTCAGCAGGGCTGGTAATAGCGATTTCTAAATCGCCTTGGGCTGGAAGCAATAATTCTAACGCATGATCCGAACCTAAGTTTCCGGCGACATCAGACAAGTTCTTAATCGTGTATAAGTGCTGTAACGCCCCCGGAGAGAGGATATCGGCATACAACTCTCTATACGTACATGTCGTTATACCCAATTTAGAGCTACAACTATTTGGTTCAAAAGACACATTTAATCGATTTCTTACCAATAACGGTTCGTTACCATCACTAATATCCACACCAGAAAGATTGTCTTTGAAGCTCAATGTTAAGCTCAGAACTTTCTTACCTTCGGCGTTCAAACCAACGTCATTGCCAGTAAATTGATATGTGTCTTGTTCAACCGTAGGGGCATCGATATCCATCATATTAAAGCTGAATTTATTGACTGTTTCAGTATCATTCGTTCCTACTGTTTTCGTTATCAAAACCACAGGTGAAACAGACATATTCACATCAGTTGTAATGCTACACTTATAATTTTCTTGAGGATTAGTTATAACACCTGAATAAGCATTGTTCGAACCATCTTCCGGCACACCGTCTGAGGTGTAATTCTCTCTAACCCAACATTCTAATGTTTTTGCTTTTACCTCACCCGCAGGGCCAAATTCAACATTAAGGGTACTTCCCGATATATGACTTTGGAAGTCAGTCGGTTTTACGATTGACAGAGCAACACCTTGACGTTGCACATTGATACTTTCTGACCGTTCGGAAACAGGCCTTTCTTGTTCAGAGCTATAGCGAACGTTATTATATACTTTGAATTCCAACTGATAGGCACCATCTTCCGTTAGATCTGCCTCTGTCAACCTAGCTTCCCAAAGGCCACCTTTCTGAGAAAATGAGATATTGTTGGTTTGTTCCCCATATTTATAAGTACCTTCAACTAGCGGGATCCCGCTCTCATCTTCAGCATCAATACTTATAATTACAGGTTCAACACGAGTAATTTGTATCTGGCCACCAGAAGAAACTGGCGTGCCATCTTCATATGTGAAAGTAACCGAGTTAATAGTGGGCTTTGAGTTTTGAACTTTAACCACATAATCTATGCTTGTCGTATTCCCTCTAATGTCGGAACCACCTAATCTGATAGTGCGAATCGCACTATCACCATCGTTTTCACCTCTTAAAGGAATCTTCATATCTTCACCAACTAAGGTGCTTGCATCAGAGGGGTTTTCTTTGAAAGTCCAATACTCTAATGTTTCATTGTTAACACCGTCTGATGATGGTGTTCCCCTATCATTTAAATCTTGGGCTGAAAGATTGAATACATAATCACCAAGATAGAAACTTTCCGGATCAAACGCATTTAACTTTAGTGATGGGCCTTCACGATCTAGCAGAACAGTTCTAATTTCTGTTTCAGATTCAAACCCATATTCGTCTAGGGCTTTGAGGTACAGGTTAGCCTTTCTGTCTTCGCCAATCACTATAGTGTCACTTTGCGTTTCTGTAATTTCGATATCAAAGGGCTGCGTTGGATCTTTGGGGTCAATTGAACGTATTGCAGCGTTTTGACCTTGTTGCCAAAGTTCAACCTTAGATACATCAGAGTCGTCAGATACTGATGTAAGCTTTACAGTAAATGCGGTACCAAGAACATAGCTTTCACCTGAATTAGTGTCTAAAACCCAAGGGTCAGCTAATTCAATTACTGGTCCCTTGTTGTCGACCAAGAATTCAAATTCACCACTGTGTGTTCCCGATGGAAAAGAACTGTCTGTTGCTGTTACGTAGAAGAAGTTTTTCTCATTATATTTAAATGCCTCCGCAACTAGTCTCACCTCTACGTTAGGCTGCATGCCTAATAGATACGGCTCAGTACTCTCTTCAGGTTCTGTTTCGTAATGTTGCAAAGTGAAACGCCTGCCAGACTCTGACTTCATATCGACTTCAACCAAACTCCCTGGACTCAAGCTCCAAGTAATATCAGGTACCCAGCTAGTATTACCACCTAAGTGGTTAATAATTTTAGATCCGTTTACTACCGGACCTTTTGAATCAAGTAATACACTAAATTGAGGGGCATTGGTCGTCTGGCGGTTAACTATATTAGACAGATTGTCTTCAGCATTAACATACACCACCCAATTACCATCTTCTGGACTAATAATATTACCTTGACTGCTACATTTGTCTCCAGAGCATAGTTTTACCTTAAAATGATCCTCTGTATTACTTGAAAAATGTGAGTTAGCGTCATAATCATTAGTAACACCGGTTGCCGAGTTGTAGAAAGTGAGCCCTCGCTCGTCCAATTTGTCTCCTACAATATCGTCAATGTTGAAAGTGAGTTCTTGAACATAATTGGTGTTCAAATAGACATTTTCGTCAATCGGATCACCATTACCATCGCTCGGGGGAATATAAGTCGCTAAAGGATAATCATTATCCACATACAAAGTTTCCGTATGTGGTTCCTCTCCATTGTAACCATAGCTATTTCCATGCTCATCCATTGCACTGGTCACAAGTGCAAACTCGACAATCCCTTTGAGATTTGAAGACTCGGTATTAAGGGTAAATAAATACTCTTTTTTATAATTATCACCACCTGACTCTCGAATATTCAGATCAATTGGGATTTCCGTATTCGGTTCAGTTTTCTTATACCACACTGTAACAAATAATGGCTGACTGCCTTCTTCCACGACAATGCCTGACGGATCTTCCAAAATAATCCGTGAATCTAAAACACCAGCAACGTACCGTTTATTTCCAACCCATGTTTCTCGGCCATTTTCGATACTTAGCGAAGGTTGAGGCGGTGATTTATCAATACTTTCGCCATCACCGTCTATAATCTGTTCGCCATCGAGGCTTGGGTTCGCCATTGATATCTGATCGGCGTATCGCTGAGCTAGGTTAGCTGCTACACCATACTTTTCAGTCATAATGTTATAGTATGATTGCGCTAAGTCATTACGGTAAGACTTTGAGCTAAATTCATATGAATCTAGAACTATTTTTTCACCCCCACTACCAATACCGTTAGCTTGGCCATCGTACTGCAAGTCATCATAGATAGCGGAAGCAAAATCAACAGAGTTACTTAGTAGCATATTGTTTATTTGGGTAATGTCATAAATCGCTTCTACTAAAAACCGATGAATATAATTATTAGGCAGTTTTTCCGGAATAGCACCTTTCAATATTTCATTCGTTGCATACGAAACGATCGTTGGGTCGAAACCAAAGAATGAATCGCTTCCACCAGCGAGAGCATATTGTACGTCGTCTAAAATTCGTGCGGCATTCTCTGGAGTCTTGTTTCCAGCTTCAACTTGATTCCATTGAGAGTCAAACAGTCCGGTTTGGTATGTTGCTAGCTCGGTAATATAAAAAGTCTTAGAACCATTAAGTTTAAAGTAGGCACCTATATTCGCGCTATTTAGGTTCACTTGTTCTGATTGTGTACCTGGATCACTCTCCCACTTGTAGTAATACGGTTGCGTATTACCATCAATACCGATTAACCGCACTCGCATAAAGTCGTAGTTAACTACATCAGTTGTTGTTTCACATCCAGCAACATCGAGTGCTTTATTTGTTCCATCACTTTCTAAGTGCTGAATCGTGGTACATCTTCCTAGCGAGGTAAACTCTCCCTTCGAGTTTAATCCCTCCAATTGCACACTAGCCCCGATAAATGGAGTAACGATCGTCATTGTCGGCAAGTCGAAGCTACTACGAAAATAAACTTCTTGCTCAGCACTTTCATTTTCAGACTCGTCAATAGTTTGAATCACTAGTTTTTGACTGCTGTTCTCGGACGTCGAAGCGAAGTTGTCACCAAGTATTTCTTTTACAAAAGGAACATAATAGATAACCTCATTTACGTGTCCTTCAGTATCAGAGATAGTTTCGTGGGGTATGTTAGCGGCAGAGGCTACGGTATCGGTTACCTTCTGAAGCACGTAGTTATTATCATTGTTTGCGCTTACTAAATACTTAACAACTAGCTTAAGTTTGTCGGCACTAGATCCTAACCCCATATCCCCGTTGCCATCTGAGACTCTGACACGAACATATGGAATTTTGTTATCTTTGAGGTCGTTGACATTAAAGTCACTAAAATCGACATCGGGAATTGAGTTTAAAATCCCCTTGCTCGCGTAAATGTAATCAATCTTCAAATAATCACGAGTGGATTGAACCGTTTCTGATGTGTAGGTGTCTTGCGTATAAACATCTTCTTTAGTTACGCGTTCCCCATCAACACTAACGTTGACATAATTCATTGGAGCATTCTCTGGGTAGCTAATCACTTGCGCCGGCGCTTGATCATCACGAACGACTTCGTGAACTTCCTTACCAATATTCCCGTTGCTATCGGTGGCTTTAATTTCAAATGTTGTTATCGATACGAATTCATCGGTTGAATATCCCTTACTGAATTCACAGGCACTGCCTGACTCTAAAGTTATATGACCACAAGAAACGCTATCATCTAAACCGCCTTTAAATGAAACCGTTACCGAATCAATCTCTTGCGAGTCTTCTTTTACAGTGCCTTTAAGCACATACTCTTTTGCACTGTTGTTTATAGAACTAGCCGAGGTTACTTCAATTACCGGCGCATTGTTGTCCCATTCAAAGTTTACATAATGGCCAACATCTCGCCCTTGAACTAATTCGTTACCTAAGACGTCAGTCGTATAAAAAACCAAACGTGCCGCAGTTACATTTGAGAGTCCCGTATCCGAATCAACTTCTACCGCGTCAATGGCTTTTGTGTCTACACTTACTTTAATACTTGTTTCTCTAAGACCAGATTCAAAGCCGTCGAATTCCAAGAAACAAAACTCACTACCCGCAGTTTGTTCATCGTCACACTGACTCTCGAGAGACCAGACACCATCCAGTTGGTATTCAAGGTACGCTGAGACACCTTGAACACCAATTTCATCATTGAGCTTAATATCCACTTTATCGAGGCTTACCAATACATCACTGTCTGTTCTAGACACTGTAGGCGCTTCGGTATCAATTTCGGTTTCGTCGCGAGGTGGGATCACACCGGCAGTACCGCTATTGGTGCCTTGGTCGTTAATCTTACGGCTAAACTCAACATAGTCGTCTGCGTCTGTTCCTGAAATATTTAAGTTAGGATCATTGACGACAATTAGAACATGCTGTGCCAAATCGTGAGTGTAAATATCACTAGAGACTTTTTGTTGACCGAAGGTTAAAGGGGTTACCCCTCCCGACACAGTACTTATTTCCAGCCCATCAAGAAGACCATCGGCAATGACATCTCGATATTGGATATCAGCCAAATGCATCGATGTGTAAATATTACTCTGAGTATCACCGTATTTTTGAATTAGGTCGTACGAATAAGAAGAATAAGCGGTTAACAATGCACCATATTGGTGACCGGATGTAGCAAAACTACTTTGACCACCTTTAGTAATGTCTATCGGAGTAGTTTCATTGACATCGAAACCATACATATCGTTAATGCTATTTAGTGATTCCGATATAGCAGTAGAGTCTGACACTCCCCTGCCTACTTTGTATTGAGTTAAGCCTGAAACAATGTTCGTCAAAGGGGTCAGCACTAAGTTTTGATCACGCCCTTCTTTGTAATTGAGCATGGCTTCTAAACGCAGTGTTTTGCCGTTACTGACAGACACTGTATTTTTCGTTAAGGGATCGGTATAACTGCCTTCTTTAGCTACGATGAAAAGTGGCATCGATGAAGATTCAAATTCAACCTTGTAGTCACCAAAAGCATCGGAAGTCGTACTTGCTAACTTCCTACCTAGGTTTCCATCCTTGTATTCAAACACCTCAATTTTCGCACCGCTCACAGGAGCGTCAAAAACGTTACCTGAGATGCTTCCGGTATTCCTTGCTGGCGGGGTGTTATCACCTCCACCTTCCCCACCGCCACATGCGCTTAAGATAAGCGACGTAACAATAAGACCTAATGTTGATTTCAGCGTATTTTTAGTGAACATAGTATTCTGGCAGAGTATATTTTGCCGCGATTATATTATCGTCTAAAATTTTCTCAACATGACATAATAACTACTTGCAAAGTACAATTTAGCTAAATCAAAAGGTGAAAGGTTTGTTTTTTATCACTCTAGAAACACACCCTATGCCTTTAGCCAGTCATTAAGAAGGAATGAACTAAAATAACATGCAAAAAAAACAAATAAATATTATGATCTAATTCTTATTTTTGTCCATTAACCGAATTTTATTGATGATTTATGTATTTGAAAATAAATAGCCATTTAAGTCGCCGTACCCTTTCCTTTGGCCTTTTGATGGTTTTTTTGATCGTTTCAACAGCCATATCGCTAAGCTACAATCATTCAAATACTGATAAAAAACAGGCACCTAAAATAGCCAAGCCCAAAAGCATTCATATTCCAACCCCAGCTCCGACATCTGAAATGGTTTCAGGGGTTGTTAAATACTCTTTTATCAGTTCCATATTGTCTTCAGGTCTAACAAACGATGAATTAAAATCTTTGTTGAATTTATTAGGTGATAATTTTGACATTATAAAATCGGTTAATAATGGTGATAAATTTTCAATAAGGACACAATATGACGGTTCTAATACAGAATATGTTAGTGCTTTTTACTATTTAGGTAGTGACGTAGAGTTTTTTGCCATGAGAGGGGCTGATGATAATATTTACAATGAGAATGGATATAAGTTAAATAATGACTATGTATTCCCTCTTCCTCAGCATTTTCGCGTAAGTTCACCGTTCGATTTAAGCAGAAAACACCCAATAACGAACCGCATTGCCCCCCACTTTGGAACAGATTACGCAACACCAATAGGTACAAAGGTTCATTCATTGTCAGATGGCATCGTTTTGAAGTCCCGGTATAACCGTTTTGCTGGTAACTATCTAACCATAAAACACGCTGATGGAAACTACGCTCGCTACCTACACCTTTCAGAAAAACACGTTTCGGCCGGAGAGTTCATCACTAAAGGTCAAATCATTGGACTCACTGGAAATTCAGGTCGAACTACTGGTCCTCACTTACATATAGAACTATCGGTTGCGGGGTTGCCTGTGGATTTCGAACAATATATCAATACAGACAGAAGTTATAACAACCAATTCATTTATATCGCTCAAGCAGAACGTAAACAGTTGATGAAAAATCTCGTTCAATCAAATCAACCACAGACATAACCCCATAGGATTATGTCTCCAGTCGGATCTTCGAGATAAAACACTCAATGCAATAGTATTTTATCTTTCAACAATTGGCGACACACAAAAACTGACTTTTCGCCGAATCCATTTCAAATCATCAACTGTTAAATCAAATGCCTGCTAGATGGATTACAGCATTTGAAATCTCTACGTATGCGCCCCTTACAATCGCTCACTGCAATAATATTGCCTGTAAGGACTTTCACTCTGATTAATCTAGGGCAACATAGCGCTTTACACGCCCTAACGAACCCTTACAATGTGCAGCAAATATATTTATCAAGGTTTATCTCTATGTCTATTCAATGGTTTCCGGGTCACATGCATAAAGCCCGCAAAGAAATCGAAGAAGTTATCCCACAAGTTGATGTGATCATCGAAGTACTGGACGCTCGTATCCCGTTCAGTAGTGAAAACCCAATGATCTCTTCACTGCGCGGCGATAAGCCTTGTGTAAAAGTGCTGAACAAGCGTGACCTTGCAGATCCTGAACTGACTCAACGTTGGATTGAGCACTTCGAGAAGGAGCAAGGCGTTAAAGCGATTGCGATTACGACTAGCGTAAAAGAAGAAGTTAACCACGTTATGGAGCTGGTACGTAAACTGGCACCGCACCGTGAACAGATGGGCAAAAACATTCGTACAATGATCATGGGCATCCCGAACGTGGGTAAATCGACCATCATCAACTGCTTGGCTGGACGTACGATTGCGGTTACTGGTAACCAACCTGCGGTAACTCGTCGCCAACAACGTATCAATCTGCAAAATGGCGTGATCCTTTCAGATACTCCAGGAATCCTTTGGCCTAAAGTAGAAAACCCACACAGTGGCTTCCGCTTGGCTGCAACAGGTGCTGTAAAAGATACAGCAATGGAATACGATGAAGTGGCATTTTACACAGTAGAGTACCTAGCAAAACAGTACCCTAACCTTTTGCAAGAGCGCTACCAAATTGAAGAGCTGCCTGAGTCTGACATCGAACTGATGGAAGCGATTGGCCGTAAGCGTGGTGCACTTCGTGCCGGTGGTCATATCGACATTCACAAATGTTCAGAAATCCTGCTTCACGAATTGCGTAATGGCACTTTAGGTAAGGTAACGCTTGAGTTGCCAGAAATGATCACACAAGAGCTGATCGAAGTTGAAGAAGCGGCTGCGCTGAAAGCGGAACAACAGATTAAGAAAAAAGAAGAGCGTCGTAAGCGTTACCTGAAGAACAAGCGTTAATCGCGATTAGTTTTTATAATCTGCTTTAATTTCTGTTTACCACTCTTACACCAGCCTCTAGATATTCACGCTCTATCGATAATAGAGCGTGAATATTGCCCGCTACCGTTTGTTGATCTAGCTAACATACTGACAAATCTATAGAAATGGTCGTTTACAATCCCAAAGACTGTGACATACTACGCAAATTATTGTGTATCAATCTCGGCTAATTTCTCAATGCGCTCTTATTCTGGGTTCAAGAATCAAAGATTTAAAACCTATTTCGATAATGAAATTTATTTGCCGTACATAAATTTCATCTACATCCCTATCTCAATATTCTGTGCTTTTATCGTCACCGACTACATCCACTTTGGTAGCGAGTGCATTACGCCTATCATTTTCCGAGTCATACTTTTTTTATTGATGATGGCCGCCGCCAGATACTGTATTACAAACAAACCCAACGTTTTGGAACTCGTAGAAAGTGCCTTCCTTGTAATTAGCTCACTTTTCTTGGTCTATATCGGTCGACTAGCCATCGAGCTGAACAACTTCGATTACCAAGGTGGCATCATTTTAGTGATGATCTACATTGGTACGTTTTCAAGATTGTCAGCCAGATACAGTATATCTACGCTGTCGTTTATCTTTTTGGCTTATCTCATCGGCCTTGCGCCACTGCTTTATGAAGCGGAGCCAGAGCATGAAATAGAAACAATTTCCGTTTATATCTCGGCTTACATCCTAATCTCAGCGGCCTGTGTTAGACGTGACCTGGAAGTACACAAACGTTTCGCTCAATTCGAGCAACTCCGCAAACAAGCGATTCAGCTTCGCAAGCAATCTAATATGTTCGAGGCCCTTTCCTATCAAGACGCACTAACGGGCTGCTACAACCGCCTTTATCTTCATCAGGTGATAGAACCGAGCATAGACCGTCAGCGATCCATTACATCGCTCATGATAGATATTGATCATTTCAAATCGATTAACGACACCTACGGCCATCAAATGGGTGACATGGTGATTAAAGAACTGGCCGATGAGATTCAAAAACGACTACCGACTAGCAGTAACTGCTTTCGATACGGCGGTGAAGAGTTTTTGGTGCTGGTCCAAGGAGAAACCGAGGCTTCAATTGAATCGCTGGTTAATGCCCTTTTAGAATCCCCTACTCGCCTTAGATTAGAAGTAACAATTTCAATCGGTGTGAAACATGCCCATCAAGCCCTTGGTTCTGTCGAGCAGCTTATCGACGACGCTGACCAAGCACTCTACATTTCGAAAAAAGGCGGTAGGAATAAGATCACATGGTGTGATTAATCGCCCAATATTTCACGCATCTTTGCGAATCATTAAAACGACCACTAATTCAATCAAAAAAGCCCCGAGCAACTTAATACTCGGGGCTTTTGTCTTTGTTCTTCTGCTTTAAAATAGCTTCGTTAAGAACCTGCTACTCAGCAAAAAAACAGTATTCAACAAGAATCGACTAAGAATACACAACGCTCGCTGTTTTCTGTTCAAGTTCAACGGGAGAGCTCCAAGAAATCACTTTTTCATTCACTTGGCTGCCACATGGTGCGTTCCAAACTTGCTCTAGTTCTTCTTTGCCACCAATCGCCTGATAAAAAGCAATCGCTTGGTGGTTCTCAGACATCACCTCTAGGTAAAGCCCTGAGTCCGAATAGTATTGCTGCAACCACTTCGACAATTCAGACAACAGACGCTTGCCTACACCTCGTCCACGATAATTATTATCTACATGTAACGCATCGATGAACGTACCACGCTCAAAGTTGTGATTACCGAACGCGCAGACAAAACCAACCAGTAAACCGCCTTCCTCAAGCAATAAAACATGTTGGTTGAAAGGAGGATTAATCAAACGAGTCTGCCAAATAACAGATCTGTCCTCCAAAACATCATGTTCTAGGTAATCATCAGCAAGAATGCCACGGTAATATAGCTTCCAGCTATCCGCGTGTAATTGGGCAATCCGCTCATAATCTTTATATTCAGCTACCTTAATTTCCATTTATTAGCCCTTAGTACTTCCATTTATGACTTGCTACTACATTTCACACTACCTTTATACAATATTTAAGCAAAACATACTAATACACGTTTACACTTTCAATATTGACTTACACGTGTACGCTGATATTCTAGCGCACAGATGTAAGCCCAATGGAAATTTGCTAATGAATAGTGCCGACAAACAATCTACAAAAAAGCCGCCATTAATCTGGCTCAATATTTTTGTGTTCTCTTTTAGTATGCTGCTTGCTGTTGTAGCGGCTCCCGTTTATGGCTACTTTTTTGGCTATGGCATGGAGCACTGGATATGGCTAGCAATCTGCTTTACGTTCTGTAACCTTTCAATCACGACAGGTTATCACCGCTTATGGTCACATAAAGCGTTTGAAGCGCATTCAAGCCTAAGATTCCTGTTTGCATTAGGTGGTGCATTTGCCCTGCAGAACAGCGCGCTACACTGGTCTTCTGATCACCGTGTTCACCACAAGCATGTCGATAACAACGACAAAGACCCATACTCTGCAAAACGTGGATTTTGGTACTCACACATTGGCTGGATGGTTCGTAATTACAGCACCTCAATGTACGAAAACTACGAAAACTGCCGTGACCTTAAAAAAGATAAGATTGTTATGTGGCAGCACAAGCACTATGTTCTGTTAGCATTACTAATGAATTTCGGTGTTCCTATCGCTTTAGGCGTGATTTACGGTGACGTGATTGGCATGTTGTTAATCGTAGGTGCAGTTCGTTTGGTACTTAACCACCACACAACATTCTTTATTAACTCTCTTGCTCACATCTGGGGTAGCCAACCTTTTACTGACAAAAACACAGCGCGTGATAACGGTGTGTTAGCAGTACTCACTTTCGGCGAAGGCTACCACAACTTCCACCACATCTTTGAGAACGACTACCGTAACGGCATCTACTGGTGGCAATACGATCCAACAAAATGGTTGATTAAGAGTGCTTCGTTGATGGGACTGGCAAGTAAGCTTAAGAAAACCCCTCAAGCTCGTATTGAGAAAGCTGAAGCGTCAATGTTACTTAAACGCACCCAGCAAAAAATCATGCATCGTGCCGACAAGCAACAAATCGCAGAGAAGCTTCAACAAGAGTTTGATGCTCTAGTATCAAACATGAACGAATATTACGAAGTTAAAAAACAGCTACTTGAAAGCAAGCGCGAAGACGTTGTGAAGAAGTACGAACACTCTGTTCTTAAGGTTCGTTATCAGCAAATCAAAATGAATTTCGAACAACAGAAGAAAAATTGGGCAATGACGGTTGAGCAATACGCTTAAGGTAAGACAGTACGCTTAACACTCCAGTAACAACACAGTTTGATTCTTATTCAAAAGCCCTCATATTGCTATGAGGGCTTTTTTTAATAAGCATAACCTACTCGGCTCTGGCCCTATGCTCTCGAGTTTGAATTGTGGATGGTAAGAACCATAGTTATTGGATTTCAGAACTCTTTCTTCATTCTGAATTTATACTTATATTACTCAAACTTACCGAGTTTAAAGCGAAGGAATTGAAAATGAGCAAACTGACTATTATTGCAACGATCGTCTCTAAAGAAGACAAAACTGAGCTTGTAAAAGCTGAGATGATTAAATTGATCGATAAAACCCGTGTTGAAGACGGCTGTATTAACTACGATCTGCACCAAGATAACAGTAACCCTGCTCACTTCGTTTTTCATGAGAACTGGGAGTCTGAAGTTCATCTAGAGAAACACTTAGCGAGCCAACACATCGCTGACTACATGGCTGCGACTGAAGGTTGTATTGAAACCTTTGTGCTTAATAAAATGACGCACATTGCCTAACCAGTCACTCAGTACTAATTCAATAAAAAGCCCTGCTCTGATCGCAGGGTTTGTCTTTTCTACAAGCTTATATCTGCTCATTCTAATAATGAAAAAACCCGCCAGAGTAGCGGGTATGGTCAATAATCATGACTGTCAAAGACAGATAGGTAACAACCATCAATCCAATATTGAGTACCACTTTACAGTGGCACTCTGACATTTCTTTTGCTGATCGCTAGCACGGGGGCACTAGTTAAAAGCACGAGCCAAAATGCCATTCCCTTGATATTGGTAAACACTTGAATTACTACTTACAAAGACCGATTCTCCGGGCTTAAGAGAAACTGACCGCCCTTCTGAAGTGACGGTCGCCTCTCCTTCCACACAGAACAAGATCTCCGCGCTACGTAGATACTGTGACTTGCTCTCATCAGTCGCAGACAAGATATCAAAGCCAAAGTCATCCACTGGAATCGGATAACTCATCTTGCCCTCTTTCAATACAGGCTTAAGGCGGATATCTTCTGGCTTAATCGGCTCAAAGATTGTGTTGTCGATAAGCTCAGGGACATCGATATATTTGGGAGTGAGACCGGCACGCAGCACATTGTCTGAGTTTGCCATAATCTCTAAACCCGTACCTTGAACATAAGCATGTGGGGTTTCTGCGAACAGGAACATCGCTTCACCGGGCGCCAGCTCAACCGTGTTAAGCATTAATGGCGCAAATAAGCCAATATCACCTGGATAATGCTGTTTGAATTCGATGCTGTATTGAAGAGCTTCACGCCCCATGACCGTTTTGGCTGGTCGCGCATGTGCAGCATAAAGCTCATTAAGCGCAGACGCTTTGCGGTCACCTTCAAGAGACATAATGGCGCTAAAGAACGACTTCAAAGAATCACTGTCGGCATTGGCTTTTAGTACATTAAGCTCAATCGCTAACGAAGGAATATCCGCTTCTTCGAACAAGGCAATAATGTCGTCGATTGGACGAAAGCCATTCATCGCTTTGTAGAAGGTCAACGCATAAACCAACTCAGGTTTATGGTTTGGATCTTTGTAGTTGCGATTAGACGCATTCAAAGGGATACCAAGTGCATTCTCACGCTCAAAACCTAATTCTGATTTTCGCTTGTTCGGGTGAACCTGAATCGATAACGGTGTTTCAGCGGCCAACACCTTAAACAAGAAAGGCAATTCACCGAAACGTGCCGCCGTGTATCCGCCTAAGACATCGATTTTGTTTTCATCAATCATGTGAGAAAGCGATTCACCGGTATCGCCTACCTTTGAACAACCATTTGGATGAGCACCCATCCATATTTCTGCTTGAGGTTCCTGGTTTGGGTTCACAATACCAAACAATTGGTTAATGGAGTCTTTGCTTCCCCATGCGTAGTTTTGAATAACGTTGTCGAGTTTAAATAGAGACATAATTACTTCTCATTAAAAATCTGGCTACCAAGCTTGAGCGTGGCGGCGATATTACGGGCAGTGCGAGTCAGGTTTTGATTCGCTTCTGATAAAACTTGGTCTAAAGACTGAGGTGAACGTACGGTTCCAAATAAGCTAGACATTGAGCCGTAAAGTTTTTCAACGTCTTGCCCCAAAGAGCCCGCAATTCCAATGGTTGGAATACTCAACTTTTGAGCTCGCTGAGCGATGCCGAAAGGTGTTTTACCTTTCAGGGTTTGGTTGTCCATCTGCCCCTCTCCGGTCACGACCAGTGAAGCACCTTCAAGAACCTTATCTGCATCCAAGGCATCTAATACCATCTCAATACCCGCTTTAATTTGGATATTGAATGCAAGACTTAACCCCAGAGGTGTACCACCAGCAGCACCAAATCCAGCTGTGTCGCGATGATTAGTACCCGTATGTGCTTGAGCGATATCGGCAAAGTGCCCGATCGCAGTATCAAGTTGTTCAACTTGAGCTTTTGATGCGCCTTTTTGCGGACCAAACACAGTACTGGCTCCGCTTTCGCCACATAATGGATTATTCACATCACACGCGACCACGAACGTCACTTCTTTGCATCTAGGGTGCAGTCCTTCAAGATCGATGCTTGCTAACCGGCTTAATTCGGCGCCGCCACCCGATAGCTCGTTGCCTTGCTTGTCTAATAACTTGCCTCCCAACGCTTGTAAGATGCCAGCACCTGCATCATTGGTTGCGCTGCCGCCCAAACCAATAATGATTTGTTCAACACCTTGATCTAGTGCATCTTTGATCAATAGCCCAGTACCAAACGAAGATGCGGTTAACGGTGCTCTTTCTTCTACGGTTAATAGGTCTAAACCCGATGCTTGAGCAAATTCCACCAAGGCAGTTTTTACGTTGGCGCCATCAACAGTCTGTTCCAACGAAGCCCAATAAGCCGTACATTCACGCCCGATTGGATCCGTCGTGTGCAGCCGTTGCTTCTTACCATTGAGCGCCTCTAGCAACACGTCTACCGTGCCTTCTCCGCCATCGGCGAGTGGCATTTTCACAAACTCTGCGTAAGGGAAAACATCGGCAAATCCACGCTCAATGCAAGACGCAACTTGATGAGCGTCGAGTGATTCTTTAAATGAATCAGGGGCAATTACAATTTTCATTGTCGTTCACCATTCCCGCCCACCAAGGTGAGCGGGTTATCGAAATTAGAATTTGATTTGGAATGTTTTTGCTTGGCAAGGTGCTATCTGGCCGAACTCTTCAGATGCTACATCACCTTCGCGTACGCGCTCGTCCATGCTTGTCTCTTTCCAGCTTGAAACCGCTTGAGTAAAAGAGATTGAATCCGATACTGAACCCGATTCTGCCGGGTTGTAGACACGCATGATCAGTGCATCTTCGTCTTCCGCTTTCTTCAGCACACTCAACACCGCGCCTGATTGTTGCTTAGACAGAAGGCTAAAACTCATAGGTAGGTTCTGCTCACCCACGTTGAGCTTCATCGCGTTGTAAGGGATCTTGTTGTAGCATTCGATTAGAGTGACATTGTCACGTGCTTGCGCCATGATGTTCGCGTCAATATGGTTACCAGAGAAACCGCACAACGTGAATTCACACACTAACTTACCGCGCACTTGCGAATCTGGTGTCGGAATCTTGATGCCTGATGGGCGGCCTGGGCGAAGCAATAGCTCTTCTTTACCCAACACGCCGATACCACGGAACAGTGTCAGTGCGAAGGTATCTCGGTTTTCGTCACCTTGAGATGCAATCACCTCAAATTCACGTAGACCATTCGACATAATCGCCATGCCCGCTTTGCCGTTTTCTAATGCAGCGAAGTTCATCAGTTGGTAAACCGGAACCGGTGCTTCTTTCCACTTCTCTTCTTCCCAAACCGCCATAGCAGGGTCATTGGTTGGTCGAGTAATACAACCGAACTGGTTATCTGCTACCACAGTTTCAGAAATAAATGGCGTTGGTACTAAGACACGTACACGGTGGTCGTCGGCTTGGTTGTCCAATTCCATACGGACTTCGATGCGGCGAGAACCTTGCTTCAATACCACTTGGCATTGCGCTTCAACGAATCCATTTTGACCCGTGCGTTCTTCACGCTCTGTAAGGTTTGCTGGCACGTTCATGCGGAAAGCGATGTTTGCTACCGATTGGAAACCTTGGTGGTCAATTGATGTTTCTACCGGGAATTCATCAGAGTACAACAGCCACTCTTGACGAGATGGAGAGTAATCGTACTCATCGCCGTCATCAGAACCATCTTCTAAACGAAGTGCTTGGTCGAATACTTGCTCTGTCTCTTTATCGAAAATAGTCAGAGTACCGTTGTCGTTTACATTAATTCGGTAGTATTCGTTCTCTAGCAAGTAGTCTTTCTGCTCTGCGACTTTAACTGCGCCCTTCTCATTACCTTGGATGTGTAACGTGGTGAAACCCATCGCTGGCACAGTGCGTTTGATTTGAATATCAAACTCCATGAAAGGGTCGTAGTTGCCGTAGTGAACGATTTGACGGTCTACTTTACCTGGGTCGATTTGGCGCTTGTCTTGGATGGAGTATTCAACTGGGTTTTCGTTTTCATCAAAGATAGAAAATTCTTGAGCACGGATAGTGATGGTTGTGTTCACCACTTCTTCACGCTCATACGGAGAAAGGTTAAACATCGCCAGTTTGTCGCAACCTTCGCGATCTGGCATGTGGTCAACAATCTTACGCTTGTAGAAGTGGATTAGGTTTGTCGCCATGTCGTCCGCAAGGATGTAACGGTTTAGGATTTCAGCGTGTACCTTGTCTGAACAACAGCAACCAATAGAGTCATGAGCATGGTTCTTCATGCTCTCTTTCCACATTTTCTCAATCAAACCGTGGTGATATTCGAAACCTAATGTCCAAGCGATAGACGCTAGAGGTTCTAGGATGTTTACAATCTTGTTTTCGATTTCCGCATGGATCAGTTTGATGTCCATACGTGTTGACGAAATCGTGCGGTGAACACGCATGTATTTACCGTCGTTGAATTCGCCTTTGATTGTGTCGAGTTGGTCGCGCGCTGCTTCTACTTTCTCGAATACTTCTTCAAAGCGACTCATTGAGAACTCGCGATCTGGGTAGATTTCGCGAAGCTTGTCCATTACTTCAAAGATGTCTTTTTGAATCGGCATTTGGTCGTGGCCGTTCGGTAGCAAGATATCTTTAGTCACCGATGGCTTTTCTAGCACTGGGAAGTACTTATCTAAACGAGCACGCAAGCCTTCTTCGTCTTGTGGAAGGTATTTACCAATCGCGTAACCCAGCGGAAGCACTTGTGCCGTTACTTCACTGCCGTCATTAGACTGCCATAAGAATTCTGTTTTGTTGGTGCCATGACGCTCTGAACAACCACGCCAGAACATTGCACGCGTGATGTCGAAGCCGTTGTAGATCATTGGCAGCTGTGAGCTCATGCTGAATGAATCTGGTAGGTAACCAATCTTCATTGCATCGCCAAACTTCATACAGTCACGAATACCATACATCATGTTGCGTACAATTGACTCACCAGAGACTTGCATTGTGTCGGTTTGAGAATACCAAGGGCCAATAATTAACTTGCCCGCTTCAACCAATGCTTTTACGCGCTCTGTGTTTTCTGGTTTGATTGCGAAGTAGTCTTCTAAAACGGCGGTTTGACCATCTAGAACGTAGTATTTGTATTCTGGATCGCTCTCCAGACGGTTCATGATTTCTTCCATGTTGTTCACAAGAAGAATACGAGACTCTTCTGTTGTGAAATACCATTCACGATCCCAGTGCATGTGAGGAGTAATATGTACGCGTGATGTAGTCATAATCATTTACCTAAATGTGTCGCTTCGAGTAAAACTAAAGTTCGAACCCAAATACGACTAAATTAAAGTTTTTCAAGGGGTTAAAATTGTCTGCCACTAAATTTAGGGTGCAGAAAACCACGCCCAGAATCTGTGTGAATAAAACCGTTAGGAGCACAGGTATTTAGGACAGCCAGTTGTTTGTTATTTTTTATATATTGATTTCGCAGTGAGTTAGGAGCTAACTCAAAATTCAGTTAGTTCTGTGTTGCAGTACTTGCTTCAAACTTACCCTTTTTTACAGCGTGACCACGCCACATCAGAAGAGTAACAGTTGAAATCACTGTGCCGACAATCGCAGCACCGAACCAGATTGCAGCAGCAGAGAATGCGCCCAAACCTGAATCGTGTAACAAGAAGATAGAGAAGATACCTGCACCCGGAGTCGATAGACCAATACCTGCCGCGCCAACCATCGCACCTGTAACCACTGATCCTAGTAAGAATGAGCCGATTACACGGATTGGATCTTCAATCGCCATTGGGATTGCACCTTCGGTAATACCCGCAAGGCCAAGTAGCCATGTCGATTTACCGGTTTCAATCTCAAAGTCTTTGAATAGGCGTGGAGCAATCATGGTTGAAGCCGTTACAGTGAACGCCGATACCATTTTTACTGAACCAAAGATTGCGTAAGGGCCATAAACACCGTTCGCCATCGCACCTAAACAGAATGCGTAAGCGGCTTTGTTTACCGGACCACCTAAATCGAATGACACAAACAGACCAAGAATCGCACCCAATAACAGCGCATTGGTGCCTGACATACCGTTCAACCAATCCGTTAGACCTTGGTTTAGAAACGCTACCGGTTTACCGATAACAAATAGCATCAAGCTACCCGCTACCAAAGTACCAATCACAGGGTAAAGGTAGAAAGTAAGGAATCCGTTAAACGCAGGACCTAAGCGAACATGCTCTTTTACCCAACGCATCACATAACCAGCAATCAAACCACCAACAACACCGCCTAGGAAACCAGAGCCAATGATGTTTGCTGCAATACCTGCGGCAAAACCAGGGCCAAGTGCGGGCTTGTCTGCTAGTGAATAAGCTGTGTAAGCCGCCAGTACTGGCACCATCAATGTACCCAGTAGGCCGCCACCTAGTTTGCGATACATCCATAGCCAAGAATCTTTTGTTGCGTAAAGATCTTGCAGGTCAAAAATTTGTGCGATAAGAACAGCAACCGCAAGAACAGTACCACCAGCAACGATCAGAGGAACTGCGTAAGAAATACCAGAAAGCAGTGCTTGTTTAAGCTCAGTTTTCAGTGGCAACTTTTTAGGCTTGTTGTCAGTAGCCACTGTGCGTTCTGCACCATTACCTTTTTTCGACTCTTCAATCGCTTCATTAAGAATGCGCTCACCGTGTTTAATCGGTTCTGCAACTGGTGTTTCAACACGAGGAATGCCGTTAAAGCGCTCAGATTCTTTAATCGCAACTTCAGCAGCAAAAACACACGCCACAGCATTGTTAAGTTGTTCCGCAGTTAAGCGATCTTCAATACCGTTTGCGCCCTGCTTTTCAACATGAACCTTGTAGCCAAGCTTTTTTCCCGCTTTTTCTAGGTACTCAGCCGCCATATAGGTGTGAGCAATGCCTGCTGGGCAAGCAGTAATACATACAATTGTCGGCGCATTTGTATCTAAGTTGTCTTGTTTTTCTTCTTGTTGATTGTCGCTATCAAGAAGCGCAAAGATTTCTTCAGCGGTTGTCGCTTTTAATACAGCTTCGCGAACATCGTCATCAACCAATGTAGTTGTCAATGCAGTAAGCAGATGCATGTGGGTAGAACCCGCTTCTGCATTTGGAATCGCAATTAGGAAGATAAGATTTACATCTTCGTCTTCATCCAAGCCTTTCCATTTCATGTCTTCTTTAAGCGTTGCTACAGCGAAGCCAGCTTCTTTAACCGCGTCAGTCTTGCCATGCGGTACTGCTAAGCCTTCGCCAAGCGCTGTCGGGCCTTGCTCTTCACGAGCAAATACTGCATCAAGGTACTCTTGCTTGTTATGCAGTTTGCCTTGCTGATCCAGTTGGTCAGCAAGTGCGTAAATCGCTTCTTCTCGACTGCTAAACGTAGTTTGCAGATTTACGAGCGACTTATTCGTTAGAGTAGTAAGTTTCATAACCTTTGTCCCATAGTCACGGATTAGTACGACAGTCGTCCCTGTCGACGAGAAGAATAATACAACTTCAAGACATTTAATCCGTGATCACGATCTCATCAATACATATTTGTATTTAATTTGTATTTAAATCGTATTGGTAAATCCTTTAAGAAAGCTTGTTATGTATCGTTTAATTTGTATTATATGTACTACAAAACGCCGATACGACGCTCACACTAACCTTTAAAGCAAGGCTTATATAGAGCAAATTTACGTATTTAAGGTACAGGTTGTTAATCAAAGTCTAGTTGTCCTAGCGCACAAATGAGGCAAAAATGGCAAGACTCCCTATGTATCGCCAAATCGCCGATGCAATAAGAGAAAAGATCAGTTCTGGAGAATACAAAGTTGGTGAAGCACTCCCAACAGAAGCGCAATTGCGTGAAGTATTCTCGGTAAGCCGTGTAACGGTTAGGCAAGCACTGAAACTACTGATCGAAAACGATGAGCTTGAAAGCGTTCAAGGCAGCGGTACTTACGTCAAAGAGAACAAGATCAATTACGACATCTACAAACAGTCGAGCTTTCAAGAAAAGTGGGCGCATTTGGATGTGGTTACACACAGTGATGTTCTAGCCTTTGAAATGAAGCCCTGTTCTTTGGCGATGTCTGAACATCTAGATATTAAAGAAGGCGAATTAGTTTTCTACGTAAAGCGTGTTCGCTTCATAGACAACAATCCAATCACGGTTGAAGAAACTTGGTTACCTGTTGCCCTATTCCCAGATCTCACCTATCAAGTGATGCAGACATCAAAGTACGACTTTATTGAGAACACCAAAGGCATGGTGATTGATAGAAGTGAGCAAGAACTGGTGCCGATTCTTCCGCCTGAAGACGTTGCTAAACAGTTAGGGATTGACCCAACTCAGCCTATCATTGAAAAACGTACTCGAGGTTACCTCGCCAATAACACAGTGTTCGAGTACAGCCGTAACTACTTCACATCTAACGATTACAGATTTACTTTGGTCGCAAGACGCCAGAGATAATACTCATCAGCAAGTTTCTATAACAGTAGATGACCAACACAGAGAGCGCCTTGTTCTCTGTGTTTCTGTGCTGTTAGATCAATAATGAACCCAACTTTCTCCCCCCAAATATTCCTAAATCAATATCAAGTAATCTCACGAAAGTTCATTCACATTCATTTAAATACTGTTCTCGCGCTTTGACCATAAACTAGGCGCCAAATGACAAGAACAACCGTCGACAGGAATGTAGATGAATACCAAACAACTTGAGAACGCGGTTAGTGAAGTAAGCTTATTCAATCAGCACCTCCACTTAATCCAATCCGTCCATACCATTCCGACACCAAAAGTAAATTGGGAGTCGATTGCCATGGAACCTGCGCCTGCAATGCCAACGGTTCGCTTCGATCATAAAGTCAAAGCCATAGAAGCGCTTGATGAATACAAGCCATACTGGCTAGATATTCTGTTGGGTAACAAGTCTAAGTTTCACACCCTCACAAGCAATGTCGAGCGAGCAGCAGAAAAAGACATAGAGCAATATAAAACGGAATTTGTACATTGGGCTCAGAACTACAGCTACTGGGTAAAAAGCAATCAGTTATCGAAAGGCGTTTTGAATAACGATAGCCAAGCAAAGTTGTCTGCCCTTTCTAAAGCTCAGCAAAACCTGATGAACGTAGCGGTGGTCGACACCAAACTGATTAACCATAACTTCAATACCTATAAGAATGGCCACCTGTTAGAAATCAACATTCAGGTTAATAAGCACAACGTGATCCCTAAAGAAAAAAAGGTATTGTGCCAAGGCGAAGTAAAGCGTGAAACGATGTCTCTTTCTGAAAGCAATACCTTATATCGTGAGTACGTGTGCAGCTGTATTCTTAAATGTGCGCAAGATGCTTTCAATGTCTTACCCGAGACGAGCGTCTTGGTCAACGTTGAACAGATTTCAGCAGATCAATCGAGCGAAACCATCGTTTCATGCCATGTAGAACAAGGACTACTCGAGTTCTTATTAATCGAAGACGATAAACCCTCTGAGACACTTGAATTCTTTGTCCACATTGAAGATTTTAATCCTCATCGAGGTAATGGGTTCTCAGCGATAAAAACGATCTTTTCGCCTTTGCCTATTGCGTCGTAACTCACTCGCATTTTCGATTCAATCATTGACGACTCTTCACGACTAACCTTGCGTTCATCGTGTTCAATCACCTTATATACCAAACCATTATGTCGACACACGCTATCTCACAAACAACGCGCCCATTAACCAACACAGTTTCATACACACGATCCTTAATAAAGCTACCTTTAGTTCTAATCGCTATCTCTATGCCCGTATTTGCCGAAGAAGTTGAAGAAGTAGAACTCGAGGGCGACGTCGTATTAAGCGAAGGTTCTGACTTACAAGAAGAAGCTCAAGAATCCCCTTTTACAACCCTGACCAAACTCGGGTTTATCTACTCACAAAACACCAGCTCATCTTTGTCGATCAACTCTGGAATCTCTGTTGGATACAAAAAAGAGAACTGGGGCCAACGAGTTCAGTTTGATACCTACTATACCGATGCTGAAAACGATGAAGACGGCACCAATCGCTATACCACCAACTATGGCATCAGCTATGACTTGAACGAAGTCACCTATTTGGTTGCAACAACACGTTTTGAACACGACCACTTTGGTACTTATCGTAAGCAATTTATAACGGCTACAGGATTGGGTCGCCACTTTTATGATACTGAAAGAATCAAACTTCAAGGCTCTGCTGGTCCGGGTTACCGAATCAGTCAACGGCAATCCTCCGATGAAGAGTTCCCGAACAAAGAGAACTATGAACTAATCGTGAATGCCAGTGTTGATGGCTCTCTGACGATCACAGAAACGTTTTCTATGTGGGCAACGGCTAACATGGCTTACGGTGAAGAGAACACCAATTACAACCTCAAAGGCTATCTAAAGAACATATTGATGGGCAATTTAGCTCTGACTTTTGATACCGAATACATCTACAACACCACTGTTGCATCAGACCAAAGTAACGCCGAAATCTACAGCTCAATGAATCTAAACTACGACTTCTAACCGCTCTCCTCACTTAATCTAGCCCACAACAGCAAAAGGCCCTCACAATGAGGGCCTTGAAGTATCTAGCTAAACCTAAAACATCTCGCTACGCTGGTTTAGTTCTCAATCGAGTCAACAAATCCATTTGCTTTAGGTTCGCCATACCGACATACGCGACTGGCACTAAGAACAATGAGAAAAAAGTTCCGACAGACAAGCCACCGACCAGAACCAAACCAATATTGATTCGACCTAAGGAACCCGGGCCATCCGCCAGTGCCAATGGCAATGAACCGAGGATCATCGTCAGTGAGGTCATCAAGATTGGACGTAACCTTGAACGTGCACTGCTGATCGCCGCTTCTTTCGCACTCGCGCCAGATTTGCGTTTCTCGTTGGCAAACTCCACCAGCAAAATACCGTGTTTGGTCACGAGACCAACCAGTGTCAGCAATCCTATCTTCGAGTAAATATTGAGGCTTTGACCAAATACCGACAGTGTCAAAATCGCACCCACGATACACAATGGTACCGTCAGCAAGATGATCATTGGGTCAACAAAGCTTTCAAACTGCGCGGCCAATATCAAGAAGATGAAAATCAACGCTAATACGAACAGCACTTGTGCGCCCGCGGTTGAATCAACTAAGTCTTTTACAATTCCATTGAATTCGTAGCTCTGCGCCGGTTTCAATAAGCTTGGAACCGTATCATCAATGTAGGCTTTCACATCACTCGCCGTGTATCCGGGCATCAAATCTGCGGTAATTTCAGCGCTGTCTTTACCCATGAACGTCTTAAAGTTAGATTCCGATGTCACTTGTTTGATTGATACAAACTGAGACAAAGGAAGCCTTTGCCCCGACTGTGAATCCACATACAGCTTATCGAGAACCTTAAAGTCGCCGAGATCCTTTCGGTTAACTTGAACTTGAATGGGGTATGTATAACCGTCATCGGCTTGCAAATCTGCCGCTTTCACAGAACCAAGGAAGGTCGATAACGCGTTGGTTACGTTACTGTAATCAACACCAGACAACACAATCGCATTACGGTCAATCGACAAGTCATAACGTAATTGGTCGCGTAACATCGAATTATTAATGTTGGTCACGCCCTCATAACCCTCAAGCGCCTCAACGACCTCACTTGCGGTTTCAGACAGCACCGAGGTGTCGCGGTTAACCGTCGTCAGCTCAAGGATCATATTGGTCGCTATGCTTAAGTTATCTGCCGAGCGAACCTTGAAAGACATGCCATAAGCAGAGACCGAACTTTGCGCTTTGGCGATAAACTCGTTTACCAATTCATCCGCTGACTGATCACGCTCACCCCAAGGTTTCAAAAGAACGTGATTAGTCGGAGTCCCTTCGATGTAAGACAAGTTTGCCTCTACCGAACGATCACCTTTGAACACACTGTTAAGTTGCTCGTTGTTGTCTAGGTGATACTGACGACCTACCCCTGTTGGTGGCGTTGAAGTCACCTCGACAAAACCAGTGTCTTCGGTTGGAAGCAACACTTGAGGCATTGTCCAAACCGCTAAGGCCGATAAAGCGATCAGCACTAAAGCAATACCACTCATCAGAGCCTTACGATCAAACCATTTGCCTAACTCTTTCGTGTATAAATCCGATAACACATTCAGTTTCGCATCAACTTTTTGATACCACTTCGCCGGGGTTGATACTGGCTTCATTAAGTAAGCACTCATCATTGGTGAGAGCGTTAACGCCACAAACCCAGAGATGATCACCGCTGCTGCAAGCGTGAACGCGAACTGCCTGAATAGATCGGCGGTTAGGCCTGCCATCAAGCCAATTGGTAAGTAAACAACGGCCAAAGTCAGCGTCATCGCAATCACTGGAAATACGATCTCTCGACACCCTTTAATTGCAGCATTGAACGGCGTTTCACCCTCTTCGATATGACGGTAGCAGTTTTCAGCCACAACAATCGCATCATCAACCACCAAACCAATGGCGAGAATGATAGCGAGAATCGTCAGTACGTTGATGCTAAATCCAAGTAAACGCATGACGGCAAATACGCCTATTACGCACACAGGAATGGTGATAATAGGAATAGACGCCACACGAACTGAACCAAGGAACAACACGACAACGGCTGAAACCAGAACAATCGCTTCAACTAAAGTCATGAAGCCTTCGTCAATTGCAGTTTTAATAAAATCAGCTTGGTTGTAGACCATCTTCATCTCAATGCCTTCAGGCAACTGAGGTTGAATCACGTCTATTTGCTTCTTAACCTTATTGGCAACCGTCACTGGGTTTTCACTTTTCAGTGGCAGTACCTGAATCGACATAGCTAAGTTGTCGTCAACACGAAGAATACTCGGTGTAAGGCTCTCCTCACCCATTTTTACTTCAGCAATATCGCCAATGCGAATGATTTTGCCGTTATCGACACGAACCACCAAATCTCGCACATCATCAACACTGGTCACTTGGTTGACTGGGTTAATGGAGAAATCTCGCACCTGACCTTTGATAGTACCCGCGGTAAATGTCGCATTGTATGAGCTTAATGTTCCAACCACATCGGATGCACTCATATTGAGCGCCATCATTCGATCTGGTTGTAACCACACACGCACCGCTTTTTCACTGCCACCATACGGCCCCCAAATCCCCCCCACACCTTGTATGTGCTTAAACTGGGGCACAACTTGCTGGCTAATGTAGTCATACATGTCTTGCTTAGACATCTTGCCGGTATTCACAAACGTGATGATGTTACTCGGCATACTGGTATCAGAAGAGTCATCCGTTACCGTTGGCTTATCCGTCATACTCGGAGGAAAATCACCAATCGCTTCAACACTGCTACGCAGGTTGTTCATCAAGCTGGTGTATTCGACGTCATTAATGTCATCTTCAAAAATGATTTTTAGATTACACGTTCCTTCCTGACAGTCGGTCGTCATGGTTTTCACGCTGTCTAAGCCTGTTGCCGCCGTGATCAGTTTATCTGCCACATTGCGCGACATGAACTCAGCGCTCGCGCCATTGATCGCCGCGGTTACAGTCGCCGACGGTGTTTTATGTTCAGGAAAGTATTGGATTGAGAGCTTTTGAAACGACAAAAGCCCAAGCAAAACAATGGTAATACTCAGAACAGACGCAAACACAGGGTGCTTGATACAAATCTCAGGAAGCTTCATTCAGATTCTCCTTTGTTACGGCTTCCTTGCTTTGGATTTCCTTGCTGTGAGTTTCCTGGCTTTGGATTTCGCTCGATGATTGCTCAGCGGCCGCATTAGTTTCCGCACGCTCGTTATTTTCGTTGACCGCTTCGTCTACACCTTTTGTTGCTTCCGTCCAATCAACCGAAGGCTCAACCGGATGTGCTTCATCAATCTGTGTTTCGGTCTTTTCTACCTCGGGCTTAACGGTCTGCTTAGTGACCACTTTATCTACCGGCTCCGTTATTAACTCAACCGTTTTCTGCTCCGCATTAGGGTTCATTACCTTAACTAGAGACGCTTTCTTTAGGTTCTGCTGTCCCGTCACTACGACCTGATCACCCAGTTTCAATCCGCTTTCTACAACGACATACCCATCGTTAGTATTCACGCCCAATTCAACAATGCGTTGCTCGATTTTTTCGCCATTCACAATCCATACAAAACGTTGTGTATTTTTTGCTTGAACGGAATTTTGGGAAACCACCATTTGAGTCGTGTCTTCGCTCGTCATTTGGCTTACTTTGGCAAACATGCCCGGAACTAAGCGATGATCTGGATTGGTCACGTGCGCGTGTACTTCTACGCGACCTGAACTCTCATCAACCGTGGGGGCAATGTAATCCACCACACCAGAAAACGCTTCATCGACAAAAGCATCAACTTGGATAGAGACATTCTGCCCAAGTTTTGCGTTGCCTAAATCCGATTGTCCAATGGAATACTGAACTTCGACAGGATCGAGTTTAATCAAACTCACCAACGCGGTTGCGCTATCAATCTTACTGCCCACTGAGTGGGTGAAGTTAGTTAACTGCCCATCAAATGGTGCTACCAATAAATAGTCATTCATCAGCGCTTCTTTCTGACGGAAATCAGCTGCGGCTAGGTTCGCCTGTTCGCCCAGTTCTTCCACATCTTGTTGAGACATAGAGTCAGGCTGTTTCTTTAGTAATTCTTGTACTCGCTTTAATTTCGACTTTGCTAACGCTAGAGAGCTTCTTGCTTTGTCTAAATCGGCTTTCGCTTTGGTATTGTCCAGTTGAGCGATCAACTCGCCTTTTTTAACTGAATCTCCATCTTTGAAATGGATGTTGAGAATTTTGTCGGAGGCACTGAATGTCAATGCAGCAGAATCCGTTGCCCTGATTTTGCCAACCTCGTTGATTGAAGATGTGAATGCTTGTTTGTGCGCTTTTTCGATAGTCACAGGAATCAAGTTTGAGTCTTGGGCAAACGATGGAGAGATATGTAAGGCAAACAGTGCCAAACAGATTGTTTTACTAAGCTTTGTAAATTTCATTTTTAATAACCATAACCGTTGAATTCGTCTGAATTAAAACGTTTTTCTAAGCAGCTATTTCTTACTTAATGAGCTTCCAGCTATTTAAATAATGCTAAAACAGCTAATAATGAGAAAAGGGCTCAACTCACTGTCGAGCCCTGCAATTTTTATATGATTCCTAAATTTTTACGTTCTGAACTCCAAAGTAAAAGTTAAAAACGATGCTGATACTGAACACCGAGCAAGAGAGCATCGGCAGTCACATCAGCAGTTATATTGGAACTAGTTCCTGGGATCGTCGTCAGGCTTTCGTCAATATCTTGTGATTCTCCGATGATAAATCCGACACCAATGTCCACAGAACTGGCAGCCGTGAAGTTATATGTCCCTCCGACCGTGAGCCAATGACGGTTAACATCAGGAATTGATAACGATGTGAGTTCGTCAGTTGGGGAAATGTCGTACATGTAACCCGCTCGTAGAACGACGTCTTTCGACATAGTGTACGTACCACCGACGGAAATATGTCCTGCATCTTTCCATTGATACTCTTTAATTGAGTCGTCATAAGAGTCAGACGTTAATGAATCAAACTCAGACCAATTCACCCACTGCAGGCTGTAGTGAAAAGCCCACTGTTCGTTGAGCTGGTGCCAACCGGAAAACTCTAGAGTGTCTGGTAGAGGTACGTTCATCTTGTCGGCAGGGACACCGCCTTTGGTAATGTCACCTTCCACTTCGATATCTGGGCTGTAACGGTAACTAATACCAAACTTGTTATGTTCGTTGACTTGGTAAGTCGCACCAACATTTGCACCCAGACCGAAACCGTCTGCATCTACATTTAACAAGTTTTGACGGTATATCTCACCCTCACCGTAGATAACATCTAGCCCTGCGCCCAAATTGATTTTTTCAGATAACTCGTAAGCCACAGCGAAACCAACATTGATACTGGAAAGCGCTGTTTTCCCTCCGAACTCATCCGCTTCGAACGACTCGTCAAACTCAACATCAGTACCGAAATTGGAATGGACTGTTGCGCCCAAGGTAAATTTCGAATCTTGAATTGAGTGAACATAATGAATGTTTGGGACTAGTGTCCCTGCGTCCAATGATTGGTCATCTAACATTTCAGTATCACCAATCATTGGTGTGTAGCTAACACTCGACACATCAATACCACTATCGATATAGATAGCGCCGACAGAGAGTGTTGGTTGCTTTATGTAAGCCATCGCAGCGCTGTTCTTAGCCACAATTGCCGCACTATCGGCCATAACAGCATCACCCGAGAATGCACGGCCTAAACCCGTTGCTGATTGTGCGTTAAGTTGGAATCCTGCGGCGTTTGTTAAACATGGAATGAGAGCAGCTGCGGTGCCCAATATGAGTTTATTCTTCATCTTGACGCACCTCTGTTTCGATATGGTCTTCGTTATTAATGACAACAAGCGAACCGTCAGTCATCACCATCGAAGCAACAGCTAATTGTTGGGTTGTCACGGCTTCACGTACATCTGACATATTTCCGCCTGGCATACCCGGTAGGCCATTTTCATCAACGGGGCCTTCATACGGGAATAAGTACGTACCATGTCCACCGGTTGTCGTTCTTATGACTCCACCGAGTTCGATCTGATCACGCTTTGTACCCGTTCTTGGGTCTAAACCAAGGGCAGTAATTAAGGGCTCAGTGCCAGTTCGAATATTATTTGGCGCGGTATTCGGAATTACGCTGTCTGGCACATAATCAACGCCAACGTCACAGGTTTCGCCGCAATCTCCAACTGCAGCTAACAAAAGAGTCGGTTGCTCAGCCTTAACTTGACGAGAGATGAAACTAGCAGGGTCTGCACTATCAATTGTTGCTTGAACTCCTTGTTTAAGGTCGGTAACAACTAAATCGAAGATGTCGTTCTCTAGCTGATTAACAAGCAGCGCGTTATCAGATGAAAGCTCTACAAACTCTCTAAGTGCTTCAATACATTGTTGATTCGTTGCTTCTGTTATGCATGTATCTGGTATGACAGTTTCAGCAATGCCACGCTGAACATTAGGAGACTTCTTAACACCTTCAGACATTTCAGGGCCTAAGGTTTGAGAAGACAGAACCAAGTTGGTTAGCCCCTGCCCCGGAACAACAAAGTTCACCGTATTGAATTCAAAATTAGGATTAGTATCCGAGTGAAAATCAGGGCTTGCTTGACTAAACTCACTCACCATTACCGACATGATCCCACCCAACGATTGTCCGATTAGATGAACGTTATTGTTATCAACCCAACCTTCTTGGCTCAACGCATAGCGTAGACCCAGAAAATCAGAAACAGACTGCTGGAGGTTAGAACGAAGCGCTAAAGGGGAATCAATATTGATGAAGAAGGCTTTGTTTGCTCGGGCACTAATTTCCACGTGCTCAGGGCTTGAGTCATAACGTATCCGCTCACCGTGATATGGCATATCGATCGCAACCACGGCATAACCTTTATCAGTATATTCCGCAGCCATTAAAGAAGCAGTGCCGCGCTCTGCTGTAACACCATGAATAAAAATAGCGACAGGTAACCCTATAAAACTATTCCAGTTAAACTCTTTTGGTACGTATATATCTGCCGTCACCTCAAGGTCTTCTGTCTTTTGAGGCATTGGATGGCTTTGTTTCCTAATTGGATCTCAGATAGAAACGGCCAGTATGGGTGATTATTAGGCTATTTCTATCGTTTTAGGCATACCTAACCCTGTGAGCTTATTCAACGCTTTAATCATGGCGTAGGTTTCACCAACCTGAGCATTATAGTTTCTTAAACTTAATCGCCCACCAAACAGTGTCTTTACACGGAACATAGCCGTCTCTGAAAGTGACCGTTTATGGTAACCGTACTTCTTTTTCCAATGTTTATTTGAGCCGTATAATTTCTGGCAAGCTACCGCCAGATTACGGGGGTGACCTCGTAACCAAAAAGCAGCACCTTCTCTCGGTGGAATAAGTGGAACAGCTTGTTTAATACGTATTGCTTCGTAGCATTGTCTTGTATCGTAAGCTCCATCACCAGATATCTCATTGATTCTACGACGAGTTTGATTCAGTAAATTAGGAAGAGCTTCACCGTCAGTGACATTCGATAAACTTAACTCAGCCGCAATGATTTCATGAGTGCCAGTGTCTACGGCTAAATGGAGCTTACGCCAAACTCGACGCTTCCCGTCAGTACCATGTTTTTTTACTTTCCATTCACCTTCACCGTAGACCTTTAGCCCTGTTGCATCAATGGCTAAATGCTGTATTGCGCCTCGGGTCTTTGTCTTGAATGACACATTAACCGTTTTGGCTCGTTTACTGATGCATGAATAATGAGGACATGACAACGGGAGTTGAGCGAGTTTGAAAACAGAATCGATGAATCCTTGTAAC
>NZ_JBGONQ010000023.1:0-87366 GCF_041439145.1 Vibrio sp. 1F255 | reverse complement strand
ATCACTTCGGAAGAGGCGGCCATTCTAGCGATTTAATTCTCAGTGTCAAACACTTATTTGGAATTAATTCCTACTTTCTAAAAGTAGAAGCGAATCATCGCTTAAAGCTAGTTGCCTTACTAACATTTCTCGCTGAAGCCTTGTGGCGTCTGCCGTGTCAGTGAGGCGGCATTATAGAGATGCCGCTCATATTGGCAAGCAATAAATGCGTTTTTTATTAAAAAAAGAGGTTAAGCGAAGACATTTCAACCAAGGGCTTATTTATACCACTTTCACCCCAAGTTTCGAACAAATTACCCACAACAACCTGTGGATAACTACTCTCCACTATCAAAAAAGTAAGATAAACGAGCCCTAGGGTTTAGATACTCTCGAACTTGTTCAGGTAATTTGCTTGGATGAACGGCATTAACGATTTTGATCTCTTTAATAAAGAGGTCAATGATCGGAGCTTGGGTTCTTGGCACGCTAGGATCATAGATAAGTACATTTGGATAAAGCATATGTTTAGCGTTAACGGATATCACAATCCCAATCGAGTCATTTGAAAGCTGTACTACAGTTCCTGGTGGATAGACTCCCATGAACTTAACTAACAGCCCCAAGTTATCTTGGCTATATAGATGCTTGCAGCTCTTATATAGGTGGGACAGTGCCAAATACGGGATCATTTGTTGAGATTGCGTTTTACCATGGCAAAGGTTATCAAATGCATTAGCCACGGCGACTATCTTGGCAAATTCATCAATCTCATGTTCTTTTAAGCCCTCGGGGTAGCCAGAACCATCATTCATCTCATGATGTTGAGCGATCACCTTTTTAGCACTTTCAGGAAAGTCATCAATTGCCGATACAATATCCGCACCGTATTTAGTATGAAGCTTCAGGTAGTTCTCTTCTGGCACCGTTAGTGCACTCTGCTTTCTTAGTATCGCGACTGGTATTTTGATCTTGCCTACATCGTGAAACAACGCTGCGAATGAGAGGTCTTTCAATTGCTGTGTGTTATAGCCTTTGGCCTTTCCTATCATCAGTGCAACAACCGAAACATTTAGAGTATGAAAGTAAATATCTTCGAAATCTGCTTTAGCATTCATAAGGTGCAAGGTGACGTTATCATCGCTCACTAGAGTTTCAACGATATCATCAACAAGAGCCTTAACCTCCCCTACCGCATCTAAAGGTCTGTTACGGATCTTGGTCATCACAGATCGCATTCGAGCAAGCGAACGTTCAAACTCTCTCTCACAATGACTCACCCTGCGGCGGTAAGAGCTAAGGGTTTCGATACGCTCATGCTTATCTTTCCACATTCTTTCCGTTTCAAGGCTTACCTGTGAATCAATATCGACTTCTTGTTCACCTACGTGATTAACAGGTAAAGGTGAGGTATCACTTTGACTCAGGTTTATATAGACGTGCTTAATCCCAAGATGTCGAATTACTTTTACTTGAGCGTCATCTTTGATTTTAAAGCTGTTGAATAAAAATGGGTGTTCATTCCATTTTACGGGGAGTCGTATATGCAGACCGGGCTGAATGCGATCTACGGTAATCTTTATGCTGCCCATTTTTATATATAATATTGATGATTAATCTCTATTTATAATTCTAATAAAACCAAGCAGCAATTTCACTATCCAATTTCACAGGCTCAACTTAAAGAGTCGCAGTGCACCATCCAGCGTATACCGAATTTATCTTCTACTTTGCCAAATCGAGCCCCCCAAAAAGTATCTGCGAGTGGAGTCATTATCCGCCCTCCCTTCTTGAGCTTTTCAAAGATTTGTTCTTGAGTCGCGCTATCTTCAGTCACAAGAGAGAGAGCGAGATTGTTGCCTTCAAGTTCTTTTGCCTTAACACCATCAGACATCATCAGCTTCATACCAAACGCTTCGAACTCAGCATGCATAACCCAATCAGGTTGAGCGCCCTCGATTACCTGTGGTGCATCACTAAAAAGCTGCTTAGATAAAACCACACCACCAAAGCACTTGTGATAAAAATCCAACGCTTCATTACAACGACCATCAAAAAACAAGTAAGGGGTTACTGTCAGCATATCTATCTCCTCTGTTAGTCCTTTAAACATAGACAATAGAAAAGAGAATGACAGGTAACATCATGATTTAAGATAATTAATTCATTATCAGATCGAATAGCGAAGGGAAATTATGAGATTTAGGAGTGAAACATCAAGATCTGTCTGATTGAAGAGCAACTGCAACGACACGCCGGATTTCAAATTCACATACGTCCAAAACATAGAAAGGTCGCTATAAAAGCGACCTTTCTATGTTTGGTACCGATAGGCGGACTGATTGGACAGGCATTCTTGCCGCCACCGTGAAGGCAATGCTTCCTATACCCCACAACAAAGCCCCGATTTTCATCTAGGCTTTGTCATTTAAATATGGTGCCGGTAGGTGACTTGACTGGGCTTGCATCCAAGCCGACACGCTGGATTTAAAATTCACAAACGCCCAAAGCGACCTTTCTATGTTTGGTACCGGTAGGCGGACTGATTGGACAGGCATTCCTGCCGCCACCGCGAAGGCAACGCTTCCTATATCTCAGATACAACAAAGCCCCGACTTTCGTCGAGGCTTTGTCATTTAAATATGGTACCGGTAGGCGGACTTGAACCGCCACGCCCGAAGGCAACGGATTTTGAATCCGTCGTGTATACCAATTTCACCATACCGGCATTATCTTGGGGCATTGCCCTTTCGATGTTTGGCATTATACGTATGCGAACTGATGTGGCAAGTATAAAAACTTGAATTCATGTGTGTTTGCCGATAATTTCGCCACTAAGTCATAAGCTGTGCGTCATGTCTCTTTTCAGGTTAAGCCTTAAACTATATTCTGACGCCTCAATTTTTAAAGAAGTAATAACACATGACATCAACAAACACTCTGCCACCAGCAGGAGTCATGCGCCGATTTGGTGCCTTGTTCTACGACGCTCTGATCGTAATCGCTATTGAAATGTTGGCGGCTGGCATCATTGTCGCTCTACTGCACGCACTCATGGCTCTCGGCATTTTTAACCACAGCGGATATGCCGATGTTAGTGACTTCTTAACCAACCATCCGATTTGGAGCCCTGCATATACCTTTTACTTAGTGGCCGTTTGGGTATATTTCTTCGTGTTCTTCTGGACTAGAGCTGGTCAGACTCTCGGCATGAGAGCTTGGAAGCTGCGCGTTCAAAACAAAGATGGCTCAGCGATCACAGTAACGCAGGCGCTGATTCGTTTAGGTACTTCAGGTTTTGGATTGGCAAACCTATGTGTTCCATTCGATCCTGAAAAACGTGGCTTTCACGATATCTGGGCAAAGACAGAAGTCGTAGTGTTACCACAAGTACGATAGCGTGATTTAAGTTAGCTCCAATCAAGATCAAAAAAGGAAGGCGTTATGCCTTCCTTTTTTCTATTTACAGTTTCCGCCTCAAGAGCATGATGGCAATTCCAAGGAATACCACGCTCGGGGCTATTGCGCCAAAGGCAGGCGGTATTTGATAAACCAAACTCACCGGGCCAAAGAACTCACTGGATATATAGAAGGTAAAGCCAGCAATAACTCCTGACAAAATCCTCGCACCCATGGTCACGCTACGCAAAGGACCAAAGATAAACGACAGTGCCATCAACATCATAACCGCGATCGAAATTGGCTGGGTTATCTTTCTCCACAGCGCCAATTCATAGCGTGATGCGTCTTGCTCTGACGCCTTCAGGTAAGAAACATAATCATACAACCCACTTAACGATAGCTCTTCTGGTTTAACCGTTACTATCGCCAACTTGTCTGGAGCTAATGATGTTTCCCAAGAGTAAGTCGGTAAACTTTCTTTAGTAATTTGAAGTTCGTTTTCAAAAGACGTGATCTCTACATCCTTCATCGTCCACACGTTGTCTCCAACGTAATCAACTTCGTCAGAATAAATAGCGGTTTTAAGTGCCTTGTTTTCATCAAAGCGCCACATGTTCATTCCATATAGCTTCTGGTCATCGATTTTGACAATGAAGATGAAGTCATTGGCATCACGAGCCCAGACACCACTTTGCGTCGAAATAATATTACCACCAGCAATCGAGATAGTTCTTAAATCACGAGCCATTTTCTGCGCTTGCGGTGCTCCCCATTGACCAAGCAATGTCACCACGATCATCAGTGGAATAGCTGTTTTAAGTACTGATAGGCCGATATCTAACTTAGAGAAACCAGCTGCCTGCATAACGACAAGCTCAGAACTTGCAGCAAGCATACCAAGCCCTATCAATGCGCCAAGCAATGCAGCCATTGGAAAGAACATTTCGATATCACGAGGGATACTCAATAAAACGAAATACAGCGCTTGTAATAGATCGTATGTACCACGGCCAACTTTTCTTAGCTGTTCTACATATTTGATGATCCCAGAGAGACCAACAAACGTCACCAATACCAGTGACGTCGTTGCGATGATGGTTCTGCCTATATATAAATCGAGAATCTTAAACACGGCTTAAGCCAACCTCTTATTCTTGAATTTTTCTTTCAAACGCCTTACTGGCACGCTATCCATAAAGTTGGCACCAATCGCTACAAATAACAATAACGCATTGATTGGCCACATGCCGATTACCGCAGGAATGCTCCCCTCTTCGATTGAAGACTTGGTTGCACTGATTGCTAAGAAATAGGTGAGATAAATCAGTATTGCTGGGCCGATTTTCGCAAAACGACCTTGTCGAGGGTTTACCGCAGACAGTGGCACGACAAGCATGGTCAACAATGGAATACAAAGTACCAAAGAAATACGCCACTGCAACTCTGCTTTCGCACTATTATTTGAGTTACCAATCAGTTCAAGCGTAGGGATCGCTTCCCAGTCTCGACCTTTCTTCTCAACTTCACGCTGACCAATCAGGCCTTCGTATTCTTCAAAGTGCGTCACCCTGTAGTCGAGGCGAGTCGGAATGCCTTCATGACGAGTACCATCGTACATTACGATCACTTGGCGACCATCACTGAGCTCTTTTACATCACCTGACTTCGAGAACATCACACTTGGCAGTACAGAATCACGCGGACGCATTTGAGCTACGAACACGTTTTCTAACTTATTACCGTCGATATCATCAATAAACACGACAGAAGAGCCATCCGGCGTACCTTCAAACTTACCTTTTGGTAGCAAATCAACGCTGTTCTCTGCAGCTACTTCTTCATACATTTGTTCAACTTTGTCTTGTGACCAAGGAGATAACCAAAATGAGTTAAAGGCTGCAACAGATGCCGTAATTAAAGCGAGGTAAAGCGCAGATTGGATCAGGAATTTATTACCGATACCGGTGGCGTTCATGACCACTATTTCACTTTCAGCGTAAAGGCGGCCAAAAGTAAGCAAAATACCAATATAGATACTGAGTGGAAGCATCAATAGGCCCATCGCTGGCATATTTAAGCCAACAATCGACAATATAAGACTCGCAGGGATATCACCATCAGAGGCATCCGCTAAAACACTGATGAATTTTTGGCTGAGAAACACGAGAAAGAGAACAAAAAAGATCGCAAATTGGCTCTTGATTGTCTCGCGGATCAAATATCTAACAATAATCACGCTCAAATTACCTATACAAAACTTGTTTTTTTGATTGAATCACTATAATTTCCCGTTGAACCTTTTATTTTTTTAAATTTTTAGCTAAGTGTTAGCGTTCTTCTTTAAGGTTAGTTCCATTATAGGATCCAACAAGTAAGAACCCATTATCTAACATTTAGTTCGATTTGTCTTCAGGATGTAGGAGTACGCATGGAGTTCAGTGTAAAAAGTGGCAGCCCAGAGAAACAACGCAGCGCATGTATCGTTGTCGGTGTATTCGAACCGCGCCGCCTTTCTCCAGTCGCCGAGCAATTAGATAAGATTAGCGATGGCTATATTAGTTCACTGCTTCGTCGCGGTGATCTAGAGGGTAAACCTGGCCAGATGCTACTACTGCATCAAGTACCTGGTGTACTTTCAGAACGTGTTCTACTGGTAGGCTGTGGTAAAGAGCGTGAGCTAGGCGAACGTCAATACAAAGAAATCATCCAAAAAACCATCAGCACACTAAACGAAACAGGTTCTATGGAAGCAGTATGTTTCCTTACAGAACTTCACGTTAAAGGTCGCGACACTTACTGGAAAGTTCGTCAAGCTGTAGAAGCAACTAAAGATGGCCTTTACACGTTTGACCAATTCAAGAGTAATAAGCCAGAGACTCGTCGCCCACTACGTAAATTGGTATTCAACGTACCTACACGTCGTGAATTGAGCCTTGGTGAGAAAGCTATTTCTCATGGCCTTGCTATTGCTTCAGGTGTGAAAGCATCGAAAGATCTAGGCAATATGCCACCGAACATCGCAAACCCTGCTTACCTTGCATCTCAAGCTCGTCGCCTAGCTGACGATTATGAAACTGTGAAGACTAAGATCATTGGCGAAGAAGAGATGGAAAAACTGGGTATGACTTCATACCTAGCAGTAGGCCGTGGCTCTAAGAACGAATCGATGATGTCTATCATGGAATACAAAGGCGCTGCGGATCCAGACGCAAAACCTATCGTCCTAGTCGGTAAAGGTCTTACTTTCGATTCAGGCGGTATCTCACTTAAGCCTGGCGAAGGCATGGATGAGATGAAGTACGATATGTGTGGTGCTGCCTCTGTATTCGGTACAATGAAAGCATTGGCGAAACTTAACCTGCCAATCAACGTTGTTGGTATTCTAGCGGGTTGTGAAAATATGCCTGGTAGCAACGCTTATCGCCCTGGTGACATCCTAACTACGATGTCTGGTCAAACCGTTGAAGTATTAAATACTGATGCAGAAGGTCGTTTGGTTTTATGTGATGCTCTAACTTACGTTGAGCGTTTTGAACCTGACTGTGTTGTCGATGTTGCTACGCTAACTGGCGCATGTGTTATCGCTCTAGGTCACCACATCAGTGGCGTTCTATCGAACCACAACCCACTTTCTCACGAACTTGTTAATGCTTCAGAGCAAGCAAGTGACCGTGCATGGCGTCTACCAATGGCAGACGAGTACCATGAGCAGCTAAACAGCCCATTCGCTGATATGGCGAACATCGGTGGCCGTCCTGGCGGCACAATCACTGCTGGTTGTTTCCTGTCTAAATTCACTAAGAAGTACCACTGGGCACACATCGACAGTGCTGGTACAGCTTGGAAGTCAGGCGCAGCGAAAGGCTCGACAGGTCGTCCTGTCTCAATGCTAGTCCAATTCTTATTGAACCGCAGCGGCCAAGAGACTGAAGAGCAATCTTCAAAATAATAAAAAGGGCCTACGGGCCCTTTTTTAATAAGCGCTATTTGTTAGACCCTGTTAACCAAGTAACATTGATATCCACGATTTTCAGTTCGAGTATTAAGTATGCAGACTGCTACATTTTACATTGTGCCTTCAGACAGCCCGCAAGCCAGCGAAGATGGTTTTGCTCACTATGTGCTGTTTCTTGCTCAGCACTTTGCAAAACAAGGCGCTAAACTTTATCTCAACTGTAATGACAAAGAACATGCCGAGCGTATCGCAGAGATTTTCTGGCAAGTTGAACCCAGCGAATTTATTGCGCACAACTTAGTTGGCGAAGGGCCGAAATATTCAACCAACATTGAAATCGGCTACCAAGGTGTAAAACACAATTGGAATCGTCAGCTGGTAATTAATCTGGCCGATAATCATACAACCTTTGCGAACGCCTTTGCTCAGGTGATAGACTTCGTTCCTTGCGAAGAAAAAGCTAAGCAACTCGCTCGAGAAAGGTATAAAATTTACCGTCAAGCTGGATATCAGCTACAAACTATCGAGATTCAACATCCATAGTCAAACCTCATAGTTAAAGCTATCTTTGGATTTAGATTCAAGAAGCTTCACTTATGAAGTTTGACCACGATTAACCATTCACAGTATCCGTTTAAGAGCACTATGGAAAAGACATACAACCCAACATCAATCGAACAAGCTCTGTATAAGACTTGGGAAGAGAAAGGCTACTTTAAGCCACACGGTGACACATCAAAAGAAGCTTACAGCATCATGATCCCGCCACCGAACGTCACTGGCAGCCTACACATGGGTCACGCGTTCCAAGATACGATCATGGATACGCTTATCCGTGCTCAACGTATGAAAGGCAAAAACACGCTTTGGCAAGTGGGTACTGACCACGCTGGTATCGCAACTCAAATGGTTGTTGAGCGTAAGATTGCTGCCGAAGAAGGCAAAACAAAACACGACTACGGCCGTGAAGCTTTCATCGACAAGATCTGGGAATGGAAAGGCGAATCAGGTGGCACGATCACTCAACAACTTCGTCGTCTTGGTGCATCTGTAGATTGGGATCGTGAACGATTCACTATGGATGACGGCCTATCGGCTGCGACTCAAGAAGTGTTTGTTCGTCTATACGAAGAAGACCTAATCTACCGTGGTAAACGTCTAGTAAACTGGGATCCTAAACTGCACACTGCAATCTCGGATCTTGAAGTTGAAAACAAAGACAAAAAAGGTTTCATGTGGCACTTCCGCTACCCGCTAGCGAACGGTGTTAAAACGGCAGATGGTAAAGACTACATCGTTGTTGCGACTACTCGTCCTGAAACCATGCTTGGCGATACTGGTGTTGCTGTTAACCCAGAAGATCCTCGTTACAAAGATCTTATCGGCAAAGAAATCCTACTTCCTGTTGTAAACCGTCTTATCCCTATCGTAGGCGATGAGCACGCAGACATGGAAAAAGGCACGGGTTGTGTGAAGATCACTCCAGCTCATGACTTTAACGATTACGAAGTGGGTAAGCGCAACAACCTACCGATGATCAACATCCTAACGTTCAATGCTGATATCCGTGATGCTGCTGAAGTCTTCACGACTAACGGCGAAGAAAGCGATGTTTACTCAACAGGTATCCCTGCTAAGTACCAAGGTATGGAGCGTTTTGCTGCACGTAAAGCTATCGTTGCTGAATTCGATGAGCTTGGTCTTCTTGAAGAGATCAAAGATCACGACCTGACTGTCCCTTACGGCGACCGTGGTGGCGTGGTTATCGAACCAATGCTGACTGACCAATGGTACGTGCGCACAGCACCTCTTGCAGAACCTGCAGTTAAAGCGGTTGAAGATGGTCAAATCCAATTCGTACCTAAGCAGTACGAAAACATGTACTTCGCGTGGATGCGTGACGTGCAAGACTGGTGTATCTCTCGTCAACTTTGGTGGGGCCACCGTATCCCAGCATGGTACGACAACGATGGTAAAGTTTACGTAGGTCGCACTGAAGAAGAAGTTCGTGAAAAGAACAACCTAGCGCCTGTTGTTGTGCTTAAGCAAGACGACGACGTACTGGATACTTGGTTCTCTTCTGCACTTTGGACGTTCGGCACACAAGGCTGGCCTGAAGATACTGAAGCACTGAAAACATTCCACCCATCTGAAGTACTAGTATCTGGTTTTGATATTATCTTCTTCTGGGTTGCTCGTATGATCATGATGACCATGCACTTCGTGAAAGACGAAGATGGCAAGGCTCAAGTACCTTTCAAAACTGTTTACATGACAGGTCTTATCCGTGATGAAAACGGCGATAAGATGTCTAAGTCGAAAGGTAACGTACTTGACCCAATCGACATGATTGACGGCATCGGCCTTGAAGAGCTAGTAGAGAAGCGTTGTGGCAACATGATGCAACCTAAACTGGCTGCTAAGATCGAAAAGAACACACGTAAAACATTCGAAAACGGTATCGAACCCTACGGTACTGACGCACTGCGTTTCACTCTTGCTGCTATGGCTTCAACTGGCCGTGACATCAACTGGGACATGAAGCGTCTTGAAGGTTACCGTAACTTCTGTAACAAGCTATGGAACGCAAGCCGTTACGTACTGATGAACACAGAAGAGCACGACTGTGGCATGTCACTGTCTGTAGAAGACCGTGCAAACATGGAATTCTCTCTAGCCGATAAGTGGATTGAGTCTCAGTTTGAAGTTGCAGCGAAAGAGTTTAATGCTCACCTAGACAACTACCGTCTAGACATGGCAGCAAACACGCTTTACGAATTCATCTGGAACCAATTCTGTGACTGGTACTTAGAGCTAACTAAACCTGTTCTTTGGAAAGGTACTGAAGCTCAACAACAAGCGACTCGTTACACGCTTATCACGGTTCTTGAGAAGACTCTGCGTCTTGCTCACCCTGTTCTTCCTTACATCACTGAATCTATCTGGCAGAGCGTTAAGCCGCTAGTAGACGGCGTTGAAGGCGAGACAATCATGACTCAAGCGCTTCCTCAGTTTAATGAAGCTAACTTCAATGCTGAGATCGTTGACGACATCGAATGGGTTAAGACTTTCATCACTGCTATCCGTAACCTACGTGCGGAATACGACATTGCACCAAGCCAAGGCTTAGAAGTAATGATCAAGGTTGCTGATGAGAAAGATGCCGCTCGTATCGAAGCGAACAAGATCGTTCTTACTTCTCTAGCTAAGCTAGACGATATTAAAGTTCTAGCTGATGGTGAAGAGACTCCTGCTTGTGCAACTAAACTGGTTGGCAAATCTGAGTTGATGATCCCAATGGCGGGTCTTATCGACAAAGATGCAGAGCTTGCTCGTCTAGATAAAGAAGTCGCTAAGACTCACGGCGAGATTAAACGTATCGAAGGTAAGCTAGGTAACGAAGGTTTCGTTGCTAAAGCACCAGAAGCAGTTATCGCGAAAGAGCGTGAAAAGCTTGAAGGCTACAAGGAAACTCTTGTTAAGCTTGAAGAGCAAAAAGCGACAATCGCTGCGCTTTAAAACCGAGTGAACGAGAAGGCTTCAAACTTCTCGGTCTAAATAGAAAGGTTGGTCTTGGTGACCAGCCTTTTTTTATGTCCCTGATTCCAATATTCCAATGCTTCTCACTCTAGCCGCACTGATTGATAGGTTTCATCTATCAAATTAATCTCTACTTCCCATTATACTTAATGATAATAATTCTCAATAATAGACCTATCAAAACAACACAACGACTGAGTAATTATCATGAAAAAGACACTAACCTTTGCTGCATTACATTTTACTATCGCATTTAGTGTCGCTTATGTACTAACAGGCGACATCTTAATTGGTAGCTTAATCGCTATGATTGAGCCCTCTGTGAATACTGTTGCCTTCTATTTTCATGAAAAGGCGTGGGCTCAAGTTCCAGCGCTTAAAGCTCGTCAGTGGATGACCAAATTAAAAACAGCAAGCTTTGCTACCATCCACTTTAGTGTTGCCTTTACTGTTGTCTACTTGTTGACTGGAGATGCTTTTATCGGCGGTGTGATGGCTTTGCTAGAGCCAACTTTAAATACCGTTGCTTACTACTTCCACGAGAAAGTCTGGTTACGTAAATCAGGCGACCAAATGGCACAACAACAATTCTGTTTGCACCAACATGCTTAGTCACCATATATTGGGTCACATATTAGTGACCCTTTCATAGGCAGATCATGGAACAAATTGCTGAGTTCACCCTTAGACCCATTACACCGCAAGACAACCCAAGCATCGCACAAATCATTCGCCAAGTTTCGGCTGAGCATGGGCTCACAGAAGATAAAGGCTATGGCGTGGCCGATCCAACACTCGACGATATGTACTCTGTCTATAGCCAAGCGAATGCAATGTACTGGGTTATCGAACACAACGGAAAGATCGTCGGAGGCGGTGGCTTTGCCCCTCTAGCAGGTAAACCCAATGTGTGTGAGCTACAAAAGATGTACTTCTTACCGCAAACTCGAGGGCATGGCCTAGCCAAGCGAATTGTCGCTTTGAGCTTAAAGCAAGCCAAGCAACTTGGGTATCAACACATGTATTTAGAAACGACGAAGTGCTTGGGTGCTGCGGTCAAACTCTATGAGAAGCTTGGGTTTGAGCATCTTGAGTCAGCTTGGGGAGAAACAGGCCACGACGCTTGTGAGGTTGTCATGGCCAAGTCGTTATAAGCAGAATGCGCCGCTATAGCGAAAGAAGATAACGCTAAAATATACGGAGTTAACGTAGAAAGTTACTGACGCAAGAAGTTGGGTTCAAGGCAACAAAAGAACTCTCTTCTTGCCCATCAAGTACCACTTCTAATGGGTATAGATACTTGGGGTTAGGATTCTCAATATCAAAAATGATAGGAGCTTCGACCTGGAACACGACGCCAGTATGTTCAGCGCGTACATCAATCGGCATCACGAGAGTCATACCATTAAACTTGATGGATGCCGATACTAACCCCGTCTTTAGCGTTTGATAGATAACATCCACTTTAAACTCACAGCCACCACCGTGGTGCCAGATCTGCTCTGTGACAACTTGCTCTAGCTTGACGTTTCGAACGAACTGCAGGTATGGCGCTTGCCAAATCCCGATGCGTGAATCAGATTTAGCGATAGCCTGTGAAGATACAGAGTCATCCATGTCTTCTTCAAGCAATAGGCTCTCCTCTTCTTCAAGGAAAAGGATCTCGAAACGGTTTCGGCCGGACTGCATATAAGGACGGATATCTTTACGGTATTCAGCTTGGCTACCATCACAATCAAAAACAGCCACACCATTAAGTCGAACTTCAGCAAAATAATCGACTCCAGCCATCACTAACTCAACAAATGGACACGCTAACATAGCGTCATCCACTTCGATGTCGTGCATCAGGTGCCACTCTTGCTCTGCAATTTGACTTTCACTCAAGCTATCAGGGAGCTTTGAGCTTAACGGAGCCGGAAAGGTGATGTCATCTTGTGGGATAGAGAGATCCGTCAGTGGCGAAATTTGCCAAAGACCATCGAGAAGCAACCGCATATCATTCCTTGAGCTAGATCAATTTTGACCGCATTATAATGAATGAATGCATATAAAGACATTTATTTTTCTGAGGGTAAAAAAATGCCAGCTCGAGGCTGGCATTTTTTAAAATTGGGAAAGAATTACTCTTCGCCTTCATCATCTTCGTCTGGGTAGATAGCATCTTCACCTTCGTAGTAAGTGCCCCAACCGTCGTAGATAATGTCAAACTTCTCTGCAAGGTTTACAAGCTTCTCAACTTGCTCATCAATCGCTTCTGCATTCAGAGTACATTGCATCGTTGCATCACAACAAAGTAGCTTATTGCCATCTTCGTCTTCTGTCTCTTCAGCTTCAAGCACTTCAAAGCCCATTTTGAATGCTTCAACAACCGCTTTCTCAAGCACATCGAAATCTTCAGCAAATAGGTGATGCTCGATATCGTATAGAGCTTCAGGATCGCTACCATCTTCAATTAATGCTGTAATGATGTCGCGAGTCTCTTCCTTTTGAAATTCAATTAATTCCGCTACTGATAGATATTCATCTTCGTGAGACATGTGTCTGCTCCAGAGTGTTGACTATGAAAAGATCAAATTTGATTGCCACGAAATATGGCACGGATCGTCCAGAAAAGCCACCCAGATCAGGCCTAGAAAGGTAAGTTTATCGCGAGATCGCAGCGCCAATATCAATTCAAAAGTGAAATCAAAATCACAGAAACAAATTTTCAACATTTTATTAACTGCGCCGTATTTTAGCATTTCGTTTTTGTGGCCACTTTAGGGCTTATTGAATAAAACTTGCGTGATTAGTCACGTTAGGTGCATACGCTAAACCGCTTTTGGGGTGCATAAATCCTCAGCTTGTTATCAAAAAGTGCATAATAGTGAATAAAAAATCACGATTAATAAGCAAAATTCAATTCTAACAAGCCACGAATTGAGCATAGATCCTCAAAAACGTTGTTCCGTTCGATAGCCAGTTAGTTGGAATTTAATCTGTATAAACTTAAAAATCACAGGTTTTATGACCAATTATTACCCAAATACCTTGTATTAACTCAATCTACAAAACTTGCATATTACGGACAAGCTTGTCATAAATAGACGCTGGATTAATAGTAAGGATGCAAAATGAGTAAGCTGTACGTTGGCTCCGAAGTCGGTCAATTGAGACGAGTTCTCCTAAATAGACCTGAAAGAGCACTCACCCACCTCACCCCTTCAAACTGTCATGATCTTCTATTTGATGATGTACTTGCCGTTGAAGCCGCTGGTGAAGAACATGATGCCTTTGCAGAAACGCTGCGCAGCCAAGACGTAGAAGTACTACTGCTGCATGACCTGCTAGTAGAAACGCTTGCCGTATCTCAGGCTCGTGAGTGGTTGCTGAATACTCAAATCTCAGATTTCCGTTATGGGCCGACTTTCGCCCGTGACTTAAGAAACTACCTTGCTCAAATGGATAATGAGCATCTAGCAACGATCTTACTCGGTGGCTTGGCCTACTCTGAGCTTCCTATCAAATCATCATCGATGCTGCCTAAAATGCATCGACCACTCGATTTCGTTATCGAGCCACTGCCTAACCACCTATTTACGCGAGATACTTCTTGCTGGGTTTACGGTGGTGTATCGCTTAACCCAATGATGAAGCCTGCACGTCAACGTGAAACGAACCACCTGCGTGCTATCTACCGCTGGCACCCAGTGTTCGCAGGCCAAGATTTCATTAAGTACTTTGGTGACGAAGACCTTCACTACGACAACGCTAACATTGAAGGCGGTGACGTACTGGTTATCGGTAAAGGTGCGGTACTGGTTGGTATTTCAGAGCGTACGAAACCACAAGGTGTCGAAAACCTAGCGGCTAGCCTATTTAGATCAGGCCAAGCGAGCGAAGTGATTGCGATCGATCTACCAAAACACCGCTCTTGTATGCACCTTGATACGGTGATGACACACATGGATATCGACACGTTCTCTGTCTATCCAGAGATCGTTCGTAAAGACCTCGACACTTGGCGCTTAACGCCAAAAGAAAACGGCGAAATGCGTGTCGAGAAAGCTGAAAACTACCTGTCAGCGATTGAAGGCGCACTAGGCCTTGATCAACTGAAGATCATCACTACCGGCGGTGATAACTACGAAGCTGAGCGTGAACAGTGGAATGACGCTAACAACGTACTGACAGTGAAACCTGGTACCGTGATTGGTTATGAGCGTAATGTTTACACCAATGAGAAATACGACAAAGCGGGTATCGAAGTTCTAACGATTCCTGGCAACGAGCTAGGCCGTGGTCGTGGCGGCGCGCGCTGTATGAGTTGCCCTATCGAAAGAGACGGTATCTAAGTCAAAGAGCTCAGTCAAACAGACTCAATAGTCTTATCTAGGCCAGTATTCATTTACTGGCCTTTTTTATCAAATTAATAAAATAAATATTCACAAATATAGCATTTTTATGTTTAACTAAGTTCTTCATTGATTCTATATACGCAAGGAGCGAGAGATGGCCTTTAATCTTCGCAATCGTAACTTTCTAAAACTTCTCGACTTTACTCCTAAAGAGATTCAGTTTTTACTCGACCTGTCTGCTGACCTAAAAAAAGCTAAGTATGCAGGCACTGAGCAGAAGAAACTCAACGGCAAAAACATTGCTTTGATCTTCGAGAAAGCATCAACTCGAACACGATGTGCGTTTGAAGTTGCCGCCTTTGATCAAGGTGCTCAAGTCTCTTACCTTGGCCCTTCTGGTTCTCAGATTGGTCAAAAAGAATCAATGAAAGATACGGCGCGTGTATTGGGACGCATGTACGATGGCATTGAATATCGTGGCTTTGGCCAAAGTATCGTTGAAGACTTAGGCGCTTATGCGGGCGTGCCGGTTTGGAATGGCTTAACCGATGAGTTCCACCCTACTCAGATCTTGGCTGATTTCCTCACTATGCTTGAGCATGGCCGCGGGAAGCATCTACACCAAATCAGCTTTGCTTATCTAGGCGATGCACGCAATAACATGGGTAACTCTCTGTTAGTCGGAGCCGCGAAGATGGGCATGGATATTCGCCTTGTCGCGCCAAAAGCCTTTTGGCCAGAAGAGCAGCTTGTTGAAGAGTGCCAAACCATTGCGCAAAACACTGGCGCAAAAATCACGTTAACTGAAGACGTTGCTGAAGGCGTGAAAGGTTGTGATTACCTATACACCGATGTTTGGGTTTCGATGGGCGAAGCCCCTGAAGCTTGGGACGAACGTGTGGCGGTAATGAAACCATACCAAGTGAATATGGATGTCATTAAGCTAACTGGTAACCCTCAAGTGAAGTTCATGCACTGCCTACCCGCTTTCCATAACAATGAAACCGTGATCGGCCAGCAAGTCGCAGATAAGTATGGAATGAACGGTTTAGAAGTTACTGATGAAGTCTTTGAATCGGATTACTCAATTGTGTTTGATGAAGCTGAAAATCGCATGCATACCATCAAAGCGGTGATGGTTGCGACACTGGGTCAATAGCGAATACTGAAAGTAAACAAAAGCTTGATGTAATCGCTTGCGCTCACAAATTGAAAGCGTATAATTCTCGGCAATTTGTCTGAGAGTAGTGAAAATGACGCCAACCAATATTGTGATAACACATAGTAATATTGTGAAAACACCAAATATTGCTCGTAAGCTAAGATGCTTACCAGGCCGTCTATTCTGCTTTTCAGCACTTTTTTAAAGCCTCCCATTATGGGGGGCTTTTTTATGGCCAATACATTATTGTGGGGAAGAAGATCATGGCGAATTCGCTCTATCAAAAGCACATCATCTCAATTCCAGAGCTTTCTCGTGAAGAGCTAGAATTAATTGTTCAAACGGCAGGTCAGCTAAAGGCTGAGCCAAACCCAGAACTCATCAAGAACAAAGTTGTTGCCAGCTGCTTCTTCGAACCTTCTACGCGAACTCGTCTCTCTTTTGAAACTGCGATTCAACGCATCGGTGGTGATGTGATTGGTTTCGACAGTGGTGGTAACACTTCTTTGGCAAAGAAAGGCGAAACGCTAGCGGACTCGGTACAGGTTATCTCTTCATACGTTGACGCTTACGTGATGCGTCACCCTCAAGAAGGCGCAGCGCGTCTGGCTTCTGAGTTCTCAAACGGTGTACCTGTTATTAACGCAGGTGACGGCGCAAACCAACACCCAACACAAACGTTACTAGACCTATTCTCTATCGCTGAGACACAAGGCCGCCTCGACAACCTAAACGTTGCATTCGTTGGTGACCTTAAGTACGGCCGTACGGTTCACTCATTGACTCAAGCACTAGCGAAGTTCGACAACATCTGTTTCTACTTCGTGGCTCCAGAAGCTCTAGCGATGCCAGACTACATTTGCGAAGAGCTTGATGAAGCGGGCATCAAGTACCAACTATTGACGGACATGGAAGATGTGATTCCTGAGCTCGATGTCTTGTACATGACTCGAGTTCAAAAAGAGCGCTTCGATGAGTCAGAATACGCGCACATAAAATCCGCATACATCCTGACCGCTTCGATGCTGGAAAATGCACGCGATAACCTGAAGGTTCTGCACCCTCTTCCTCGCGTTGATGAAATTACTGTCGATGTCGATAAAACACCTTACGCTTACTACTTCCAGCAAGCAGAGAATGGTGTTTACGCCCGTGAAGCATTGCTAGCCCTTGTTCTTAACGAAACGCTGTAGAGGAGAGATATAATGTCTAAAGAGACTCAATTAAAAGTTGAAGCAATCAGAAACGGTACTGTTATCGACCATATCCCAGCCAATATCGGGATCAAGGTTCTAAAACTGTTCGACATGCACAACTCTCATCAGCGCGTGACGATTGGCCTGAATCTACCGTCTTCTGCACTAGGCGGAAAAGACCTGCTCAAGATTGAGAATGTGTTTATCACAGAAGAACAGGCGAGCAAGCTGGCACTTTATGCGCCTCACGCAACAGTGAATCAAATCGAAGATTACGAAGTGGTTAAGAAACTACCACTAGAACTTCCTGAGCAAATCAACGATGTGTTCGAGTGTCCAAACACCAACTGTATTACTCACAATGAACCGGTTGAAAGTAGCTTTAAGATCTTTGAAAAGAAAGAAGATATTCGATTGAAGTGTAAGTATTGCGAAAAAGTCTTCTCTCGCGAGATCGTAACAGAAAGATAACGTCATACGGCAAAGCAGACCGAATGTAAAAACTATCAAATACCTCGCCTGTGCGGGGTATTTTGCGCTTTACCTATCCAAAGTTTGAAGGCACACTGAAAATTGATTTTTATCTAATAACTGATGGAATAAACCAATGACTAAAGTACTTCACACAGAATCTGCTCCAGCTGCAATCGGCCCATACGTACAAGGCGTTGACCTTGGCAACATGGTACTGACTTCTGGTCAAATCCCAGTAAACCCAGCAACTGGTGAAGTATCTGCTGATATCGCAGAGCAAGCTCGCCAATCTCTAGACAACGTTCAAGCGGTTGTTGAAGCTTCAGGCCTGACTGTAAAAGACATCGTAAAACTAACGGTATTCGTTAAAGACCTAAACGACTTCGGCACAGTAAACGAGGTTTACGGCAAATTCTTCGATGAGCACGGCGTTGCAAACTACCCTGCACGTTCATGTGTTGAAGTAGCTCGTCTACCAAAAGATGTAGGTATCGAGATCGAAGCTATTGCGGTTCGCAAATAGCTTTTAATCTCTAGATTAAACACCTTCGGATAAACGACTTAGCGTAATGCTGAGTGTTTATTAGATACAAAAAAGGTTGCCCCGTTGGCAACCTTTTTTATTGTTCATCGTTTCGCTTAGATAATTACTTTTTATTAAGCTCAACCACTTCTTTGTCTAACTCTTCAAGTTTCGCAGCCATCTGCTCACGAGCTAGGTTAGCCAGTTCACGAACATTAGACTTGTCGTAGCCTTCAGTGCTGATTGGTGGCAGCATTTCAACAATCACGTGACCATTGTTCCAACGGTTTAGCTTCACGCCACCGGTTGAGCTACACACGATAGGGATGATAGGCAAGCCAGCACCAATCGCAGCATGGAATGCACCTGTTTTGAATGGCAGCAGACCACGGCCACGAGAACGAGTGCCTTCAGGGAACATCCAAACTGAAACATCGCTCTCTTTTAGACTCGTCACGACCTGATCAATCGTACCTACCGCTTTGCTACGGTTAGCACGGTCAATTAGGATGTTACCCGTCAACCAGTAAAGCTGACCAAATAGAGGCATCCACACTAGGCTTTTCTTACCAACAGTTACCACTTTTGGCGTTACCGCTGATGAAATCGTGAATAGATCCCAGCTGTTTTGGTGGTTCGCCACATAAACATGTTGGCCGCGAGAGTAGGCATCTTCTGGGATGCGAAGCTCTAACTTCATGCCGAAGATCTTCGACATGCGACCGAAATAACGGCCAAAGGTAAATACGTGTTTCGGGTTGCGTGGACTTAATAGGCAGTAACCACAACCAAATACAAACATAAGAATCGCAAATATCGCCACTGCGAAAATACGTAATATTGCTATCATTTTGTTCCTCACCGACCGCCAAGTTGATTCATCTATTCGCGCAAAAATGAGCAATAGATTTACTCGCGGTAAATACAACTATAAAAAAGCCGAAACCAAGGTTCCGACTTTTATGTTTTCATCTTACTGATTCATGAATCCACTAACCTAGGTTAGTTCGACTCACTAAATCGTGTAATGTTTGCGCCTAAGGCTGACAATTTATCTTCAATCTTATCGTAGCCACGATCGATGTGATAAATACGGTCAACGATGGTTTCACCTTGAGCAATACAGCCAGCAATAACAAGGCTCGCAGATGCGCGAAGGTCCGTTGCCATTACTTGAGCGCCGCTCAGTTTTTCCGTTTCACCACAGATAGCCGTGTTACCTTCGATTTCCGCTTTTGCACCCATTCGCTGTAACTCAGGAATGTGCATAAAACGGTTTTCAAAGATAGTCTCAGTGATAACACCACTGCCCTTCGCCATCATGTTAAGCAGAGTAAACTGTGCTTGCATGTCGGTTGGGAAACCAGGGTGAGGTGCCGTTACGATTTTCACCGCTTTCAGTTCACGACCCGTCATATCAAGACTGATCCAGTCTTCGCCCGTTTCAACCTTCGCACCCGCTTCTTCAAGCTTCGCTAAGGCAGCTTCAAGAAGATGAGCGTTGGTGTTGCGACAAACCACTTTACCGCCAGAAACAGCAGCAGCAACCAGGAAAGTACCTGTTTCAATACGGTCAGCAACCACAGAGTGTTGGCCACCACCAAGACGTTCAACGCCTTCGATAGTAATCGTATCTGTACCTGCGCCAGAAATTTTAGCACCCAGTTTGTTTAGGAAGTCAGCCGTATCAACAATCTCAGGCTCACGCGCTGAGTTATCGAGTACTGTTGTTCCTTCCGCTAGCGTTGCTGCACACATGATAGTAATGGTGGCACCCACACTTACTTTATCCATCACGATGTGCGCGCCTTTCAGACGGCCATCAACACTTGCTTTCACATAACCATCTTCCAACTTAATGGTCGCACCTAGTTGCTCTAGACCGTGGATATGCAGATCAACAGGTCGAGCACCAATTGCACAACCGCCTGGAAGTGACACTTGGCCTTCACCAAAACGAGCGACTAGAGGACCTAAAGCCCAGATAGAAGCACGCATTGTTTTCACTAAATCGTAAGGCGCACAAAATTCATTAATTTCGCTGCCATCAACATGAACACTACCATTACGCGATACTTTTGCGCCTAAACGCTTAAGCAGTTCCATCGTAGTATCGATGTCACGTAGGTGAGGAACGTTACTTACTTCCACTGGCTCTTCAGCAAGAATTGAAGCAAATAAGATAGGTAGCGCTGCATTTTTTGCGCCTGAGATCGTCACTTCACCGCTTAGCGGCTTATCCGATCCAATAACTCGAAACTTTTCCATCATAAACCTTAAAGTGACATCAGTTTCTTATCACGTTCCCACTCTTCCGGCGTGAAAGCCTTAATAGAAAGAGCATGGATGTCATTGCGTTGAATGTATTCCATTAGTGGGCCGTAGATTAGTTGCTGCTTCTTAACTCGATTCATGCCGTCAAAACATGGATCAACCGCAACAACTTCGTAATGACTGCCTTCCCCTTTCACGAAAATTTCCTGAAGGTTCAGTGCTTCTGCTAATAATTCTTGTACTTTTGTGCTGTCCACAAATAGCTCCTGCCTAATTTTTTATGTGTTCTGCCATCATTGGCTGGATATTGCTCAATTGGAACAACGTTCGTAATTGTTCTGGCACGAAACTGAGCATTATATGACAGTTTTGATTTTTTGCATGCTCTAATAAGTGAATTAGCATCACCATTCCTGCTGAATCGACTCGATTTATATGGCTAAGGTCAATTTCAACGCTCGATTCCGTCGTTTGCCACTTTTCCAATATACGCCAGATTGCAGGGACACTGTCTCGGTCTAAATCACCGAACAGTTGATACTCTTTAGAGCTTAGTGCTTGCCATTGAGAATGGCTCATTATTTGTTACTCTCAAAACGAATCGGTTGTGCGGCTAATTTCTCTAGTTCGTCTGCAACTTGTAAGATGCCTTCTTGACGAATCTTAGTATTCCACTCCGATTGCTTGCTCGACAACAAGCTAATACCTTCGGCAACCATATCAAATGCTTTCCACTCGCCAGATTTCTTGTCTTTGCGAAGCTTAAATTCAAGCTTAATGTTTGGTCGCGGCGTATCGATGATGTCGACCTTGATACTGGTAATGCGGCTATCCGCTTTGATTTTTGGTTCTGGACCAAATTCAATCGTCTGATCTGTGTATTGAGTCAGCACTTGGGCATAAGAAGAAACAAGGTATTTACGGAATGAATCGATAAACACGCCCACGTCTTTTCTATCCGCGCCTTTCAAGTTTGGTCCAAGTAACTTAAGAGCTGCATATTGTGCATTCACATAAGGCATCAACTCTTCTTCCACGATGACCTTCAATAACTCTGGATCTTGGTGGATGTTGTCTTGTTCACTCTTCAAACGCTCAAATGCCACTTCGGCAACTTGAGTCATCATCTGGTAAGGCTGAGTACGGTCAATCGATTCTGCAGCAAAGGCTTGGGTAGAAATAAGCAACGCCATTGCCGCCATAAACATTGATTTCAAGTAACCAATAGCTTTTAAATAACTAATAGTTTTCAACATTATCTTATTCCTTAGCTTCGCTGTCATTAGAACCACCAACGCTATACAGCACTTGGCCAATCAAATCTTCTAGTACCAATGCTGACTTAGTGTCTTCAATTGAATCACCATCGACCAACATCTCTTCATCATCAAAAATGAAGCCTGGAACCAGACTAATGTACTGCTCACCAATTAAGCCAGATGTTAAAATTTGAGCACTAGAGGTATCTGGAAATTGTGAGTACTTCCCGTCAATAGACAGTTCAACGACAGGAAGGTAGCTCTCGGTATCAAGCTCAATGCTTTTAACTCGTCCAACAACGACGCCACCCACTTTCACTGGAGAACGAACTTTTAGGCTGCCAATGTTGTCAAAGGTCGCTTTTAGATTGTAAGTATGGTTCGAACCTATGCCTTTTACGTCAGCGACTTGAAAGATCATGATTAAGATTGCGCAAATTCCGGCAATAACAAAGGTGCCGACCCATAATTCTAATTTTCGAGTTTGTTGCATGATTAATTCCCAAACATCAATGCGGTAAGAACAAAATCTAGCCCTAGTACCGCTAGAGAAGAGTGCACTACAGTGCGTGTGGTTGCCTGACTAATACCTTCTGAAGTCGGTACTGCGTCATAACCATTGAAAAGTGCGATCCAAGTTACGGTGATAGCGAAGACCATACATTTGATCATGCTGTTACCAATATCTCGGCCAAGTTCTACTGAAGACTGCATCGCAGACCAGAAACTGCCGTGATCAATGCCTTTCCAATCAACACCAACCAGTTGACCGCCCCAAATACCTACCGCCATAAAAATCATAGCAAGCAATGGCATTGAGATAAGCCCGGCCCAAAGACGTGGTGCAATAATGCGTTTAAGAGGGTCAACGGCCATCATCTCAAGGCTTGAGATCTGCTCTGTTGCCTTCATTAACCCAATCTCTGCCGTGAGTGCTGAACCGGCTCGACCTGCAAATAATAACGCAGTCACCACAGGCCCCAACTCACGCAACAGTGAAAGCGCGACCATTTGACCAAGGTTTCCCTCAGCGCCGTAGTCAATTAACACGACATAGCCCTGCAGGCTGAGCACCATGCCGATAAACAGACCCGAAACTAAAATAATAGCCAATGACTGAACGCCAACGCTATAAAGTTGTTTTACTAATAAGGGGAAGTTTTTTAGTCGCGGGATGCCAAACAAAGCCCCAAATAACATCAGGCTTGCTCGACCAAATGACTCACAGCTCGCAAGTGTACGCTTACCGACACCCGCAATAGTTTTAACAATCATATTAAAACAAATCCTTTTCTAAGCTCTTCGCAGGGAATCTAAATGGTACTGGACCATCGGCTTCGCCTTGCAAAAATTGCTGCACTCTCGGATCGCTATTGTTGTACAACTCATCAGGTGTTCCAGCGGCAATAATCTTGCTATCTGCCATGAGGTAAACCCAATCAGCAATACTCATCACCTCTGGCACATCGTGAGAAACAACAATCGAGGTTAAGCCCAAGGCTTGATTGAGATTTCGGATCAATTCAACCAATACGCCCATGGTGATGGGATCTTGGCCAACAAACGGCTCATCGTACATGATAAGTTCTGGATCCAGTGCGATTGCGCGCGCCAGTGCGGCACGCCTAGCCATTCCGCCAGACAACTCACTCGGCATCAATTGCGCAGCACCACGTAATCCTACCGCTTCAAGCTTAAGTAATACGATGGTACGAATGAATTTTTCATTAAGTTCAGTGTGCTCTCGCAGCGGAAACGCCACATTATCAAAGACATTGAGATCCGTAAAAAGCGCACCCGATTGGAATAGCATGCTCATTTTCTTACGTGCTTGATATAGCTTTCGACGTGATAATGCAGGGATATTGTCACCATCAAACCAAACTTCGCCTTCATCTGGCGGCAGTTGCCCACCGATCAAACGCAGTAAAGTCGTTTTGCCGATCCCAGACGGCCCCATGATGGCGGTTATCTTGCCTTGAGGCACCTCTAAACTGATGTCATCAAAGATAACGCGGTCACCGCGTGAGAAGCTGAGGTTCTTAACTTTCACAAGCTCAGTGTTCAACATATTTTTGTTGTTTCCTTGCTTTAAAAAACGCCAATTATGGCTGCAATAATAATGAGTCTACTTTAGAATTAAAAGCACTGTTCAATTAATTCATATTAAACAGGAATCTATGCAGGGATTTGAAAGCATTAGGAAATTATCTATTGATCTCTCTTTCTTGCCTGCTAACTGGTAATTAATTTGCCGAGTGACTTCCCTTTTATCTAGCAACAGGTCAAAATTAGCGGTTAATTCTCCGTTTTTATTAATTTTTTAGGAATCATCATGCTTGAAGCGATTGCGTTTCTTATTATCGGTCTAGGTTTTTTGGTGTGGAGTGCAGATAAGCTGGTTTACGGTGCCGCTGCTCTTGCTCGCAACTTCGGTATTTCACCACTAGTTATCGGTATGACGATCTTAGCAATGGGGTCTTCGGCTCCTGAAATGATGGTTTCTGCGACAGCAGCCCTTGATGGCAAAACAGATACAGCTGTAGGCAACGTACTGGGCTCTAACATCGCCAACATCGCGCTGATTTTAGGTATTACAGCCCTTATCAAGCCGTTATCGATTAGCTCAGGCGTGATTCGTCGTGAACTACCATTAATGATCGGTGTCACTCTGCTAGCGGGCGCCCTATTGTGGGATAACCATTTAGGCTTCTATGAAGGCGTGTTGTTGTTTGTTCTTTTTGCCGCGTTTTTGTTTGCTATGTTGCAAATCAGCCGCAGCGAGAAAAAGAACGGCGATGCTTTCCTTGATGAGCAAGAATCAGAGATCCCTGAAGGCGTAAGTAACCCTAAGGCTGCAATGTGGGTCGTGATTGGTCTAATCGTCCTACCTTTAGCTGCTGATATGCTGGTAGATAACGCTGTGATCATCGCGAAGTTCTTCGGCATGAGCGACCTTGTCATTGGTTTAACCATCATTGCTGTTGGTACTAGCCTTCCTGAACTTGCAGCATCACTAGCCGGCGTTATGAAGGGTGAAGATGATATGGCTGTAGGTAATATCATTGGTTCAAACGTATTCAACATCCTTGCTGTTATGGGTATCCCGGGCATCCTAAACCCTTCGATCTTGAGCGAGTTCGCTATGGGTCGTGACTTCTGGGTAATGCTAGGCGTATCGCTACTACTTGTTGTGATGGCACTAGGAAAATCTCGTAGTGTGAATCGTATTGAAGGCGGCGTGTTAATTGTGACGTTCGTGGCCTACCAAAGTTACCTATTAATGAACATGTCGGCTTAATTGTTGATTTAACTTCCCGTACTTGGAGTATTTGATGTCTCAGCCATTTGATTACCGCAGCGTTGCAAAACAAGTTTTGGAAACCGAAGTTGCAGGTCTCACTCAATTAGACCAATATTTTAATGATGATTTTTGTAAAGCTTGCGACCTTATCCTGAACAACAAAGGCAAAGTCGTTGTGATGGGCATGGGTAAATCAGGCCACATTGGCAACAAAATCGCAGCAACATTGGCAAGTACCGGGACATCGGCTTTCTTTGTTCACCCAGGCGAAGCGGCGCATGGCGACTTAGGCATGATCGAACCTGGTGATATTGTGATTGCAATATCCAACTCCGGCGAATCGGGAGAAATCCTCAGCCTATTTCCTGTGTTAAAGCGTCTGAGCATCAAGATCATCAGCATGACAGGCAAGCCAGCATCAAACATGGCAACCCTGTCTGATATCCATTTACAAATTTCAGTACCGGAAGAAGCTTGTCCGCTGGGCTTAGCACCAACAACAAGCACCACGGCGACTTTGGTCATGGGTGATGCATTAGCCGTTGCACTTTTGCAGGCTCGAGGCTTCACCGCTCAAGACTTTGCCCTGTCTCATCCTGGTGGCGCTTTAGGTCGTCAGCTGCTGTTGAAGCTCGACGACATCATGCACACAGGCGATTCACTTCCTGTTGTAGCACCCGACGCACTAGTAAGAGACGCTCTACTAGAGATATCTCAGAAAGGCTTAGGCATGACAGCAATCGTTGGTGAAGATGGCCAAATGGCCGGTATTTTTACCGATGGTGATTTACGCCGTATCTTAGACAAACGCGTTGATATCCATAACACGCAGATCGGTGATGTGATGACGCTAAACCCGACGGTAGCCGAGCCAAACATGCTCGCGGTTGAGGGCTTAAACTTGATGCAAGCGAAGAGCATCAATGGCCTGATGTTATGCCAAGAAGGTAAATTAGTCGGAGCGTTAAACATGCATGACTTACTGAAAGCAGGAGTAATGTAATGACACAGACAGTCGAAACTCTATACGGCACTGTTAATTCAGATGTATTTGCAATTGCACAAGAGATCAAACTGCTGATTTGCGATGTCGATGGTGTCTTCTCTGATGGTCGCATCTACATGGGCAACAACGGTGAAGAGCTGAAAACCTTCCACACTCGTGACGGTTACGGTATCAAATCACTGATGAACGCAGGCATTGAAATCGCGATCATCACGGGTCGCAAATCTCAAATTGTTGAGAATCGTATGACCGCTCTAGGCATTAAGCTGATTTATCAAGGTCAAGACGATAAAGTTAAGGCATACCAAGATATTTGCGATAAGCTTTCTGTAAACCCTGAAAATACAGGTTACATCGGAGACGATCTGATTGACTGGCCTGTAATGGAAAAAGTTGGCTTGAAGGTCTGTGTGGCAGATGGGCACCCGCTACTTGCAAAGCGTGCAAACTACGTGACAACCATTAACGGTGGTCATGGCGCGGTACGTGAAGTCTGTGACCTTATTTTACAAGCAAGAAATGAACTCGACGTGCATAAAGGTTTAAGCATATGAGTTTTACTCGTATTATCTATTTAATACTCATATTTATTGCCTCTTGGTCGACCTATTACTTGTACGACAAAGAGCAAACATCAACGATACAAGTGGCTCCAAATTTGGAGCTGCCCGCGTTTAGTGGCAAAAGCCTGAACAACATTAGCTACGACGAAAGCGGTATTCGCAGCTATCAGGTTGAATCGACGTATTTAGAACACTACTCAGTAGTTGGCGATACGCACTTTCAAAACCCAGTTCTTTCGGTATTCCGTGAAGGGCACACGATTGAATGGCAAGTCACCGCTGATCGCGCGATTATGGATGAGAATCAAGTTGTCACGTTTTATGACAACGTCGTAGCAAAGAACCTGTTGCCAGAAGCCAGCTTCGATACAATGACCACAGATAAAATGGTTGTTGAGCTGCCTAGCCGAGATTTTTATTCAGAGACTCCGGTCCATATGATCGGTACATTTTTTGAAACTGAGGGACAAGCAATGAAAGGTAACTTCGGTACCAACAATGCAATCCTCTTTAATTCTGTTCAAGGTAGATATGAAACTCTTACACCTTAGTTTATTCGCTTTGACCCTTGCGGCACCTAATGTCTATGCTCTGTCTTCGGATAGTGAGCAACCTGTCTACATTGACTCAGACAGCCAGCAATTGGATATGAAAAGTAACCAAGTGACTTTCCTTGGTGATGTGAACCTTAAACAAGGCAGCATCAATATCAATGCCGATAAGGTTATTGTTACTCGTAACGCCGTAAACGGTGAGATTGAAGAAATTCAAGGCTTCGGTAAGCCAGCAACCTTCTCTCAGCTTACTGACGACGGTAAGACACTCTACGGTGAAGCTGACGACCTGCACTACCAGCTTGTTGCCGACCGACTGATCATGACTAAGAATGCGATGTTATCTCAAGATGGCAGCATCATTCGCGGTTCTAAGATCACTTACCAGATCGGTTCTCAGAAATTAGTCGCTGACAGTGGTGAAAACAAACGAGTGTCAACGGTTTTACAACCAACGGAAGTGAATAAGTAACGATGGCTGTTCTTAAAGCAAAAAACCTAGCGAAAACCTACAGTAAACGTAAGGTTGTTACCGATGTAAGCTTACAGGTAGAGTCAGGCCAGATCGTCGGTCTGCTTGGGCCTAACGGTGCAGGTAAAACCACATCTTTCTATATGATTGTTGGTTTGGTGGCGCGTGATGAAGGTACCATCAGCATTGATGACCGAGACATCAGTATCTTACCAATGCACAGCCGCTCTCGTCTTGGTATCGGTTACCTGCCTCAAGAAGCATCGATTTTCCGTAAGTTGTCCGTAGAGAACAACATCATGGCGGTTTTACAAACCCGTGATGAAATGACCAACGAACAACGCCAAGATAAGCTGGAAGACCTGCTAGAAGAGTTCCACATCCAACATATCCGCACCAGCAATGGTATGGCTCTGTCGGGTGGTGAGCGTCGTCGTGTAGAGATTGCTCGTGCACTAGCAGCAAACCCGCAGTTCATTCTATTGGATGAACCATTCGCCGGTGTTGACCCGATCTCAGTAATCGATATCAAAAAAATCATTGTTCACCTGCGTGATCGCGGCTTGGGCGTTTTGATTACCGACCACAACGTTCGTGAAACATTAGACGTGTGTGAAAAAGCTTACATCGTAAGCCAAGGACACCTGATCGCTGAGGGTACTCCTGAAGATGTTCTCAATAACGAACAAGTTAAACAAGTTTATCTAGGCGAACAATTCCGTCTATGATTATATAGAGAGTATCGAGAGTTCTAAGAATAATAACTAGGTAAGTCACACTGAATGAAACCCTCATTACAACTTAAGCTAGGCCAACAGTTAGCAATGACTCCTCAATTGCAGCAAGCGATTCGTTTGTTGCAATTGTCTACTTTAGATTTGCAGCAAGAGATTCAAGAAGCACTTGAATCTAACCCACTACTCGATGTCGAAGAAGGCAATGAAGATACGCCAACATCGGAAGAAAAACCTAGCAGTGACGAAAAAGAAACTGTTGAAGCCACAGAGCAAGACTTACCTGATAGCTCAGACTTAATCGAAAAATCAGAGATTGGCAACGAACTAGAAATCGACACAACTTGGGAAGACGTCTACAGCGCGAACACCGGTAACACGGGTATTGCGATTGATGACGACATGCCGGTTTATCAAGGCGAAACCACTCAAAGCCTGCACGATTACCTACTTTGGCAACTCGACTTAACGCCATTCACTGACACCGACCGAAGCATCGCTTTTGCATTAATCGATGCCATCGACGACTACGGCTACCTCACTGTAACTTGTGAAGACATCCTTGAAAACTTCGACAATGAAGAGATCGAGCTTGATGAAATTGAAGCGGTACGTAAACGAATTCAGCAGTTTGATCCGCTAGGTGTCGGTTCAGTCAACCTGCAAGATTGCTTGTTACTGCAACTGGCAACCTTTCCCCAAGATACGCCTTGGCTTAACGAAGCTAAGTTAGTACTTACTAGCCATATCGACCAACTCGGCAATCGCGATTACAAACTGGTTATCAAAGAGACCAAGTTGAAAGAAGCAGAACTACGTGAAGTTTTGCAACTGATTCAACAGCTGGACCCTCGTCCTGGCAGTAAGATTACTCCGGATGAAACTGAGTATGTGGTTCCAGATGTATCTGTCTTCAAAGACCTTGGCAAATGGTTAGTGACCATTAACCCTGATAGCGTGCCTAAGTTGAAAGTGAATCAGCAGTACGCTGATCTGGGCAGTAAAGGCAACAGCGCCGACAATCAATACATCCGCTCAAATTTGCAAGAAGCAAAGTGGTTAATTAAAAGCCTAGAGAGCCGAAATGAGACGCTACTCAAAGTTGCGCGATGCATTGTTGAACATCAGCGTGATTTCTTCGAACATGGCGAAGAAGCGATGAAGCCAATGGTTCTTAATGATGTTGCGTTAGCTGTTGATATGCACGAATCCACGATCTCTCGTGTGACGACTCAAAAATTCATGCATACGCCACGTGGCATCTTCGAGCTCAAATACTTTTTCTCAAGCCATGTCAGCACTGACAATGGCGGTGAATGTTCATCTACAGCAATTCGCGCACTCATCAAGAAGCTTGTCGCAGCGGAAAATACCGCGAAGCCTCTAAGTGATAGTAAGATTGCTGCTTTACTGGCTGACCAAGGAATTCAGGTAGCTAGACGTACCATAGCGAAATACCGTGAGTCTCTGGGCATTGCCCCATCGAGTCAGCGTAAACGCCTGCTATAAGCTCATTTAGTCGCTAGTTACTTAGCAACTATGATCAGGCAACCAACTGAAAAGGAAAGTCTATGCAAATCAATATTCAAGGCCATCACGTTGATCTTACCGATTCAATGCAAGACTATGTTCACACCAAATTCGACAAACTTGAGCGCTTCTTTGATCATATCAATAGCGTTCAGGTTGTTTTAAAAGTTGAGAAAATCAATCAAATCGCAGAAGCTACCCTGCATATAAATCAGGGGGAAATCCATGCGACAGCAACAGATGAAAGCATGTATGCCGCGATTGATTCATTGGTTGATAAACTCGTCCGCCAACTCAACAAGCACAAAGAAAAGCTAAGTAGTCACTAACATGCAATTAAGCGAAGTACTTTCATTGGACTGCACCAAAAGTGCAGTCCAATGCACAAGCAAAAAAAGAGCCCTTGAGCTCATCAGCCAGATAGCAGCTGAGAGCTGCGGTCAAGATTCAACAGAGCTATTTGAGTGTATGTTGAGCCGTGAGAAGATGGGCAGTACCGGTATTGGTAATGGTATCGCGATTCCCCATGCTCGTATGAATGTCAGTGATAAAGCGATAGCTGTATTACTGCAATGCCAAGATCCTATCGAATTTGATGCGATTGATAATCGTCCTGTCGACCTACTATTTGCCCTGCTTGTTCCTAGCGAACAATGCAAAGAGCATCTAAAAACCCTTTCTTGTATGGCAGAACGACTAAACGACAAGCAGACTCTTAAACAGCTGCGTAATGCTCAGAGCGATCAAGAGCTTTACGACATCATGATTCAAGTGCCAACTTGCGAGCAATAACATGCGATTAATCGTGGTTAGTGGCCAATCAGGGGCCGGTAAAAGTGTTGCGTTACGAGTCCTAGAAGACTTGGGGTATTACTGTGTCGATAATCTACCAGTAAACCTGCTCAACAACTTTGTCGAATCGGTACGCGAAAGCAACCAAAACGTTGCGGTAAGTATTGATATACGTAACCTACCGAAAGAGCCTCAGTTAGTCACCGACACGCTCGAGCAACTCGAGTCAGCTACAAACATCGATGTTGATGTATTGTTCCTCGATGCCAGCAAGCAGACACTCCTTAAGCGCTACAGCGAAACCCGCAGAATCCACCCTTTATCAATTGGCCAAGAAAAGCTCTCTCTTGAGCAAGCGATTGATTTAGAGAAGACACTTCTGACACCTCTCGCAGAGCACGCCCGCATTGTGATCGACAGCAGTGACTGCAACCTCTACGAATTGAGTGAAAAGGTTCGATTTAAAGTTGAAGGCAAAGAGAAGCAAGAGCTGATCATCGTCTTTCAATCTTTCGGTTTTAAGTATGGCTTGCCAAGTGATGCCGACTACGTGTTTGATGTTCGCTTTTTGCCGAACCCTCACTGGGAACCTGCACTACGACCACTAACCGGGCTAGATGCACCAATTCACTCCTTTCTAGAAGAACACTCAGAAGTTCTGGAACTCAAGCAACAGATCCAAGGCTTTGTTGAACAGTGGTTACCAATGTTAGAGAAGAACAATCGCAGTTACCTAACGGTCGCGATTGGCTGTACTGGCGGCAAACACCGCTCGGTCTATCTAACCCAGAAAATTGGTGAGTACTTCGAACAACTTGGTCATCAAGTTCAAATCAGACATGCCTCTTTAGAGACGCACCAACAGGGCTAACCATGGAATTAACTCGAACTGTACTGATCCAAAACCGTTTGGGTCTTCACGCTAGAGCGGCCGTAAAGTTGGTTGAGCTTGCACAAAGCTTTGATGCCACTATCACAATTCATAGTGAAGAAGATAAAAGTGCCACCGCAGACAGCGTAATGGGACTATTGATGCTGGAGTCAGCCCAAGGCCAACACATCACGATTCAAGCTTCGGGTACTGATTCACAACAAGCACTTGATGCCGTTTGCCACCTTATCGAAGATAAATTTGATGAGGGTGAGTAGCTAAGACGCTTTACTCACAACACCGCAAACTCAAACGGTCAACCAACCTATATTAAATCTTAGTTCTACCTAAGTTTATGATTTAAATAAACCCTAGAATTAAGTTACTATTCCAAGCATTGTAAGAATAATGAGATAGGAGGAAAATATGGCAGAGCAATTAGAATTCGACCAAGCTCACCAAACCCTCCAAGAAGTCAGCGAAGCCCTAGAAAACGGCCGATTTGTTCACGTACGCCGACAACTTCAGGACATGGAGCCTGAAGATATTGCACACCTTTTAGAAGCCTCCCCTCGCAAAAGTCGTGACGTACTCTGGCAACTCACCGATCCTGAAGACTACGGTGAAATTCTTGATGAACTAAACGAAGACGTCAAAGATGCTCTTGTGTCGAAAATGGCACCTGAGACCTTGGCAGAAGCAACCGAAGGTATGGAAACCGATGACGTCGCGTACGTACTTCGAAGCCTACCCGACGATGTTTCTCGCGAAGTCCTTTCTCAAATGGACTCCGTCGATCGTGCATTAGTTGAAACTGCCCTGTCGTACCCTGAAGATTCAGCGGGTGCGATCATGAACACCGACGTAATCACGATTCGTGGTGATGTCGATGTTGACGTTGTATTGCGCTACATGCGTATGCGTGGCGAACTGCCGGATGCAACTGATGCTCTGTATGTTATTGATGAAGAAGAACGTCTTATCGGTAACCTATCACTTACCACGCTAGTAACGACTCAACCTGATGTCCCTGTTTCAGAAGTGATGGATGATGCCGACGAAGCGATCGCGGTAGAAACCAGTGCGTCAGATATCGCGAGCCTGTTTGAACGTCGTAACTGGGTTTCTGCGCCTGTCATCGATAGTAACCAGCACCTTGTTGGTCGTATCACCATCGATGACGTGGTTGATGTTATCCGTGAAGATGCCGAACACTCAATGATGAGTATGGCGGGTATGGACGATGACGAAGATACCTTCGCACCGGTCGTAAAATCTGCTCGTCGTCGTAGTGTGTGGCTTGGTGCTAACGTACTCGCAGCACTGGCGGCAGCATCTGTATCAAACATGTTTGAAGCAACGCTCGATCAAATGGCAGCGATTGCGGTTCTGATGACTATCGTGCCTTCGATGGGGGGTGTTGCGGGTAACCAAACCGTTGCTCTGGTGATTCGTGGTTTGGCACTCGGTCATATCGGTGACAGTAACAAACGCGAACTGCTACTCAAAGAGGCAGCCATCGGCTTCCTAAACGGCGTTCTATGGGCCGTTATCATTGGTGGTATCGTGGTGGCTTGGAAAGGTAACTGGATACTGGGAGGCATCATCTCAGCGGCGATGATGACCAACTTGATTGTCGCAGGTATTGCTGGTGTAACTATCCCAGTGATGTTGAAGAAGATGAATATCGATCCAGCCCTTGCTGGCGGTATGGCACTGACCACAGTAACCGATGTTATTGGCCTATCGGTGTTCCTAGGCTTAGCGACCATACTGATCTAGTTAGCATAAGCAGTTAGCCAATTTTTGGCGAAATACAGAAAACAAAAAGGGAGCCACGGCTCCCTTTTTTAATTCATCAGATTCGCTTTAATTGAATTACTCACCCGCGACTTTCATCGACTCAAGCAGGATAGAACCCGTTTGAATTTGCGAACGTGTTTCTACGTCGTTACCCACAGCAACAATCTGAGTAAACATGTCTTTTAGGTTACCTGCGATTGTTACTTCTGATACTGGGTATTGGATCTCTCCGTTTTCAACCCAGAAACCTGCAGCGCCACGTGAATAATCACCCGTTACGGTGTTTACGCCTTGGCCCATCACTTCAGTGACTAGGAAGCCAGTACCCAACTCTTTTAGCATCTGCTCAAAGTTTTGACCGGTCGATTTAACGAACCAGTTATGAATACCACCAGCATGACCGGTTGGCGTCATATCCATCTTACGTGCGGCATAGCTCGTTAGTAGGTAAGTTGCTAGCACACCGTCAGTGATGATTTCACGATCTTGAGTGAACACACCTTCGCTATCGAATGGGCTTGAAGCCAAACCACGCAAGATATGTGGTCGCTCAGAAATGTTAAACCAGTCAGGTAGGATTTTCTGACCGAGATGATCCAATAGGAATGACGACTTGCGGTAAAGGTTACCGCCACTGATCGCCATAACAAGGTGACCAATCAAGCCAGTTGCCACATCATTAGCGAACATAATTGGGTACTGGCCTGTTGGTAGCTTTTTCGCATCCAAACGGCTAATGGTCTTTTCTGCAGCTTCTTGACCTACACGCTCAGGCGTCCACAGCTCGTCACGGTGACGTGCAACGGTGTAGCTGTAGTCACGCTCCATCTCACCGTTAGCGCCTTGTCCAATTACACAGCAGCTCGTGCTATGACGACTAGAAGCATAGCTTGCTAGTAAGCCATGGCTGTTACCATAAACCTTAACGCCATAGTGGCTGTCGTAGCTTGCGCCATCACTCTGTTTGATCTTATCGCTATAAGCTAACGCTTGCTTCTCAGCAGCAATCGCAATCTCAGCGGCATAGTCAGGGTTTGGTTCATCAGGGTGAAAAAGATCCAAATCTGGAATTTCTTTTACCATGTATTCTTTTGCCGCAGGACCGGCAAATGGGTCTTCAGAAGTGTACTGAGCGATATCAAGTGCGGCCGCGACGGTTTGAGCAATCGCCTTTTCACTCAGATCAGATGTAGATGCGCTGCCTTTTTTCTGGCCGCGATAAACAGTAATACCTAGCGCACCATCACTATTAAATTCAACGTTTTCCACTTCACACATACGTGTTGAAACACTTAAACCCGTTGACTTAGTAATAGCGACCTCAGCTGCGTCTGCACTCACTGATGCCATATCCAACGCTTTAGCTACTGCGGCTTCTAGCTCAACTCTTTGCTGGGCGACTTGCTGTTTTACATCCATATCTATTCTAATTTTTTAGGTCAATATTACGTAGGATAACAAGAATTTCGCTTTCTCCCCAAGATTCTTGCTAAAATAGGCAATATATTCGTTTGAGATAGTGACATAGGCAGAAAAGATGGCTCGCAAAAACCAAAAAGCCCCATGGGAACCAGAAGAAGAAATCATCTGGGTAAGTAAGACAGAAATGAAAACCGACATGGAAGCGCTACAAAAACTGGGGGAAGAACTTGTTTCCCTGAAGCCTTCTGTATTAGACAAGTTTCCTCTGTCTGAAGATTTGGCACAAGCGATTAAAGATGCACAACGCTTTAAAAATGAAGCGAAGCGCCGTCAACTTCAATACATTGGTAAAGTAATGCGCAATGTTGATCCTGAGCCAATTCAAGCGGCTTTGGATAAAGTACGTAACAAGCACTCGCAAGCAACCGCTGAACTGCACAAGCTTGAGCAACTGCGTGATCGCGTTGTTGCTGAAGGCGATGCTGCCATTTCAGAAGTCATGGACATGTACCCTGAAGCAGACCGTCAGCGTCTTCGTCAGCTAGCTCGCCAAGCTAACAAAGAGAAATCAGCGAACAAGCCAGCAAAGGCTTCTCGTGAAATCTTCCAAATCTTAAAAGAGCTAAAGCTAGAAGACTAATCGTTATCTCGCTTTACTCATAGAGTGAATAAAAGACCTAGCACATGCTAGGTCTTTTTGTTTTTGACGTACTCGATATCAAGAAGCACTCAATATCAATAAATACTCACAGGAGTGATGAGTCGTCACTCACCCGCTTTAACAAATGAGCTTAATTCTGTCTGTGGATGATCCGCCGTCAGTGCCTCTATCGAGTCTTCAACCAACACCTTACCTAGCGCCACAAACACAAACTTATTCGCGATACTGCGTGCGTCACCTAAATGGTGAGTCACCATCAAGACCGTAATATTTCGCTCTGCCGCTAATCGCTTCACTAAGCTAAGCATCTCTTCACGCAGCAAAGGATCAAGCGCAGAGAAAGGTTCATCAAGCAGCCAAATATCATGAGGTTGGACAAAACAACGCGCTAACGCAACACGCTGGCGTTGACCGCCGGATAAGTGCTCAGGCAACCTATCCAAATACTCAGCGACGCCAACTTGCGCTGCGGCTTGCTCCACAGCTTGCTTTTGGGTTGCAGTAAGCTTTAAACCTGGATGCAGACCTAAACCAATATTTTCTCGCACCGTAAGGTGAGCAAACAGGTTGTGCTCTTGAAACAACATCGCCAACGGACGCTGATGTGCTTCTTTACCAATAAGCGACTGCCCAGCCACTGATATCTCACCCGATGTAGGCTCGATGAAACCAGCAACTAGCGCCAACAGTGTAGACTTACCCGCACCACTCGGCCCCATAAGCGCAACAATATCGCCCTGCTCAGCTTGAAAATCAAAGCTAAACAACTCTCTGTGATAGTGGTAATCCACATCTTTCATCACTAACATCATCGGTTCCTTAATTCTTTAGCATCGAGCTTAGATCTTCGAGTAAATAAGAATTCTATTAAGCTAAAGCTGCCGACACTCAATAACAGTAAGCTCACAGAAACCACCGCCGCAGCTTCCATTTGATAACTGCCTAACAATTGGAATAGGTACAAAGGCAGAGTTCTAAAATCTTGGCTACCAAACAAAGCAATCGCGCTTAAGTCACCCATCGCCAACATAAAGCTAATCGAGAAGGCTTGCGCCATCGGCTTACGCAGTGCTCGCCACTCCACTAACCTAAAACGCGTGAAACCTGTCATTCCCAAGCTTGCACACACATACTGATACTGCTGAGACAAATGCAGCATAGGTTGAGCTAGGGTTTTAATTACGTAAGGCAGCGCCATTAAGCTGTTGACGGCAATCACGATAAAGAAAGCTAAACTAAAGACATCGGTGAATGAACGCAGTAATAAGAAGATCCCCGTACTGATCACCAGCCCCGGAGTCACTAAGATAATAGTGCCAATCAGCTCGATTTTATCGGCTCGAAAATTCTTGTTCTGTAAACGCCATGCTCGGCTAGTCAGCAGTATGGCGATACCAATACCAACTGCGATAACACTTGCTAATGACGCGACTTTAACCGAGGTAATTAACGCCGCCCAAAACGGCTCGCTGCTGAGTACGGTTAATGCCTGCGAGTTAATTCCACTGACGATAACCATAGCTAATGGCGGCAATACCAGCATTGAGACTATTATGATCCAAAAGCTATCCCAAGCTTTTGACCACCAGCTGTCCTTAACCAAATATTTCTCTTCAGACAACTGACTGGCCGTCACTGAAATAGGTTTCGATAGCCGTTGAATGCTCACTGCTAGCACACCACACAGCAGCATTTGCCATATCGCGAGCAAGGCACCAGCTTGAAGGTCAAAGTCGAATTTAATCGCCTGATAAATAGCGAGTTCGATAGTGGTTGATTTAGGTCCACCGCCTAGTGCCATCACGGTAGCAAAGCTGGTAAAACACAGCATGAAGACTAAGCCACACACATGAGGCAATTGCTGTCTTAAACGTGGCCATTCAACCCATCTGAATTTGTTCCAATGACTCATACCCAAATGAGCACAAAGCTTGTGTTGCTCGGCAGGCACGGTATCTAAGGCTTGTAAAAGTAAGCGACTGGCATAAGGCAAGTTAAAGAAAACGTGCGCCAGCAAAATACCATTCAATCCGTATATGGAAAATGGCAATTCAATATCGAAGCTCGCCAAAAACTTAGCTAACCAACCACTATTGCCATAGATCGCAAGTAAGCCAAATACGCCCACTAACACAGGCAGGACTAAGGTCGACGCGAACAGCCTTAACAACAAAGCGCGTCCAAAAAATTGCCTACGACACAGCGCATGAGCAATAGGTATAGCAAAGCCAACACTCAGCACTGTTGAGAGTGTCGCTTGATAAAAGCTGAATTTCGTTACATGCCAATAGTAAGGATCGGACCATACTTGGCTGATATCAAGAGAAGGGGCATTGCTAAGCAATGCCCCAACTGCTGAAACCACGAAGGCAGTAATGAGTATCGCTACCCAAATCCCAACCTTAGGTGTTTTCTTTATCATAGATTGTTTTTTACCGTAAATGGTTCGCTCAGTTAACATCGAACAAACCTTTAAATACAGAAAGTTAGAAAGCTAATTTTTTAAAAGCAAATTAAAAAGTAAGTGCACTCTGCCATTCACGAATCCATGGCTTACGCTTCTCGGCGATCTCTTCTGAGCTAAAGCTCAGCGCTTTCTGAGGAACCGTAAGTTGCTCAAACCCTTTTGGTAACTCAACATCCGTCACTGGGTACATCCAGTTGCCTGTTGGCATCGCCGATTGGAATTCATCACTTAGGATAAACGCCATAAACTCATCAGCAAGCTTTTCGCTCTTGCTGCCTTTAACCTTAGCGGCCACTTCCACTTGAGTGTAATGCCCTTCTTCGAAGCTTGCTGCTGCATACTTAGAATCGCTTTCAGCAATAATGTGGTAAGCCGGAGACGTTGTATAAGACAACACTAAATCCGACTCGCCTTCTAGGAACATAGAGTAAGCTTCAGACCAGCCTTTGGTTACAGTCACTGTTTTCTGAGCAAGCTTCTTCCATGCTGCTGTCGCTTCATCACCGTATACTGATTTCATCCAAAGCATCATGCCTTGGCCTGGTGTTGATGTACGTGGATCTTGGTAGATGACCTTAAGATCATCACGCTGCTCAACCAGTTCTTTCAAGCTCTTCGGCGGGTTTTCCAGTTTCTCTTTATTGTAAACAAAAGCAAAGTAGCCAAAGTCATAGGGTACAAAAGTGCTGTCGTTCCAACCATTAGGAAGCGTTACCGATGACGTATCAACATTATGCTCAGCCAATAAGCCCGTCGCTTTCGCTTCAGCCATCAGGTTGTTGTCGAGACCTAGCAAGATATCGGCTTTGCTGTTGCCGCCCTCAAGACGTAAACGGTTCAGAATAGACACGCCATCTTCTAGAGCGACAAAATTCACATCACAACCACACTTCTCTTCGAATGCTTTTTCAACGGCAGGACGAGGGCCCCAATCCGCAGCAAAAGAGTCATAGGTGTATATAGTCAAAGTGTTGTCTGCAGCAAAGGCAGAAAAAGAAATAGCTGTAGTAACAGCAAGGGTAGTTAATGTGAATTTCACTGGACGCTCTCCATGGTCTGAGCGGCACAGGTTTGAGGGAGGAGAACGGTAGAGGTTGTTCCTAACTCAATTCCTACGCCAGCATTATCTGGTTCAGGTTTACGGGTCCCAAGCACCTGCTTGATCTCAGCTCGCATTCATTATTTGAATGGTTCGCTCCCCGATGAGTGTTCAGAATTGTAATTTGATTTTTAACAATAAGCTATCAAGTTTGGATCAATTACGTTGATCGTAACCCCAACGTGGCACTAAACCTTGTTCAATACCAAGGTGATCTAGAATACGCGCCACCATAAAGTCGACCAGATCTTCAATTGACTTGGGTTGATGATAAAAACCCGGAGCTGCAGGCATGATCGTTACGCCCATGGTCGAAAGTTTGTGCATGTTCTCGAGATGAAGCGTCGAAAATGGCGTCTCGCGAACCACCAACAACAATTGGCCTCGCTCTTTCATGACTACGTCTGCTGCTCGCTCAATCAGGTTATCTGATAGACCATGAGCAATCGAAGCCAAGCTTCCCGCTGAACATGGACAAACGACCATCTGTTTAGGTGCTGCTGAACCAGAGGCAACCGGCGAGAACCAATCATCTTTTCCACACACCACCAGCTTTTCAGGGTCGCAGCCAAGATGTTTAACCAAAGCTTGTTTCGCCGCATCTGGCCCAGCAGGTAACTTAAGTTCATGCTCGGTCGCCAATACCACTCGCGCTGCCGATGAAATCAGCAAGTAGACCTGATAATCGGCTGCCAAAAGGCATTCAAGTAAACGCAGGCCATAAGGCGCACCAGATGCGCCAGTGAAAGCAAGGGTTATCGCTTTATCGTGTTTTGTCATGTTCTCAATTACTTCAAATTATAAGGTCGTGGATGCCGTTAGCCTTTGAGTGCCAATCCATCCAACAGTTTTTGATGAATGCCACCAAAGCCACCATTACTCATTACCAAAATTTGGTCGCCAGCTTGTGCCTCTGAGACAATTTTAGCAACGAATGCATCCATGTCATCACTCACGTGTGCCGGTTGGTGACAAGCGTCTGCAACATCTTGAACTGACCAATCAATGTTATCCGGTTGGAATAAGTAGGTAGAATCCGCTTGTTTAAGCGAATCAGCCAAGGTTTCTTTATGCACACCACGTTTCATGGTGGCGGAACGAGGCTCTAAAACGGCAATGATTTTTTTCGAGTCGACCTTATTACGTAAGCCGCCGAGCGTAAGTTCAATCGCCGTTGGGTGATGAGCAAAATCATCATAAACAGACACACCTGCCACCTCGCCTTTAAACTCCAAACGGCGCTTAGTATTAATAAAGGTAGCTAGTGATTCACAAGCAAGGTCAGGTGTCACGCCCACATGACGTGCAGCTGCAATCGCCATCAAAGCATTATTTACGTTGTGGTCGCCCACTAAATCCCAATTTACGGTTCCAACACATTCATTTTGGAAGTAAACCTCAAATTGAGAGCCATCTTTGACCAGTTTCTTGGCATCCCAGTCGCCTTGCTCGCCACTCGATTCAGTTTCACTCCAGCAACCGCGAGCTAGAACATCTTCAATAGCGCTGTCTTGCTTAGGTGAGAAAATGCGACCATTGCTTGGCACAGTACGCACAAAATGATGAAATTGTCGCTTAATCGCTTCAAGATCGTCAAAGATGTCCGCATGATCGAACTCTAGGTTATTCATCACTAAGGTTCTTGGGTGGTAATGAACGAACTTAGATCGTTTATCGAAAAAAGCACTGTCGTATTCGTCGGCTTCTACCACGAAGAACATGCTTTCACCAAGGCGAGCAGAGATACCAAAGTTACCCAACACTCCGCCAACTAAGAAGCCCGGTGCATAGCCACAGTCTTCCAAGATCCAAGCCAACATGCTTGATGTCGTGGTCTTACCGTGCGTTCCCGATACCGCTAACACCCAACGGTCATGCAGTAAGAACTCTTGCAACCACTGAGGACCAGAGGTGTATCTAAGGTTGTTATCCAAGACATACTCAACACATGGGTTACCACGGCTCATTGCGTTACCGATAACCACGAGATCTGGCCTTGGTTCTAATTGGCTAGGGTCGAACCCTTCAATAATTTCAATCCCTTGTGATTCCAACAAGGTGCTCATTGGTGGGTAAACATTCGCGTCACTACCCGTAACCTTGTGACCTAATTGACGAGCCAATACCGCAGCACCACCCATGAAGGTGCCACAAATTCCTAAGATATGAATATGCATAAATTGCTTCCAAACGCTTGGCTAAATAAACAGTGCCTAATTAAAACGGCTTGCACTCATTATCATTAAATGGCGATTAAAAGCGAGCGGCAATGCAAAACAAATTGAGTCGACATAGTAAGTGAGATCTGTGTCGCTTAGTTCATTACCATTAAAAAGATCTAACCTTTAGAATTTAGGTAAGCGTCTAGATGAATAAAGCCCACTCAAGAGGCCGAATCTACAGTGCTCAAATCCCCCCTAATATTGAGAGAAGTTTAAGGAAATAACATGTCTGAGATGCGCACCCTTGGTGAGTTCATTGTTGAGAAACAGAGTGACTTCCCCCATGCAAGCGGTGATCTATCATCCCTTTTGTCATCAATTCGTCTTGCTGCAAAAATTGTGAACCGTGAAATCAACAAAGCAGGTCTTGTCGACATTACTGGCGCTGTTGGTACAGACAACGTGCAAGGTGAAGAGCAGCAAAAGCTAGACCTTTACGCGAACGACAAATTTAAAGCGGCTCTAGAAGCCCGTGACCAAGTTTGTGGTGTTGCAAGTGAAGAAGAAGACGAAGCTGTCGCCTTCAATAAAGAGCTCAACAAAAACGCAAAATACGTTGTACTGATGGATCCACTTGATGGCTCTTCAAACATCGATGTGAATGTATCGGTTGGTACAATTTTCTCTATCTACCGTCGAGTATCACCGATCGGTACACCACCAACACAAGAAGATTTCTTACAGCCAGGACACAAGCAAGTAGCCGCGGGTTACGTGATTTACGGTTCTTCAACCATGCTTGTTTACACAACAGGTGCTGGCGTAAATGGCTTCACCTACGACCCATCACTGGGTACCTTCTGCCTATCTCATGAAAACATGATGATTCCAGATGAAGGTAAGATTTACTCAATCAACGAAGGTAACTACATCCGCTTCCCTACGGGTGTTAAAAAGTACATCAAGTACTGCCAAGAAAATGAGCCAAGCGACAACCGTCCTTACACATCACGCTACATCGGTTCTCTAGTATCAGATTTCCACCGTAACCTGCTGAAAGGCGGCATCTACTTGTACCCAAGTACGCAAAGTCACCCTCAAGGTAAACTGCGCCTGCTTTACGAGTGCAACCCAATTGCTTTCCTTATGGAGCAAGCGGGAGGCATCGCTTCAGACGGTGCTCAACGTATCATGGATATCAAACCAACTGAGCTACACCAACGTGTACCTTTCTTTGTTGGTTCAACAGACATGGTCCGCAAAGTAGAAGAGTTTCTTGAGCTGAACCCTGAGTAACCCTCTCATTTCATTCTCAAACTAACGCTATTAAAAAGCCAGCACCTCAGTGCTGGCTTTTTGTTGTCTCGTAAGGTGATTAACTAGTTAGGAATCATTGTTCCGCTGACACCAGTTACCCGAAAGTATTTCTTTATTAGCTGTTAGATCAAGCTGATACAAATATACCCATGCTAATCCAAATATAGTCTCTATTTGCTCGCGACGATACTCAACAGGAACATCTTCTAGCCGATCGAGCGACTCTAAAATTTCGTCGTTAATGATATAGACCTCACCAGCGACACTTTTCTTTCCCAAAATCATCGCCGGATAGGCACCTAAATCAAAAAGTGCGTATTCCTTAGGTGTATCAAACTGCCCTAATAAATCGCAGCCCTTCAAATAGTGGTGATTGGACTGACCTTGCCTCAAGGTTCCATAGACAAAAACAAGATGCTGCATATGCCCTCCCATACGGCTCTACTCGAACTCAAATTGATAGAGAAGATCCACAGCACTGTCTAAACCAGACACAGCTTCAACATAGAGATCCTGCATCAATCGATAACGAACGGTAAACTCACCTAAAGAGTTGAAGATACCCACACCATACTTCACCTGTAAGCCTGGCAGGATGTAACCACTTACCGTCACCTGAGAGTCATCGCCAGAGCCTGCGGTATCCAGTTGCAAATCTTGCACACCAAAGGCTTCACCAATTTCGCCGACAACCTTACCACTCTTCGCTAAACTCAAACCGATTAAAGTCGTTGTCATCGAACCGCTCGACTCACCATCGATATCTTGGCCACGCAAAATATAAGACAGTGCGTTCGCTTGTGGCATCGCTGGGTCAGAATAAATCTCGATGGTAGGCTCTGTCGCCGGGCCTGTCACTCGAATACCTGCGGTCACATCATCCTGAGTATTATCAGGATTACGAATCGCGTTGATGGCTACGTATGGCTGATCCGGTGGTCCATTCATTAGGATCTTACCCTCTTCGATCAAGAGGTCTTGCCCGAATGATTGGTAAGTACCATCGACGATGTTCACTTCACCTGTAATAAATGGACCTTGGTCTTTTTGAGCCACGTTGAGCTTACCGACCAAATCACCTTCAAGACCGAAGGCAGACAGTTTAAAGTCATCACCAATGGAGATATTAATATTCGTCATCACATTGAATGGAATCGTATCTTCGTTTTCTGGCTCTAGATCTTTATTCAAAATAACCTGATCAGAAGAGACGCCAACCGCTGACGGTGGTAAATCTTCAACAACAATTCGTCCCCATGGTAATGCAATATCACCGGTGATTTTCGCCAGATCTGGTGTGACATCAATAGTCATATCAGGTACGACCTTCACCTTAACCATCGGTGGGATATCAACCATCAACTCATCAGCGAAAACTCTAACGTTCGAATGCCATGCTTTAAGATCTTGCCAATCTCCGGTTCCCTCAATATCAAGGTGACCATCAGGTGTTTCGACATTCGCATCCAGTTTTGCACTATAACCATCAAAGTCGAGGTCGATGCGGCCATCTTTCACATCAACAGGCGTAACATCGCCTTTGACTTGAATACCATCAACAGAGAATTGACCAAAGACTTGAGGGTGCATCAGAGAGCCTTTAACTTGAAGATCACTCTCAAGGTCGGCTTTCAATAAGCTGTATTCACCTAGAATTGGTTGTAAGAAATCAAGATGGAACGTGGTCAGCTTAATTGCCGCATCGACCATTTTGTCTTCGGCAAGAATATCCGGTAACGACACCGTGCCAGACAGGTCACCATTGTCGGAAACATCCAACTTAAAATCGGCATCCAGTTTGTTGTCTTTCAGTTGGGCATTCAATGCAACGCTTTCCCAACCCAGTGTGATTGGCTCACCCACTTGTTGAACAACCTGACCTTTCGGCATATCAACGCTTACCGTGACTTCAGGCTCATCTTGTTCAGACCACTTTGCATGAGCAGTCGCATTGACTAAGCCCTGTAATTGCGTCTCTTTAGGCACAAAGGCTTTAATCTGCTCGAAATCGAATTGATTGATGGCCACTTTGGCCTCACCCGATTTTCCGACACGAACATCTTCATCCAAACACACGCTCGAACCCGATTGGTTCCAACAGTGCGCTTGAACATCGGCAAACTGCTTATCGACATCCGCCTTTATCGCGACAGGTTGATCTAACACCCAAGGACCTTGCTGAGTGGTGATTTTGACTCTGTCTAACGATCCATCCCAAATAAGAGAAGGCTTTTGAATCAACTCTCCGGAAATAGCTAAGCTTGTAGATACGATGTCGGATATCACATCAAGTGTCACTGTGTGTTTCTTCTCACCACCACTCACCGTGAGATCAATGCTTTCTACGCTTTGATTTTGATAGGTTAGGTTGTTAGCTTTTAATTCAAGATCAGCTTGAGCTTCAGGCAATGGCAGAGGAATCACAGAGCCATTAAGCGACAAGGATTCTAGTGTTGCTTCGCTATTCCAATCTACCTTATCCACATTTAGAGCGAGATCGACTTCAGGCTCTTTCGTTGGACCGCTTAGCTGGATATTACCAATCACTTTACCTTTCAAATCAGGGACGCTTTTTACAAGCTCAGGGAAGTAAATCTCAACACCCATGTCCCATTTCTTATCAAGCTCACCCTGAGCCTTAATCGAGTTAACACCGTGAGCCAAACTCAAACCACTGGTTTTCAGTTTTGGTTCACCGCTCGCGCTGCGATCCGACGCTGACAACTGACCTTCGATATCCAGAGGGTATTCTCGCAAGATCCCTTCAATATCCAATTTAGGCAGTTCAATCGCCCAGCCGCCCGCTTCCGTCAACTCACCCGAGGTGACGATGCTTCCGCTAATGTTGCCCTCGGCTTCAGGCCACTGCAGACCCGGCTGAATATCTTTGAGTGTCACGTCAGCTTGCCAGTTAACGAGACTCTTCCAGTTCGCTTTAACGACACCGTTAAGCTCACCGCCTAGCGTGTTGAGCTTTAGACGCTCGAGCTCAATTTGTTCCGTCGTGCCTTTACCCTGTAGATCAATGGCTAATTCAGGGATTTCCTTACCATCGGCTTCACCTTTAAGAAGAACATTGAAACCATCTAGTGAGCCATCAGCTTTGAATTGCTCAATTGTCGCTTGGTAATCGCTTTTTCCGGTAAGGGGCCACTGTGCTTGTCCGCCCTCTAAAAGAAGGTCAAATGGCAGAGTCGGTTCTAAGGGTTGAATATCCCCAGACAACTTTGCCTCAATCAGCTCAGAAAATTGGGAATCTAGGTTTAGCTTAGCCACGCTGCCTTGTGCTTTCAGAGACAACTTCTGACCAGCAAGGTCGGTTTCTTTCACTAACGCATCCAAAGAAAGCTCTAGCGGATAACCACCCTTGAGCTCAACCTTAGTCGTTAGATTTGCGCTTGCTTGTGGCATATCGAGTTCGAGAGTTGAAACATCAACCGTGTGTTTACCCGCGCGAGCTTCTAGCCCAAGGTGGTTAACAACGATTGGTGTTTCTTGCTCTAAGGTGAAACGGTTGAGGTCAAAACGCTCCAACACAACCTGCAGAGGAATCCAGACTTCCGGCAATTCGATAGCCGTTTTAACGGCAGCTTTTGGCTCAACCTTTTCTGCTTGCGGTTCTTCTGTCGACTCAGCGAGTTTAACCTTAAGATCATTGAATAAGGTTGGCGATACAGTTAGCTTTTCGCCCTGCATACTCAAAGCCGTAGAGAACAAGCTCCATTCAATTTCATGCCCTAAGATATTCAACTTGATATCAGACAAAGCGATACGGTTGATCACAATTGGCAACGGTGTTTTTACCGATGTTACGGGCGGAGTAGGTTCTGTTTCTTCTGTAGAGGCCGGAGGCAGTTCAGTAAATGCGAAGTCCAATCCTTGAATCGCTACACGATCGACACACAACTTAGGGTCGAGCAGACAGCGAGGATTAATCGCCAAGTTCAGCTTTTGAACTTTGGTGTCTATATGCAGGCTGTCATCTTTAAACTGAACATTATTAAGCGTAAAGCTCGGGAACAGAGCCCCTTTAGTGCTTTCCACTTTAAGCTGTGGCAACGCTTTTTCAGCGCCCCACAACACAGTGTTCAACCCTGGATTGGTGAACAAAACAAAACCTAGCAAGGCTATCAACAACAGCAAAATAGACGTCAATGAGATCGACGTCCACTTGATGCACTTGCCCATCACTTTGATCATAATTCTGGCCCTAAACTAAAGTGTAACTGGAACTCATCACCTTTTTCTGCATCTAGACCCCAAGCAAAATCCAAACTCACTGGACCAACAGGTGACGCCCAACGAACACCGACGCCGGTGCCGTGTTTCCATTCGGGTTTATCATTGAAGGCATCACCAATGTCGTAGAATGCTGCGCCCCACCAGTTTCCAACCAAGCGGTATTGGTATTCAAACGAGCTGGTTGCAATGAATTTGGCACCCGTTAGTGCGCCACTTTCATCTCGAGGAGAGATCGACTCATAACCATAACCACGAATGCTATTGTCACCACCAGCAAAGAATCTTAGGGAGGGAGATAGCTTATCAAACTCGTCGGCAAAGTTGCCGCCAAATTGAAGTCGAGTTAAGCCTCGGTGATTGTCGCCAATGCTTCGAATCCAAGCGGTTTGACCTTGAAAACGAACAACCTTAGTTTCAGATAACAAGGTATCATCACCCGCTTCAACCATAATGGTTTGTTTATCGCCCCACATCGGCATCGAACCGCCTCGCGTTCGAGTGCGTGAGAAAGAGATACCCGGCAGCACAAATTGCGCTAAATCATCCTGCAAACCTTGCTCATAGTTTTCGACCAAGTATCGAATGAAGACCGTGCGTTGCCAACCGTTATCCAGTCGCCAATATCTTTCTAGCGCTAAGTTTGACTCCAAACTCTTGGTATCACGATTATCCAAGTTTTTCATACCGTACTTAACTTGATAGTAGTCGTTCAGCACGTCATCCAGAGGGATTTTATAGGTAGCGGTAATCGTCTGTTCAGGTTTAGAAATCGACAGGCTGCTATTGAAGCTATGGCCTTGTTCATTAACCCAAGGTTTTTTCCACTTCAGAGTGCCTTTTACGCCAAGGTCGGTGGATACACCGATACCCGTTTCGATTTGGTTACGAGCTTGCGGAGCAAGGCTAACCTTCATCGGGATCTCTCGGCCTTCGCCTAACTGGCTTAAATCTGGTTCAACAAATACCGAGGAGAACCAATCCGTATTGGACAGGTTTTGGTTGTACTCACCGACTTTGGTGATTGAGTAAGGTTCGCCATCCTCAAATGGTTTAAGTGACTGCACCTTATCTTCTTCTATCTGGCTACCAGTAACCTGAGTAGTACCAAAGTGATAGCGGATACCACTGTTATAATGAAGACGAACATAAGCGCGGTTCAATTCAGGAGCGACTTCTAGCTTACTAAGATCATAAGCACCATCGAAGTAGCCTTTCGCTAAGCCAAGGTTGCGGATCGACGATTTCAAAGAGTCATAATTACCATGATTCAGAGTCGAACCTTTAGACAAGCTACTCTTCGCTATCAAGGCTAAAAAGTCTGGGTCATCCTTGGCTTCACCAGTTAGAACGATATCTGAAGTATAAATAACAACAGGCTCTCCCGGCTCAACCGTAACGGTCATTTCGGTATCATCTTCGGAGTGAGTAAATGTGATTTTAGGGTGGTAGTAGCCTAACGCATTCAGGGCTTCTTTAATCATAGATTCCAAGCGGGATTGGAATCTTAGTGAAACCGAATACTCTTCTTCAGGGATCGCACTCAGATAAGCATCAACATTATCCTCAAGCGCTCCATCTAGCCCTTTGATTTCAAGGGAAACGTCAGCGAAAGCGAGCGTCGATGACAATAGAGTGCCAATCAGAACTGGTAAAGTTTTTCTTATCATGTTTAATTGGTGAAGAAGTTATCAATACGTTAATAAGTGAAAAGAAATAATACCGCTAAATAGGCATTGAGTCTGTAATAAATCCTGGAATAACACGGTCTAATTTAAAGACTTATTCAATATTGACCAACAGTTAATATGAACCCACGTTAAATAAAAGCCAGCGCGGTAAACGTATGCGAAAAGGAATATAACATGCTAAACAAACAACAACTGGTTTCTGCAGCAACCGCACTACCGGGAAATGCTGACCCAATTCGAATCACTGAGCGCCATTTCGTCAATCAAACCGACCTGCTCGATGCACCCACGGGCTCTCAACAAGAAGTCCTGTTTGGTATGGGGTGCTTCTGGGGAGCTGAGCGTTTGTTTTGGCAATTGGATGGCGTTATTTCAACATCCGTTGGTTACGCTGGCGGATACACAGTTAATCCCACTTATGAACAAGTATGTACTGGGCAAACCGGCCATACCGAGGTCGTTCGTGTCATATTTGATAGTGAACAAACCTCTCTAGCTCGAATACTTGAAACCTTTTGGGAGCGTCATGACCCAACTCAAGGGATGCGCCAAGGCAACGATTTAGGGACTCAGTACCGTTCTGCGATTTACACCTTCAGTGAAGAACAACAATCTATCGCTGAGCACTCTAAACGTGAATATCAACGAGCAATGACTGAATCTTTAGGCAACGAGATCACGACGGAAGTTCTGCCTGCTGGAAAATATTTTTTCGCAGAAACCTACCACCAGCAATACCTAGCTAAAAATCCGAATGGGTATTGCGGGTTGGGTGGAACAGGTGTGTGCTTCCCTCCACAATAAAGTGCCGTTCGACATACCATCGTGAACGACACGCATTAAAAAAGGGCTTCCATCAGGAAGCCCTTTTCATTGTTAATCTATTCGGTGCAAGACAAATCGATAAAGCTCAGTTACACCGGCAACGCTGCAATGGTGCCGTTAACTTCTTTAAAAATAGTGAGCTTTTGTTTGTCTGAAACTTCAGGAAGTAGCACCTTGCCTTGGTCGAAGCGAAACTCTCCAACACCTTCAATAGCAAATTGGCCTTTGAACAGGACTTTAACGAAACGCGCCACCTGACGTGGACGGTAAGTAGAAAATTTTCTTAACATAATACAACCTCAATTCCATTTGAGTACTACAGTCACATACCTGAACAGCGTCGCTGTTCAAAGCACATTTAATCGCTAATTCCTTTAGCAAACAGCAAGATAATCTATTGTTCATCTTGATATTGATGCATTATACCTTTTGGTAACAAGCCTGCAACTTCTTTCTACGTCGTACGATAAAAAAGTTAAAGAGGCATTTTTCAAATTTCATATTATACTTCCTGTGCAAACCAATAAGCGGAACAAAAATATAATGAAAAACAAAACTCTACTGGCTTTTCTAGCCGCAGCCTCTCCACTCTTCGCCAATGCTCACAACCTATCAGTAGGCGCTACCCTGCCTGCCGTCGATGTGAGTAACTATGGTGAGATTGTTCTAAACGACGGAAATACTGGATATCAAGCTTGGGCAACCAATGATCTTCTAGGTAAAGTTCGCGTCGTTCAAGCTATCGCTGGCCGCAGCAGCTCTAAAGAGCTCAACGCACCACTGATGGCAGCCATTACCGCATCGAAATTCTCAGAAGACAGCTACCAAACCACCACTATCATCAACCAAGATGATGCGATTTGGGGTACTGGGTCTTTTGTTAAGTCCTCTGCCGAAAGCAGCAAAGAAGAATTTCCATGGTCTTCTATGGTCCTAGATGAAGACGGCGCCGTTGCGTCAACATGGGCTCTAAAAGAAGAAAGCTCAGCGATTATCGTTCAAGACAAGCAAGGTAAAATCTTGTTTGTAAAAGAAGGTGCATTAAACGAATCAGAAGTCACTCAAGTCATTGAGTTGATTAAAGCGAGCCTTTAATAAGATATTCGCGTCTTTTTCGAGACCTAACCAAAGGATATTGTTATATTATAACAGTATCCTTTTTTTAATTCTGTGGTTAATCATCCTGATGTGGCAAAACACACCCAACAATGTGAAACGCAAAACAGGCTTCTTGCTTGGGCTTATGCTCATGTTAAGCGTGTTAGCCGCAACACACATTGTGGATATCGCACCAGAGCACCACACTTCACACCATTGTGAGCTGTTTTCGCTTAATCAGTTCATCACAGCGCACTCACTACCACAGATTCCAGAGTTCCATTCGGAATTTACTGTCGCTATTACAGAGTCAGTAACTTCACTACAGCGGCTATATTTCGCTTATTTGGCACGCTCACCTCCTGTAAATATCGCTTAATTACCACTACTTTTTAATTAACCTTTATTCAGGAAAAAACATGAAACCTACTTTTTTAGCCGTTGTTATCGGCATGACTGTCTCTACAAATGCTCTAGCTAACGAAGAATTCCGCTCTCATGATGCACACGTACATGGCCAAGTTGAAGTAAACATCGCGCAAGATGGGCAAGAATTGCTTGTTGAAGTAACAGCTCCAGGCGCAGATGTGGTTGGGTTTGAACATGCTCCAAAAACTGCAGAACAGAAGAAAGTGTTTGAACAGGCTATCGCACAATTAAACAAGCCAGAAGAGCTGTTTAGTTTTAACAATGCGAGTTGTACTCTGAAGTTCAAGTCAGTAGCAAACACCTTAGAAGGCGGTCATGACGACCATGAAGGCCATGACCATGCGGAACACGGTCATGGCGACCACAAAGACCATGATCACGCTGAACACGATCATGACGACCACAAAGACCATGACCACGCTGAACACGATCATGATGACCACAAAGACCATGACCACGCTGAGCACGATCATGATGACCACGAAGATCACGACCACCACGATCATGAAGGCCACGATCACTCAGAAGGTGGCCACGGTGAGTTCACTGTTGAGTACCACTATGAATGTTCAGATGTTGCTAAGCTAGACACAGTTAGCACTCAGTGGTTCTCTAAGTTCAGCAACACTGAAAAAATGACGGTGAACCTACTAACAGACACAGCTCAAGTACAAGAAGTGCTTAACGCAGAGCGTATTAGTTTCCGATTCTAATCACTCCTAGATCGGATTAAACGTAAAATAAACAGCCAGGTAAGTCATCGCTTACTTGGCTGTTCAAATCGGTGTGTTCTGGGAATTTATGTTTCAAATTACTGTCCAGTAGATACACCGCTTTAATTATTGGAGCTAGCATGTCTTCTGACAGTTCATCACTTGTGGTCAAACTCGAAAATATCAGCTTTCGTTGGAAGCCTGAATTACCACCAACGTTAGAGATCCCCTCTCTTCACATCCAAGCCCAAGAGCACCTTTTTATTAAAGGGCCAAGTGGTTGTGGAAAATCAACTTTGTTAGGGCTACTGACCGGAATCAACCAAGCTGAGCAAGGAGAAGTCTCTATCCTTGATCAAGACCTCACTCAGCTTACACCTCGTCAAAGAGATAAATTCAGAGCCGATCATATTGGTTATATTTTCCAACAATTTAACCTGCTTCCTTATCTATCAGTTATCGATAACGTGACGCTTCCTTGCCAGTTTTCACAGATACGTAAACAGCAAGTCGCTGAAAGCCAGAAAAGCTTACAAGAGACGGCTCGAGAGTTGTTACTCAGATTAAAACTACCTCAAGCTTTAATGGACAAGCCCGTTACCGAGTTAAGCATCGGTCAACAACAACGTGTTGCTGCCGCTCGTGCTTTGATCGGCCAACCCAAAATCATTATTGCCGACGAGCCAACCTCGGCTTTGGATCATGACAACCGAGAAGCTTTTATCGAACTGTTGTTAGAACAAGCCAACCAGGCAGGTTCTACTCTTATCTTTGTTAGCCATGATCCAACACTAGAAAAGTTGTTCACTCGAACCATAGATTTAAAAACCGTTAACCAAGCTAAGGTTGTCGTATGAAAGTAATTACTCACTTAGCCTTAAAAAGCGTACTCAACCGTAAAGCCACAGCCATTCTAACTATTCTCACTGTGGCTGTATCCGTCATTCTATTACTCGGTGTGGAACGTGTAAGAACCGAAGCTAAGAGCAGCTTCGCCAATACGATTTCAGGTACTGACCTTATCGTCGGTGGCCGCTCTGGTCAGGTAAACCTGCTGCTTTATTCCGTATTTAGAATCGGTAATGCGACCAACAACATCGACTGGAAAAGCTATGAAGAATTTAGCCAGCACAACGCTGTAAAGTGGGCGATCCCAATCTCATTGGGTGATTCACATAAAGGCTTCCGCGTAATGGGCACGAACCATAGCTACTTCGAGAATTATCGCTATGGAAGTAAGCAACCACTTACTTTTCAGCAAGGCAAAGAGTTTAATCAGCTATTTGACGTAGTGATTGGTGCCGACGTCGCGAAGAAGCTAGATTACAAAATAGGTGATCAAATCATTCTTGCGCACGGTATCAGTGATGTTGCGTTTAGCCGTCACGATAATCTGCCCTTCAAGATTGTGGGAATACTCGCGCCAACAGGAACACCAGTAGACAAAACCGTACACGTATCGCTAGAGGCAATCGAATCAATTCATGTTGGCTGGGAATCAGGTGCCAACCTCGGGCACACACCGAATGCTGAAGCGCTAAAGCAACGTGACTTCCAACCGAAGCAGATTACCGCGATGATGGTTGGCCTTAAATCGAAGATCCAAACCTTCGCACTGCAACGAGAAATCAATAACTACCGCCAAGAACCTTTAAGCGCCATTATGCCGGGCATTGCGCTTCACGAATTGTGGGGAATGATGGCTGTAGCAGAACAAGCATTACTGATTGTTTCAGGGTTTGTTGTTGTCGCCGGATTATTGGGTATGCTCAGTAGCCTACTCACTAGCTTGCAAGAAAGGCGTCGAGAGATGGCTATCCTACGTGCGATGGGCGCAAGACCTCGTCATGTGTTTGGTTTACTGATCAGTGAAGCCAGTGCACTAACCTTCCTTGGCATTACATTAGGTGTTGCAGTGCTGTTTGCGCTGATCGCAGTGGTTGCTCCTATTGTGCAACAAAGTTATGGTATCAACATATCGATATCCGCAATCACACCGCATGAGTGGAAACTGCTTATGCTGGTACAAGTTGCCGGAATCATTATCGGCTTTATTCCCGCTTTCAGGGCTTACCGCCAGTCATTGTCTGATGGCATGACGATTCGAATCTAAAATAGGAACCTACGATGCAACGCAAATTCCTACTGATACTTGGGCTACTTCTGTTCCCATTTATCAGTACAGCTCACGCTGAAACCACTCAGAATGACGAATCGGTATTAACACTTGAATGGATTGATTTGATTCCAGAATCAGAACGTGCTCAGCTAGATTCATTTGGTATGCCGATGGTTGACCACAATAGTATGGACAAACCTCAACAATCGACACTTGGTGCTGTTCGACCAGAGCTGAATGGCAGCACAGTGAAGATTCCTGGCTTTGTGATTCCATTGGAAGGTGATGAGAATATGATCACTGAGTTTCTGCTGGTACCGTACTTTGGCGCATGTATCCACGTGCCACCGCCGCCACCGAACCAAATCATCTACGTGAAGTTCCCGAAAGGTGCACCAATACAGCAGTTATGGGATGTGATCTATTTGGTCGGAACGCTGAAAACTGAGTCAATCAGCCATGACTTAGCGCAAACCGGTTATCTTATTGAAGGTACTGCGATTGAAGAGTATGACGACATGTAGTCATTAGAAGGGTGGCTCAAGGATGAGCTGCCGTCACTGAACGAGTGTGATCATTCAATAACAGTTTAATAACGATAATTTTCTTCTGAATTACGCGATGTAATTAGATAAGTAAGCTAGAACAGCGACATAAGTCGCGAGTAATAACCCTATACTAAGCTGTTTCTTCAGCTTGTTATCATTGGCTTGATTCATAACTCCTCCTTGAGAATTACAACAAATTTAACATTTTATTATCATTAACAAAAGTAAAATTTTGTTGAAACCTTCAACTCTGCACGCAAAATCTAGCCACCAATAAGATAAAGAGTTACATTTTAGACAGTTATACCAATCACAATAAGTAAGTGTTCAGAAATAGCGTAGAAAAAAGGCTTGAGAACCAGGCGGAGCTTTTTGATAAGTGGTTATTCTACAATCAAAAGTTCTAACGCCGTTATCGAGCGTTTTAACAAGCTAGAGCGAGCAATTATTTACTACGATTGGTCTTGAGTCGTCTCCTAACGGTACTCTTATGTCAGAAACCAAACAGCCAGTGATCATTGAGCATGCTAGCGATACACAGCAAAAGCATGAGAAAAAGCCTCATATTGCCGACAGTGCCAGCAGAATGCTGCACATCGCACAAAGCTTCGGCCTCGATTTCTTAATTAGTCATAGTGCCAAGCCAAAGGATAAAGCTGAGAGTACGCTTATCGAACGGGCACTATTGCGAGAGAAAAAACGTAGAGAGCTTCGCCAAAAGAACCTAGAACAGATTCTAAAGTTGGCGCACTCTTCATGTAAGGATGAAGCGGCTGGAGACCCGGATCAGGACTGGCTATACCGTTTCTTCGACATGGCACAAGAGATCCACAATACATCGATGCAGAGGCTATGGGCTCAAGTACTGAAACGAGAAGTCACCAACCCAGGCTCGACGTCGATGAAGGCACTGCAAATCTTAAAAGACATGACACCAAAAGAAGCGTTAACCCTACAAAGGGCAGCATCACTGGGTTGTAGCTTTGGTAGCGATAACAGCAGAAAGCTCTTACTCGGCTTTAAATCTCATGCTGGGCTATTCAACTTTGGCAAAAGGGACACCACCAACACCATCAACCTTGGTGGGCACAACCTGCCCTACTCCAGCTTGCTCCACTTGATAGAGCTCGGGATTATTCTGGGCACAGAATTAGAATCCGGAGAGATTGATTTCGATCCAGCCCTGCACCTAACCTATCAAGGTAAGAGCATGTCACTGGCACCATTATCAAAAGGCGTGAAGCTGGTTTACTACCGATTCAGCCCTACAGGCAATGAGCTTTGTACCTTACTCGGTAACAAGCCAAACACGCAGTATTACGATCAACTGATTGCACTATTGAGCCAGAAATTCACAGTACAGACAGAAGTGAAAAGCAGCGTAAATTACACCGTCTAGACACTCGACGGAGCTAAAATAGACGGTGTAAAAAGTGAAGTATAGAGAGGAATAAAGAGAATCTAGAGGATAGGTTTCTTGTCTCGGTAAACTAAGGCTGCACTATTTATCGGTCGTGAATAAACAGATAAACAGCTGAGTAGCCTTAGTCATACCAACGATCTCAGTTGGCTAAGATATTTCGCTTCTCCAACGCATCAATACACAGTTCGACCAATTCATCGAGTGTCTTCTCACCTGCAGGTAGATCAATCTCAGGGTTCTGAGGCGCTTCGTACACTGAACTAATACCTGTAAAGTTCGGGATCTCTCCGGCACGTGCTTTCTTATACAGACCTTTAGGGTCACGCTGTTCGCAAACCTCTAATGGAGTATTGACGAACACCTCAAGAAACTCACCTTCCGGCAATAAATCTCTCACGAGTTGCCTTTCAGCTTGATGCGGAGAAATAAAGGCTGACAACACGATCAAGCCTGCATCTGCCATCAATTTAGCAAGCTCACCAATACGACGGATGTTCTCTCGACGATCTTGCTCAGAGAAGCCAAGGTCGCTACATAAGCCATGACGCACATTGTCACCATCCAATAAATAAGTATGGTAACCAAGCTGTGCCAAACGATTTTCTAATGCTCCAGCGACTGTCGATTTACCAGAACCAGACAACCCCGAGAACCAGAGCACGGCTGGCTTTTGTGATTTCAGATCCGCGCGAAATGTTTTATCAATCGAGTGTTGATGCCACACAACATTCTCATCTTTGGGTTTGAGTACTGCGGTCATAATTAGTCCTTTAAATAAACAGCATTAAAATGGGAAAAAATAAGGAATTAGGGTCAGCACCAAGCCCGAATATACAATCGAGATTGGAATGCCGATACGCAGATAATCCGTTAAATGGTAATTACCTACGCTATAAACAAGTAAGTTGGTTTGGTAGCCGTATGGAGAGATAAAACTGGCACTGGCACCAAACAGTACCGCCATGATGAACGGCATAGGGTCAACGCCATAACCTACTGCCATACTGTAGCCAATCGGAAATGAGAGTGCTGCAGCCGCATTATTGGTCACCAGCTCTGTCAAAACCAAAGTCATAAAGTAGGTAGCAACTAACGCACCGAATACGCCCCAGCCATTAAACGCCTCCATAAACATCAGCCCCATCCGCTCAGATAAACCCGATGAAATCATCAGTTGAGCAATAGAAAGTGCAGAGCCCACGATCACCACAATATCGACTGGGAAACGGCGGCGGAGCTCACCCAGTTGCACCACGCCAAATGCCACCAGCAACAGTAGAAAACCAGCTAAGCCTTTGATAATAGGTACTGCATCGATAAGGGCTAAACCAATCACGCTAGCAAATCCGAGCAACACGAACGTCGATTTGTCGGCATCAAGCTTGGCACTCGAATCTAAGTCATTCATCAACACAAACTCTTTGTTGTGTTGTTGGCGCTGTTCTTCAAAGCGTTTACCTGGAACCAAAATCAAGGTATCACCAGCGGTCAATGTGATATTCCCTAGCCCACCTTCTAGGCGTTCATGGCCACGACGAATAGCAACCACAACCGCATCGAAACGATCTCTAAATTGGCTGGTTTTCAGGGTTTTGTTACAGAAGCTTGCCGACGAACTCACCACCACTTCAACAAAGCTCTGGCCATTCAAATGATGCTGACCAAACAGGGTTAAACCTTGGATTTCTTGCAGTGTTGCAACACTCTCTACATCACCACAAAACAGCAATCGGTCGCGAGCTTGAAGAATAAAATCAGGGTCAATAGATGCGGTGGTCTTACCGTCTCGAATCACTTCCGCTAAGAACAGTTTTCTCAATGCTCTGAGGTTGTTTTCACTTACGCTGCGACCAACTAACGGTGAGCCCGGCTCCACTCTGGCTTCTAAAAAGTAAGGCAGATCATCTTGAGAACCATCATCGTAGCTGGGTAGAAAATAGCTAAGAGGAATAAGGATCAATACCCCACCGACCAAAACCGCTAAACCGATCAAGGTAGGTGTGAAAAAGTTTAAGCTCGGTAAACCTGCATCTTCAACAAAACTATTGATGATCAAATTGGTAGAGGTGCCGATCAATGTCAGGGTGCCACCTAAGATGGCAGCGTATGACAAAGGGATAAGTAACTTAGACGGCGCGTGCTGTTGATTACGTTTGATCGCCCCGATCAAAGAAACAACCACCGCGGTGTTATTAGTAAAAGAAGAAAGTAACGCTGTAGAAATACCCAACTTCGCAACCACGGTACCTAGCCTACCTTCAGAGATATTGCGGCTAACCCAGCTGATTAAGCGAGTTTTCTCCAACGCACTTGATGCGAGGATCAGAAGAATTAAAGTCAGTAACGAGGAGTTAGTGAAGTTATTAGCCAAGCTCGACAAGTCGATCATGCCAGCCATAAAAGCAATAAACGCCGCGCCAGCAAAGATAAAGCTTGGCTTAATACGGGTAACGAGCAGGCAAGTAATAATGCCGAGCAAAATCGCTAATACAAATCCTTGTTGCCACATATACCCGTCCTTTATGGCGGAAACGATCGGTTTCCGCCTGATTCAATAAGCTGTTACTTGGTCGTTTATGACTTCAGTAGTTGGCTTAGATCTTTGGCATCCCAATGAGGGAAATGTTTGCGAACCAATGCGTTGAACTCAAGTTCAAATGCAGAGAAGTTACCGACTTGCTGTTCAACAGAGTCTAAACGGTCTCGAATCAAACCCGCACCAACCGTCACGTTGGTTAGACGGTCGATAACGATGAAGCCACCGGTATCCGCACTCTCACGGTATTTATCCAATGCAACAGTCTCGTTCAAAGACCATTCACACAAGCCAATACCATTCAGTGGTAACTCATCGACAGCGTGGGTCGACAGGTTGTTGATGTCATATTGGTGGCGAACTGTTTCAACCTGACCGACGGTTTTCTTGCCTGCGATCTTGATGTCGTAAGCTTTGCCCGGTTGCAATGGTTGCTCTGTCATCCACACGATGTCAGCCAATACGTGGTTAGTGGATTCAATCTGCGCGTTTTCTAGCACAATCAAATCACCACGACTGATATCAATCTCATCTTCAAGGGTCAGTGTTACTGCCAAGCCCGCTTGCGCAGACTCCAAATCACCATCAAAAGTTACAATGCGTGCAACCTTAGAGGTTTTACCCGACGGCAGCGCCTTGATTTCATCACCGACACTGACACGGCCAGAGGCAACGGTGCCAGCAAAACCGCGGAAGTCTAAGTTAGGACGATTGACGTACTGAACTGGGAATCGGAATTCACCTGCCGAACGCTTTTGGTCAATGTCGACGTTCTCTAACACTTCTAGCAGAGATGGGCCTTCGAACCATGCAAGCTCTTTACTTGGTGCAGCAACGTTGATGCCTTCAAGCGCCGATACTGGCAAGATCTGAATATTGGTTTCGCCTTCTAGGTTTTCTGCAAACTCTAGGTATTCATCGCGAATTTCTTCAAAACGATCTTGCGCGTAATCCACGAGATCCATCTTGTTTACAGCAACGATGAAATGCTTCAAACCAAGCAGGTTAGAGATAAACGAGTGACGACGTGTTTGATCCAGAACGCCCTTACGAGCATCAATCAAGATCACCGCCAGATCACACGTTGAAGCGCCTGTTGCCATGTTGCGCGTATACTGCTCATGCCCAGGAGTATCAGCAATAATGAACTTACGTTTTTGAGTCGAGAAGTAGCGGTAAGCCACATCGATCGTGATCCCTTGCTCACGCTCAGCCTGCAGACCATCAACAAGCAGTGCCAAATCAGGTTTCTCACCTGTCGTTCCCACTCGTTGGCTATCCGAGTGAACCGCCGCTAGCTGATCTTCATAAATCTGTTTTGTATCATGGAGTAAGCGACCGATTAGCGTACTTTTACCGTCATCTACCGAGCCACAAGTTAAAAATCTAAGCATAGATTTATGCTGATGCTGACTTAGATAACCTTCAATCCCTAGTTCAGCCAATTCGGCTTCTACTGCACTATTCATTTTTCTTTCCTTAGATTCTTAGAAATAACCTTGGCGCTTTTTCAGCTCCATAGAGCCCGACTGATCATGGTCAATCGCTCGACCTTGACGCTCACTAGACGTCGCCACCAGCATCTCTTCAATAATGCCCGTTAGCGTATTCGCCTCAGATTCAACCGCTCCGGTTAATGGGTAACAGCCTAAAGTACGAAAACGAACGCTTTTCTCTTCAATCACTTCACCTTCTTGCAGCTCCATACGGTCATCATCAACCATGATCAGCATGCCATCACGCTCAACTACAGGGCGTTTGTCTGAAAGGTAAAGTGGAACAATATCGATGCTCTCTAGATAGATGTATTGCCAGATATCGAGCTCAGTCCAATTAGATAGCGGGAAGACACGAATGCTTTCGCCCTTATTAACCTGACCGTTGTAGGTGTGCCAAAGCTCTGGACGCTGGTTTTTTGGATCCCACGTATGGTTCTTATCACGGAAAGAATAAACACGTTCTTTCGCACGAGATTTTTCTTCATCACGACGCGCACCACCAAAAGCCGCATCGAACCCATACTTGTTTAACGCCTGCTTAAGGCCCTGTGTTTTCATGATGTCAGTGTGCTTCGAAGAACCATGTACAAATGGGCTACAACCCATCTCAATACCTTCTGGGTTCTTATGTACTAAAAGGTCGAAGCCGTACTTTTTAGCCGTACGATCACGAAACTCAATCATCTCGCGGAATTTCCAATCCGTATCTACATGCAATAGCGGGAATGGAATCTTGCCTGGATAAAACGCTTTGCGAGCTAAATGAAGCATCACAGAAGAATCTTTTCCGATGGAGTACATCATCACTGGGTTATCAAACTCAGCCGCCACTTCACGGATAATATGAATACTTTCCGCTTCGAGCTGTTTTAGGTGGGTTAAACGTTCTTGGTCCATTTCAGTGCTTCCTTTAAGGCTCGCGTTACGAGCAATTCATTACTTGGTCTTGCCAAGCATGGGATTTAACTCATCCACTTGAGTGAATGGGAGTATTGGCACTAGAAGAAAACAGAAGCTTCGTGTTGAGCTATCCTTGCTATTCGTCTGCCTGATACGTCCTTGATATAGGCATTATGACGAGCCTCTCATATTACTGGAAATTCTAAAATTTCATTTTTTATTCGAAAAGCTGATAAGGGATTGAATTTATCGATAAGCAGGTGAAATGAATGGACTAATATTATCGATATCAGTTGCACATCGATTAATCAGGTTTGGGAGGCGTCTTGCAGAACACCATAAAGTAATCGATCTAAGTCACGAATTAACATTCGTTGTAATCATTGTTTCATTCCATTTTGTTACATTACGCAACGAATTTTCTACTATCCACTTTGGAGCTACAAAATGAAAGTTGCAATGAAACCTTTGTCATTGGCTGTACTTGCGGGTCTTGGTTTGACTTTAGCAGGCTGCACAACAACACCAGATACCGATGAAGTGATTAAATTACGTGTCGTAGAAACGACGGACATCCATACCAACCTAATGGATTACGATTACTACAAAGACAAGCCATCGAAAAAAATCGGCTTAGCACGTACTGCAACTCTAGTAAAAGAAGCTCAAAACGAAGTAACCAACAGCGTATTAGTTGATAACGGTGACTTGCTGCAAGGTAGCCCAATGGGTGACTACATGGCAGACAAAGGCATCGAAGCGGGTGAAGTTCACCCTGCATACAAAGCTATGAACCAGCTAAGCTACGACGCTGCAAACCTAGGTAACCACGAATTCAACTACGGTCTTGATTTCCTAGAAGAGTCAATCAACGACGCTGATTTCCCGTACATCAGTGCTAACGTTTACGACGCAAAAACCAAAGAACACTACTTCACACCTTACATCATCAAGACGCACACGTTTGAAGATACTGCAGGCGTAGAGCATGAAGTAAAAGTCGGCTACATCGGTTTCGTTCCACCACAAATCATGACGTGGGATAAGAAGAACCTTGAAGGTAAAGTAATCGCTCGCGATATCATTGAGACAGCTAACGAGTTAGTGCCTCAAATGAAAGCGGAAGGCGCTGAAGTTATCGTTGCTATCCCTCACTCAGGCGTATCAACGGACCCATACAGAAATGGCGAAGAGAACTCAACGTTCTACCTATCTGAAGTAGACGGCATAGATGCAATCGCATTCGGCCACTCTCACGCAGTGTTCCCAGGTAAAGGTTTTGATGACATTCAAGGCATCGACAACGAAACTGGCACAATGAACGGCGTTGCAGCAGTAATGCCAGGTCGTTGGGGTAGCCACGTTGGTGTTATGGACCTAACACTTGCACAAAAAGACGGTAAGTGGGAAGTAGTAAAAGGCCAATCAGAAGCACGCCCTATCTACGACAAGATCGAGAAGAAATCACTTGCAGATGCTGATGAAGGCATCGTAACAGCACTAGAAAAAGACCACGCAGGTACTCGTGAGTTTGTTAACCAACCAATTGGTAAAGCAGACGACGTGATGTACAGCTTCCTGTCTCTAGTACAAGACGATCCAACAGTGCAGATTGTTAACCTTGCACAGAAAGATTACGTTGAACAGTTCATCCAAGGTGACCCAGACCTAGACGGTACACCAGTACTTTCTGCTGCTGCGCCATTCAAAGCCGGTGGCCGTAAGAATGACCCAGCGAACTTCACTGAGGTTGAATCTGGCCAACTGACATTCCGTAACGCGGCTGACTTATACCTTTACCCGAACACGCTAGTTGCAATGAAGGTAACAGGTCACGAAGTAAAAGAGTGGCTTGAGTGTTCTGCTGGCCAATTCAACCAAATCGATGTGAACTCAACAGCACCACAACAGCTGATTGAGTGGGATAACTTCCGTACTTACAACTTCGATGTTATCGACGGTGTGGATTACCAAATCGACGTAACTCAGCCTGCGAAATACGATGCAAACTGTAAAGTGGTTAACCCTGATTCTCAGCGTATTGTTGGCCTAACTTACCAAGGTAAGCCAATCGACATGAAGCAAGACTTCCTGATCGCAACCAACAACTACCGAGCTTACAGCGCTAAATTCCCAGGCACAGGTGAAGACTTCATCGCATTTGATGCACCAGATGAGAACCGTACTGTACTGGCGAACTACATCTCTCGCGTAAGCAAAGAGCAAGGCCAAGTGAGCCCAACAGCTGACAACAACTGGTCATTCGCACCAATCAAAACGGATAAAAAGCTAGATATCCGCTTTGAAACGTCGCCAAGTGAGAAAGCGGCACAGTTCATTAAAGAGAAGGGTCAATACCCAATGAAACGTGTTGCCACTGACGATGTTGGTTTCGGCGTTTACCAAATTGATCTAACTAAATAGATTACTCTAGTAATCAATAGTTAACCTTCTAAAAGGCTGAGTTTAACGACTCAGCCTTTTTCTTTTCTTATCTAAATTCTTAGTGTAAGGCCTCAGCTTTCGAAGCTTAAACTCCTGCTCATTCTTCGCCTAATATCGCACACCTCAAATCACCTATTGAATCCAATCAACGTAAAAAAGCAGCAATTCGCTGTAAGTTTTTCTGAGCTCCTCCTGTCTATTTAATTTACTACACTCAATGAATGGCCGGTAAGCCATTCATCTATAGGATAGATAAGGACATTTGATGGGCACCGTCGAGAGCATTCAAGCATGGTTACATTCAGGGGAGGAGTCGCTGCTATGGCTGATGCTTGGCATTATCGCGCTTTCTTACCTGCTTGAAGATCTGGCAATCGTGACGGCCGCTGGTTTAGCGACTCAAGCACTCATCCCACCGCAATATGCGTTACTTGCAATTTTCATTGGCATTGCCACTGGTGATCTTGGTCTTTATTACCTTGGTAAATCAGGACGTTACTTCCGAGGCGTTCGATATAAAGCCCTCACCAATAAGTACTTTCGTTCGCTTCGTACCAAATTACGCCAAAACGCATTCAGCAGCCTTTTTGCTATCCGCTTTATTCCTGGGCTACGCACCGTTGGTTTTACTCTGAGTGGCTTTTTCGCCATCCCACTGCCTACTTTCTTATTTGCCGTCATCAGCGCAACTGCGCTCTGGACTGGCATTGTCTTCTCTGCCATCTACTATTTAGGGACATCAGCCTGGCTGCAAGCCTCTGAATATCAATGGATCATCATCCCGTGTGCCATCGTTTTGCTGTTTATCGGCAATCGATTAATGAATAAAACCTACTCTAGAGGGCTATCATGAGTTCACCGCAAGATATTCGCATCATTCCCGCACATCAAATTAATGCAGGTATGCCTCTGCTTGAAAAAGATACCGTGCGAAGTGTCTCTCCTTATGAGTTTCTTCCGACTTGGTTCTTCTACACGCCAGTGGTCATTCAAAGCCTGATGCAAGGGTTACGGCACTTTGACTGGGCGCTGCCGCTCATCGCCAATCCGAGCATCAAACTCAGTGGCATGGTCGGCGAATCAAAACACGAGATATTAAGCCTTGCCGGATCTTCAAGTCAGCGTTGGATCTCACCGTTTATCACCCTAACCAAAACGGATCTCAGCAGTAAAAAACAAGCCGAAGACGCACGCAGCGCACTCATACAAACGGATCTTGATTTCCCTATCGTGGCTAAGCCGGATCTTGGCTGTCGAGGTGTCGGAGTTAAGCTGATCAACACACAAGATCAACTTGAGCAGTATGTTGAATCTTTCCCAAATAATGCTCGCTTTCTACTGCAGAAAAAGGCGCCTTATCAAGCCGAAGCGGGTGTTTTCTATGTTCGTTACCCAAACAAAAAGCAAGGCGAGATCATCTCGATCACACTCAAATACGCACCAATGGTGATGGGTGATGGCAAGTCGACACTCAAACAGTTAATTGAAAATAGCCCGCGTGCTGGGCAGCTTAGTCACCTGTATCTACCGAGACATGAAGATAAATTGGATCAAGTGCTCGCAGAGGGCGAAGAGTTCCAACTCGCGTTTGCAGGCAGCCATAGCCGTGGCTGTATCTTCCGAGACGGTAATCAATACATCACTCAGGCTTTAACCGAACGCTTAGACGAGATATTCGACGACTTCGATGGCTTTCACTTTGGTCGACTCGACGTCAAGTTTAAGGACATGCACAGCCTAATGAACGGCGAGGATTTCACGATTCTTGAGGTCAATGGCGCAAGCAGTGAGGCTGGACATATCTGGGATCGCAACACCCCATTGCGAGAGATATTTTCCACGCTACTTCTGCAATATCGCATTCTTTTTGATATTGGCGCTCAGCAAAAACAACGAGGCCACCAATCCCCTTCTTTCAAGAGCTTATTTGCGGCGTGGCAAGAAGAGCGACGTCTTGTTCAACAATATCCGACTACCGACTAACTTTTCACGAGGATCATGAATGAACCCCATAGCCCAGCCGAGCGCCCTTACTTCTTTCTCTCCTAGCATCAAGGGAGCGGTAGAGATATTGAATCAGGGTCTAGAGTTTTTGTTAGCGATTTCTGACAGCGATTACCTAACACGAGCAAAGCCACACGTTACAAGCTCTATCGGTGAACATACTCGTCACACACTGGATCTTTTTCACGCCTTGATTTTAAAAGAGGATGAGACCGTTGATTACAACACTCGTCGTCGTGGTCATCCTGTCGAATACGACCGCTCTATTGCAGTCAAAGAGATCCACTATGTGATCAACTGGCTTGAACGATTAGACCGTCGAGATCTCGAAGCGCCTATCATGATCCAAACCGAAGTTTCGATGGACGCTCAAGTGTTCGCAATCCTGCCTTCAACGCTCGAAAGAGAGGTCACCTTTGCCGCACTGCATGCCAATCATCATTACGCTATGATCAAGGTGATCACCACCTTCCTAGACGTCGAGACCTGCAACACCTTTGGTTATGCCCCAACCACCAGCAGCTATCTGAGGGAGCAATAATATGTGTTCAGTATCTTGGCTGCTTGAAGAAAATGGTTATCAGGTCTTTTTTAATCGTGATGAACAAAAGACGCGGGCACTGGCAATGCCACCTAGACAATATCGAGTCAACGGTGTCGATATCATCATGCCACTCGACCCAACTGGCGGCGGTAGCTGGATAAGTATTAATGAGTTCGGGCTTTCGCTGTGCCTACTCAATAACTATCAAGGCACAGTGCCCGTTGGTCCTTTAGTAAGCCGCGGTTTGCTACTTAAAAACCTATCATCGAGTCGTAATATCAGTCAGCTATCTGAAGCGTTTCACAAGCTAGACCTACACTCTTTTGCCCCATTTACCTTGCTAGCTTTCGCGCCCAATCTAACCCAACACAATGGTCTGGTTATCGCCTACATGTGGGATGGTATTCAACAGAAAATAGTCGACACTGATTCTCCACTCTTCTCATCCGGTGTTGATTTAGAGCGAGTGCAAGCCTACCGACAAGCAAAATATGATCAGCTCATGGCGGCAGGTAAGAATCAACAGAACTTACTGATGTTCCACTCTCACCATCACAATGAGCAACCTCATTTAGCGACCTGTATGCATCGCGAAGACGCACATACCGTGAGCTTTACACACTTACGTAACCTGCATGGTCAAGCCTCTATGTTTTATGCACCCGGCTCACCATGCGAACCCATTAAACCATGTCAGATAAATCAGCAGCGCTTTACCTTTGATTTATCACCCGCAATCAATCTATAGATGGAGTCCATCATGAGAAAACTATTCACCATGGTTCTGCTACTTGTTAGCCCGTACGTATTTGCCGCCGATGAAATCTACACTGGTTTCTTTAGCAGTAAGGCGCTCGATGGCTACGATACCGTCGCATATTTCACTTCCGGTAAGCCCATTGAAGGCAGTAAAAAATTCAGCACTGAGTACAAAGGGGCGGATTGGTATTTCTCTTCTGAAAAGAATCTGACTTTATTTGTTAATAATCCTGAAAAATATGCCCCTCAATATGGTAGCTATTGCGCTTGGGCAGTATCAGCGAAGAGCGACTTTGCACCGAGTGACCCACATCAATGGACGATTGTTGATAACAAGCTTTACCTCAACTACGACCAAGAGATTAAGCAGCGCTGGGAACAAGACCAAGCACAGCATATTCAACAAGCCGATAAAGTTTGGCCGCAACTGATTAAGTAAGGTAATTTCATTATGATTGATAGTCCTTTTCGTTTACCACGTTACACGCCTTTTGGTTTAGGTGAGTCTGTTGTCGAGTGGGCAACTGGGCTATCTAAGCTAGACCGACTCTACCAAGATCGTAAAAACGAGTTATCTAGCTTCGAATTCATGAATTACACTCTGTCGGCGCTCAATATCGACTACTCGGTTGCATCGGGAAGCACGGAAAACATCCCGGAAGAAGGGCCTGTCGTGATTGTGGCGAACCACCCGCTTGGCGCCATCGAAGGCGTGATCCTTGCCGATCTCGTAGGATCAGTAAGAAAGGATGTGAAGGTGCTGGCCAATGAGTTACTTAAGCGCCTGCCTGAACTGGATGATCTTTTCATCGGTGTCGATGTCTTTAACAGTAAAGAATCGAAACGCACCAATGCCAAAGCGATTCGAGATGCCAATCGTCATTTGGCTGATGGTGGACTATTGATTGTATTCCCAGCAGGTGAAGTATCAAGCTACCGTAAAGGGGCAAAAACACTGACAGACATCGAGTGGAGCAAGTCGGTAGCGAAATTCGTCAAACGTCACCAAGCCACCACGGTACCTATCTTTATCAATGGCAAGAACAGTGAGCTTTTCTATCAAGCGGGTCGTGTTCATCCACTGTTGAGAACCGCTCTACTCGGGCGTGAACTTCTTAATAAACAAGCGACAACTATCTCTATCTCGATTGGCTCATCGATTCCGTATTCAGAGATAAAATCGTTTGAAAAAGAGATGGATATCGTCAACTACCTACGACTTAATACCTATCTAATGAGTCAACAAGATAGTCCGAACACGCCAATCCACGCGCCCTCTTTCGATACCCAAGTGATAGCGCCTATTCCACCAGAAGTCTTATCAATAGAGATAGACTCACTCCCTGAAGAGATGAAACTGCTCGAGCAAGGGAACTTTGAGGTCTACTGCACACCAAGCCAATCTATTCCTAACTTAATGCGCGAGATTGGTCGAGTAAGAGAAGAAAGCTTTAGAGAAGTCGGAGAAGGCAGTGGGCTGGCCTGTGATTTAGATGAGTATGACCTTTACTACCATCAACTGTTTGTGTGGAATAAAACCAAGGCAGAACTGGTCGGGGCGTATCGACTCGGTATGGTCGACAAACTCATCGCAGAGCACGGGCTTGATCAGCTTTACTCTCGTAGCCTGTTTAACTACAACCAAGAATTCATTGATACGTTAGAAAACAGCATTGAACTAGGGCGATCGGTAGTAAGTAAACCTTACCAAAAGAGCCTGAACTCACTGTTACTATTGTGGAAAGGCATTGCGACCTTTGTGTCTCGTCACCCTCAATATACCCATCTGTTCGGCCCAGTCAGTATCAGCAATGATTACAGCCACAATGCGCGTCTGTTGATCGCGACCACGTTATCAATCCACCATTATGATGAGGAAAAGGCGAATTTGGTTTCACCTTCGTCACCACTCAATACCAGCAGTCATGTGTTCTGGCAAAATCACCTGCTCTCTTCACTGGCGAGTGTGCCTCTGCTCTCTAAAGTGTTAGCACGCATGGAGCAAGGTAAAGGCCTGCCGGTACTGCTGCGCCAATATCTAGGGATGAACGGTAAACTGGTGTGTTTTAATGTCGACCCATCGTTTAATGATGCCTTGGATGGCTTGATTGTGGTGAACCTTAAGAAGGTTCCATTGAAGACCTTAGGTAAATACATGGGCAGAGAACTTGCTCAAGATTACCTAGAGCAACACGCACGCCTCTGATTTATCCTGCTCTGTACCTCTCTCCAAATAAGTGCGATGATTTCGGCACTTATTTGGGATAGGTTATTTTCATGCACACCTCTTTTATCGAACAACTGCAAAGCTTCGACTTCTCTGAAAGCCAGATTGAATCTCTACTCGCTGTCGCCAAGCCACTTGAGCTGCCAACCAGACACATCTTGATCAATCAAGGTGAGATGGCGAGTTCAATCTACTTTGTACTTGAAGGCTTGTGCCATGCCTGCTACCTCACTGATGATGGTAAGCAATACAGCAAAGAGTTCTATTGGGAACAAGATTGGATCATCGGCTTTGAGAGTCTGATAAAGAACCAAGCCTCTCCTTACCTATTAGAAACGCTGACACCCATCACCATGTTAGAGCTGCCAATGAATGCGGTTATCGAGTGGCGTGCATCAAATAATCCTTTGTATTTAAAGCTGTTAGAAACACAACTGATGCATAAGGAAAACAAAGAACGCTTCATGCTGCTCTATACACCAGAGCAACGCTATCAGCTGTTCTGCGAGCACTATCCCGACCTTGAGCAGCGCTTGAACGACAATCAAATTGCAGCCTACCTAGGAATAACCGCAATCAGCCTGAGCAGAATTAAAGGTCGAATTAACAATAGTTAATGCCAACAATCATCGCGCATAGTACATTCAGAGCATCGATAATCTCTGGATGTAAACATGATCACTTGGCACTCAATTCCTTTTTCTGAACTCTCAACACAACAGCTTTATCAACTACTTAAATTAAGAGTCGATGTATTTGTGGTCGAGCAGACTTGTCCTTATCCAGAGCTGGACGGTAAAGATACACTCGCGGGTGTTGAGCACCTGCTTGGCTATGCTGATGAAGAGTTGGTAGCGTGTGCACGTTTATTACCACCAGGTACCTCTTACGACAACACCAGCATCGGTCGAGTCGCAACCAAGCAATCGGCAAGAGGTGGTGGCTTGGGGCATCAATTAATCAAAGAAGCATTAACACGCTGCGAGGCTCTTTGGCCAAATACGGCCATTGATATTGGCGCGCAGCAACACCTAGAAAACTTCTATGCGAGCCACGGCTTCAACACCATCTCGGATATGTACCTCGAAGATGACATTCCTCATATAGACATGAGATTAGAAAAATAATGACGAATATCACTGCCGGTATTCTATTGTTGGTTGCAGGTAACTTGTTTGCCTCGCTTTCCGACGTAGCGGTAAAGCTGTTAAATGGCGAAGTACCGCCCTTACAGTATATTTTTTTCCGACAGTTGATATCTCTGGTCATCATCACCCCTTTGTGGCTACAGCAGGAAAAAGAACAACGGCGCTTACAGCAGGCTAAGGTAACCTTCATTCGAGGTCAGTTAATTCTGATCGGCAGTGGGTGCATGGTGGTCGCGATCACTCACTTGTCTCTGGCAACCGCCAACGCAGTATTTTATGTCGCGCCTTTACTGATGTTGCCGCTCTCAATGTTGCTATTGAAAGAGCAACCGGCACTCGGCAAGGTTATCGGCACAACCATAGGTTTTATTGGTGCATTGATTGTCTTGAGGCCATCACAATTTCATTGGGCGGCACTGTTTGCTTTGGGGACAGCACTCACCCTAGCACTATTTAATGTACTCGTAAGAAAGCTTCCTAGTGAGCAAACGGTGGTCACTACGCTGTGGTGGACAACCTTATTCTCTATTCCAGCCTCATTAGTACTGTGCTTCTTATACTGGCAGCCAGTGTCTGTGGAGCATTTGGGATACATAGCCCTGAGTGCGACGCTAATCTTAAGTTACAACGGCCTTGCGGTTGCTGCCTATCAAAAAGCACACTCTAGCCAAATTGCCTTGGCTGAGTATTCAGGATTGGTGTTTGTCGCGCTAATAGGTGCAATATGGTTCGATGAGATTCCGGATACATTAACCTTTATCGGAATCATGCTTATCATCTTGCCACTCGCCCCTTTCAAGCGACCAAAAAAAAGAGCTAATGCTTAGCTCTTTTCTATCGTTTATCTGTGTCTGGTGAAGCGCTTTAACTCAGGCTCACTATTCATCTACTTACTGCGACCAAAGCCACCATCGGATAAGCGGAAGAACATCACCGAAGTGTCGCCTTTCTCTAGCTGAAGAATGTCCAACTGCCCAGTTTCAGCAAGTTTGAAACGAACCAGCTGGCCTTTACGAATCTGACTGAGCGGCTTATCTGCACCTTCAATTCGCACTAACGCATTCAAGTCAGACAATGGCAAATCGTTGTTTCGAAAAACCTGCGCTAACGTATCCCCTTGCTTAACAAGGTACTCCTGCCAATTTTTGTTACTCGGTTCTAATGAGCTGTTCTTGGCATTTTGCTGTTCGCTTAAGCCGACGGTGTTTATTTCAAGCTCAACGCGCGATGTTGTTGGAGCTGTGTCTACTTTAGGTTCTGGTAGCGGCACAAAAAGTAATATCAGCACGATCGGAGAAATCACCATCAACAGTCTTTGGTGTAACTTCGGCAATGAACCCCAAGTTTGCGCTGTCGAGGTTTTCATTTTCTTCACATCGATCGAACTCAATTTCTCTTTGACCTGATTCAGTCGATCCTTGAATTCTGCTAAGTGGTCAACTTTCTGTTTTTTCTTTTGACGACGATTCATACCACTGCGTCCTATACATTGAATAACTACAGTATAAAAACCAAAGTACCAACAGTATAGATCTTTCCGTCACAACAAGGCCCAAAGCGAGAAAATTGACATGGCTGTGATTTGGGCACGGTAAAGCGCAAGTGATCAGGGACTAGCCGTTTCTTCACGCTGCTAATACTGGTATTCTTACCCTTTTCGTACTGACAAAAAGAGTGACTTTTCATGTCTGAAGTAAAATTTGAAACTGTAGAGCAAAAAGCTAGCTACGGTATCGGTCTACAAATGGGCCAACAACTTGCTGGTTCTGGTCTTGAAGGCCTAAACGTTGACGCAATCGCTGCTGGTATCGCAACAGCTCTAGTTGGCGACATGCCAGCTATCGAAGTTGACGAAATCAACAACGCACTACAAGAGCTACACACTCGTGGTGAAGCTGCACGTCAAGAACTAGCTAAAGCTGCTGCTGCTGACGGCGAAGCTTTCCTAGCTGACAACGCTCTTCGTTCAGAAGTAACGGTTCTTGAGTCTGGTCTTCAGTACGAAGTACTAACTGAAGGTACTGGCGAAATCCCAACTGCAGACAAGCAAGTACGTGTTCACTACCACGGCGAACTAACTGACGGTACTGTTTTCGACAGCTCTGTATCTCGCGGTCAACCTGCTGAATTCCCAGTAACTGGCGTAATTCAAGGTTGGGTACAAGCTCTACAAATGATGCCTGTTGGCTCTAAGTGGAAGCTATACATCCCTCAAGATCTAGCATACGGTGAGCGTGGCGCAGGTGCTGCAATCCCACCATTTGCTGCTCTAGTATTTGAAGTAGAACTTCTAGCAATTCTTTAATTTTTATAAAAACCTTTAGTAAAACAAAATACTATAGGTAAATAAAATTGAAATAATCCAACGGCGATGTGACTACATCGCCGTTTTTCGTTTATAGTGAAAGAGTAAATTACTTTATTACTTAAGGACGAATAATGAAGAAAGTACTCATCACAGTTTTAAGCAGCCTAGCTGTTGTCTCTTGCGCTAGCACTAGCGACTCTGAACAAACCAGTTCATCATCAGATACCAACTATTCCCAACTATCCCAAACTGCACTGATGGCTGCAGTGAATATGTGGTCTCAGCAGAACGAAACAACACCGCTTGTGGATACGGTAGCTGACCAAGCTTCTGTTACCAGCGACCAAGCAGTTGGCGGTATTGGTTCAATGTTAGCCCTTGCACAAAACTCTCTTGGCACAGCCGACAACAAAGAACTCGCGACACTTATTCCGGGTATGTCGAGCCTTGAGTCTACTGGTCTATCATCGCTACTAAGCTCACAAGGTGCCGTTGAAAGTGCGTTTTCTGGATTAGGTATGGATCCATCAATGGTTACAACATTTGCACCCATCATTCTTCAAGCACTGCAGTCACAAGGTGCAACGAGCGGCCTGATGGATTCACTTTCAGCTATATGGCAATAATCGTTAGTTATTAATAGCTAGCTTAAAATCTAATAAGGGCACTTCGGTGCTCTTTTTTGTGCGTGGAAGAAAAGATATTTGAGATACGAGATACGAGATACGAGATACGAGATACGAGATACGAGACATTTTTGAAAATTGGAGCAGATAAGACAAGCAAAAAGTGCCAAACATCATGGTGCAATTTCTATTATCTTTTCCTTGTTCTACAGACACAAAAAAGCCGAGCTAATGCTCGGCTTTTGTATTAAGAATCTAGTATAGATTACTCAGCAGCTTCTTCAGCAGCTGGGCGGTCTACAAGCTCAATGTAAGCCATTGGAGCTTTATCACCAGTACGGAAACCACATTTAAGAATGCGAGTGTAACCACCTTGGCGAGCCGCGAAACGCGGGCCTAGTTCATTAAATAGTTTTGCCACAACTTCGTTATCACGAGTGCGAGCAAATGCAAGACGACGGTTAGCAACACTGTCTGTCTTAGCTAGGGTAATCAATGGCTCAATTACGCGACGTAGTTCTTTTGCTTTAGGCACGGTAGTTTTAATAACTTCGTGACGAACAAGAGAGCTAGCCATGTTGCTGAACATCGCTTTGCGATGACTGCTGTTGCGGTTGAGTTGACGACCACTTTTACGATGGCGCATGACCTAATCCTTCTAACTTTTCGATTAATCTTCAGCGATTGACGCTGGTGGCCAGTTTTCTAGACGCATGCCTAGAGAAAGACCACGTGAAGCAAGCACATCTTTAATCTCTGTAAGAGATTTCTTACCAAGGTTTGGCGTTTTAAGTAGCTCAACCTCAGTGCGCTGTACAAGATCACCGATGTAGTGAATCGCTTCTGCTTTCAAACAGTTAGCAGAGCGAACTGTTAGTTCAAGATCGTCTACAGGACGTAGTAGGATAGGATCGAATTCTGGCTTCTCTTCCTTCTCCTCAGGTACACGTACATCACGAAGATCTACGAACGCATCCAATTGTTCAGCTAAAATAGTAGCTGCACGACGGATTGCTTCCTCAGGTTCTAGAGTACCGTTCGTTTCCATATCGATAACAAGCTTGTCTAAATCAGTACGTTGTTCTACACGTGCCGCTTCTACAGCGTAAGCGATTTTATCAACCGGGCTGTAAGTAGCGTCAACTAGTAGACGACCGATAGGACGCTCATCTTCTTCAGTATGGATACGAGCTGAAGCTGGAACGTAACCACGACCACGTTCTACTTTGATACGCATAGCGATCTCAGCGTTGTCATCCGTTAGGTGACAAATTACGTGCTCAGGGTTAGCGATCTCTACATCACCATCGTGGGTGATGTCACCTGCAACAACAGGGCCTGAGCCTGATTTGTTCAGTGTAATAAACACTTCATCTTTGCCTTCAGCAACGCGTACAGCCAAACCTTTAAGGTTTAGAAGGATTTCCAGGATATCTTCCTGAACGCCTTCTTTAGTGCTGTATTCGTGTAGCACACCTTCAATTTCAACTTCTGTTACGGCACAACCCGGCATAGAAGATAGAAGAATGCGGCGAAGAGCATTACCTAGAGTGTGGCCGAAACCGCGCTCTAATGGCTCAAGAGTTACTTTCGCGTGTGTCGTATTGATCTGTTCAATGTCAACAAGACGCGGCTTAAGAAATTCTGTTACAGAACCCTGCATTGTGTCCTCTCTTTTTTTAACCTTACTTAGAGTAAAGTTCGACGATCAAGTGTTCATTGATGTCAGCTGATAGGTCAGAACGCTCAGGCATACGCTTGAATGTACCTTCCATTTTGCCAGCATCTACTTCAATCCAAGTTGGCTTTTCACGTTGTTCAGCAACTTCTAGAGCCGCTTTAATACGAGATTGCTGTTTAGCTTTCTCGCGGATAGAAACAACGTCGTTTGCCGCTACTTTGAAAGAAGGAACGTTTACAACTTTACCGTTAACTAGAATAGACTTGTGGCTAACTAGTTGACGAGATTCAGCACGAGTGGCGCCAAAGCCCATACGGTAAACTACGTTATCAAGACGACCTTCAAGAAGCTGAAGCAGGTTTGCACCTGTGTTGCCTTTAAGACGTGCAGCTTCTTTGTAGTAGTTGCGGAATTGTTTTTCTAGAACGCCGTAGATACGACGAACTTTTTGCTTCTCACGAAGCTGAACGCCATACTCAGATAGACGACCGCGACGAGCGCCGTGTACACCTGGTGCGTTATCAATTTTACACTTGGTATCGATCGCACGGACACCAGACTTAAGGAATAAGTCAGTACCTTCGCGACGGCTAAGCTTAAGCTTAGGACCCAAATATCTTGCCATGATCTTTCTCCAATATTCCTAGAAACGAAACTTAAACGCGACGTTTCTTAGGTGGACGACAACCGTTATGAGGGATTGGTGTCGCATCAACAATGTTAGTGATACGGAAACCAGCAGCGTTCAGTGCACGAACAGTAGATTCGCGACCTGGACCTGGACCCTTAACCATAACTTCCAAGTTCTTTAGGCCATATTCTTTAGCCATTTCACCACAACGCTCAGCTGCAACTTGTGCTGCGAACGGAGTAGATTTACGAGAACCACGGAAACCTGAACCACCTGCTGTAGCCCATGCAAGAGCGTTGCCTTGACGGTCAGTGATAGTTACGATTGTGTTGTTGAAAGAAGCATGAATGTGCGCTACGCCATCAGCTACTTGCTTGCGTACGCGCTTACGCGCGCGAGTTGGTTGTTTTGCCATTGTACTCTACCTTATCCGACTATTTCTTGATCGGCTTGCGCGGACCCTTACGGGTGCGAGCGTTGGTTTTAGTACGCTGTCCACGTAGTGGTAGACTGCGACGATGACGAAGACCGCGGTAACAGCCAAGGTCCATAAGACGCTTGATGTTCATCGATACTTCACGACGTAGATCACCTTCTACAGTGTACTTAGCTACACCATCACGCAGTTGATCGATCTGCTCTTCAGTTAGTTCACTGATCTTAGCATCTTCAGCAATACCCACTTCAGCTAGAATAGCTTGAGAGCGAGTTTTACCGATACCGTAGATTGCAGTAAGTGCAATTACAGAATGCTTATGATCAGGAATGTTAATGCCGGCTATACGGGCCATTATTCACTCCTAAGGGGTTCATAAAAGAATTATCCGCAGCAAAGCCCGTTATGGATACGCTGCGGCATACTACTTCTTTTGCACGCAAAAGGTAGGCCGAGAAATATACTCGACTCTACCTTGTATTTCAAGTAAAAATTTCTGCTAATTAGCCTTGGCGTTGTTTATGCTTTGGCTCACTGCAAATCACGCGAACGACACCGTTACGCTTGATAACTTTACAGTTACGGCAGATTTTTTTAACGGAAGCACGAACTTTCATTGCTAAACTCCGTAAATGGAATCGAAATTGTTACCACCGAATTAACGGCCGTAACCCTTCAGATTCGCTTTCTTTAACACAGAATCATACTGTTGTGACATCAGATGAGTCTGTACCTGTGCCATGAAATCCATGATAACTACCACTACGATTAGTAGTGATGTGCCGCCAAAGTAGAAACGAACGTTCCACGCGACCATCATGAACTCAGGAATCAGACATATAAAAGTAATGTATAGAGCGCCCGCAAGGGTTAGTCTAGTCATCACTTTATCGATATATTTCGCTGTCTGCTCACCTGGGCGGATACCGGGTACGAATGCACCAGACTTCTTCAAGTTATCAGCTGTTTCACGTGGGTTAAACACCAACGCTGTATAGAAGAAACAGAAGAAGATTATAGCTGCTGCATAAAGCATTACATACAAAGGTTGACCTGGGCTAAGAGCTAATGACACGTCAGTTAACCAACCGAACGCGCTGCTTTCACCATTTTGACCAAACCACTGCGCTAATGTTCCTGGGAACAAAATAATACTTGATGCGAAAATCGCTGGAATAACACCTGCCATATTAATCTTAAGAGGCAAGTGAGAGCTTTGTGCTGCAAAAACTTTACGACCTTGTTGACGTTTCGCATAGTTAACGACGATACGACGTTGACCACGTTCCATGAAAACTACGAAGTAAATAACAGCAAAAGACAATACAGCAATCAACAGCAGAAGAAGCACATGCAATTCACCTTGACGCGCTTGCTCGATTGTTTGACCGATTGCAGAAGGCAATCCAGCAACAATACCTGCAAAAATCAGAATGGAAATACCATTACCGATTCCTCGCTCAGTGATTTGTTCACCTAACCACATTAAGAACATGGTACCAGTTACTAAACTCACGGTAGCAATAAGCGTAAACATGGTTTGGTTGATAACAACCAGATTGTCGACCATGTTTGGTAAGCCTGTTGCGATACCAATAGCTTGGAATGTTGCAAGTACAAGCGTGCCGTAGCGTGTATATTGGCTTATCTTACGACGGCCTGCTTCACCCTCTTTCTTGAGTTCCGCTAACGCTGGATGAACTACAGTTAGCAATTGGACTACGATCGATGCCGAAATGTACGGCATGATACCCAATGCTAATATAGATGCACGCTCAAGAGCACCACCGGAGAACATGTTAAACATTTCTACGATGGTACCTTTTTGCTGATCGAACAAATCGGCAAGTACAGCTGCGTCAATACCAGGGATCGGCACAAAAGAGCCGGCTCGGAATACTAAAAGTGCACCAATTACGAATAATAAGCGCGACTTTAGTTCACTTAAGCCGCTCTGAGCACTACGAAAATCTTGTCCTGGTTTCTTAGCCATCTGTACCTCGTTCCTCGAGATTATTCCTCGATTTTACCGCCTGCAGCTTCGATTGCAGCTTTAGCGCCTTTAGTCACGCGTAGACCTTTAACAGTCACAGCTTTGCTTAGGTCACCAGAAAGAACGATCTTAACAAACTCGATGTTCTTAGTGATAACGTTAGCAGCTTTAAGGCTGTTAAGATCAACTACGTCACCTGTTACTTTCGCTAGCTCAGCTAGACGAACTTCAGCAGACACTAGGCTCTTACGAGAAGTGAAACCGAATTTAGGTAGACGTTGTTTTAGAGGCATTTGACCGCCTTCAAAACCTGGACGAACAGAGCCGCCAGAACGTGACTTTTGACCTTTGTGACCGCGGCCACCTGTTTTACCAAGGCCAGAACCGATACCACGACCTACACGCTTCTTAGAAGGTTTAGAGCCAGCAGCCGGTGATAGAGTATTCAAACGCATTCTGATTACTCCTCAATCTTAACCATGTAGTAAACCTTGTTGATCATACCGCGTACGCACGGTGTATCTTCAAGTTCTACTGTATGGTTGATGCGACGAAGACCTAGACCTTTAAGACACGCTTTGTGCTTAGGTAGGCGACCAATTGAGCTTTTAGTTTGAGTTACTTTAATAGTTGCCATCGTGTGCTTACTCCGAAATAGATTCAACAGTTAGACCACGTTTAGCAGCAACCATTTCTGGTGACTTAACGTCTACTAGAGCACCAATCGTTGCACGAACGATGTTGATCGGGTTCGTTGAACCGTATGCTTTAGAAAGTACGTTATGTACGCCCGCAACTTCAAGTACAGCACGCATTGCACCGCCGGCAATAACACCTGTACCTTCTGCAGCTGGCTGCATGTAAACTTTAGAGCCCGAATGACGACCTTTCACCGGGTGGTGAAGAGTGCCTTCGTTAAGCGATACTGTAACCATGTTACGGCGCGCTTTTTCCATTGCTTTTTGAATCGCAGCAGGTACTTCACGAGCTTTGCCGTAACCGAAACCTACGCGACCGTTACCGTCACCAACTACTGTTAGTGCAGTAAAGCTCATGATTCGACCACCTTTAACCGTCTTAGATACACGGTTAACTGCGATCAGCTTTTCTTGCAAATCATTAGCTTGTTGTTGTTCTTTAGCCATCTTCCAACCCTACCTTAGAATTTCAGACCAGCTTCGCGAGCAGATTCTGCTAGCGCCGCTACTCGACCGTGGTATTGGAAACCAGAACGATCAAATGCAACTGAAGCTACGCCTTTTTCAAGAGCGCGCTCAGCAACAGCTTTACCAACTGCTTTAGCTGCATCAACGTTACCAGTGTTCTTAACTTGCTCACGGATCGCTTTTTCTACAGTAGAAGCAGCTGCGATAACCTCAGAGCCGTTTGCCGCGATAACTTGTGCGTAAACATGGCGAGGAGTACGGTGTACTACCAGGCGAGTTGCACCAAGTTCTGCAATCTTACGACGTGCACGTGTAGCACGACGGATGCGAGATGCTTTCTTATCCATAGTGATACCTTACTTCTTCTTAGCTTCTTTAGTACGCACATTTTCATCTGCGTAACGAACACCTTTGCCTTTGTAAGGCTCAGGAGCACGGTAAGAACGAATGTCAGCCGCAACTTGACCTACTACTTGCTTATCGCAACCAGTAATGATGATCTCAGTTTGGCTAGGGCACTCAGCTTTAATACCTTCAGGTAGAGCGTGCTCTACTGGGTGAGAAAAACCAAGAGTTAGAGCTACAGAGTTGCCTTTCATAGCAGCACGGTAACCAACACCCTTAAGAGTTAGCTTCTTAGTGAAGCCCTCAGTAACACCCACAACCATGTTATTAACTAGAGCGCGAGCTGTACCAGCTTGTGCCCATGCGTTAGTAACACCTTCTTTCGGACCGAAAGTTAGGTTGGTTTCTTCCTGTGCAATAACTACGGCGCTGTTAAGAACGCGAGTAAGCTCACCTTTGCTACCTTTTACAGTAACTTCTTGGCCGTTTAGTTTCACCTCTACGCCAGCTGGAATAGCGACAGGTGCTTTAGCAACACGAGACATAATCTACTCCTTAAGCTACGTAACAGATGATTTCACCGCCAAGACCTGCTTTACGAGCAGCACGGTCAGACATCAGACCCTTGGAAGTAGAAACAACTGCAATACCAAGACCACCCATCACTGTAGGTAAAGAGTCTTTATTTTTATAAACTCTTAGACCAGGACGTGATACACGCTTGATTTGCTCGATTACAGGTTTAGCTTGGAAGTACTTAAGAGTAACTTCTAGCTCAGGTTTTGCTTCGCTGTTAACAGCGAAGTCTACGATGTAACCTTCAGCTTTAAGTAATGCAGCAATTGCAACTTTAAGCTTTGAAGAAGGCATTTTTACAGCAACTTTGTTTGCTGCCTGACCGTTACGAACTCGGGTCAGCATATCCGAAATCGGATCTTGCATGCTCATAAGATTTACTCCAAATGATTAAGTGGCAATTACCAGCTAGCCTTACGAAGACCCGGAATCTCGCCTTTCATGCAAGCTTCACGAACCTTAATGCGGCTTAGACCGAATTTACGTAGGTAACCGTGTGGACGACCAGTTTGGTTGCAACGGTTGCGCTGACGTGATGCACTTGAATCACGTGGAAGAGATTGCAGTTTAAGAACCGCATTCCAACGATCTTCTTCAGATGCGTTTACATCGCTAATGATAACTTTTAGCGCAGAACGCTTTTCAGCGAACTTAGCTACTAGTTTTGCACGTTTAGCTTCACGTGCTTTCATTGATTGTTTAGCCATAACAGTAACCCTACCCTTACTTACGGAATGGGAAGTTAAAGGCAGCCAGCAGAGCTCGGCCTTCCTCATCGGAACCCGCAGAAGTCGTGATAGTGATATCAAGACCGCGGACACGATCGACTTTATCGTAGTCGATTTCCGGAAAGATGATTTGCTCGCGAACGCCCATGCTGTAGTTACCGCGACCGTCAAAAGACTTAGCGCTAACACCACGGAAATCACGTACACGTGGAAGTGCGATAGAGATTAAACGCTCTAAAAATTCCCACATGCGCTCACCACGCAAGGTTACTTTACAACCAATTGGGTAGCCTTCACGAATTTTGAAACCAGCTACAGATTTACGCGCTTTAGTGATAAGTGGCTTTTGACCAGAGATCGTTGCCATATCAGCTGCTGCGTTTTCTAGCAGTTTCTTATCGTTGATTGCTTCACCAACGCCCATATTTAGGGTGATTTTCTCAATCCTAGGGACTTGCATGACGCTTGTGTAGCTGAACTCTTTGGTAAGCTCAGCGACTACAGACGACTTGTAGTAATCATGCAGTTTCGCCATAGTAGAACTCCAAATTACTTCTAATTAGTTAGAAACAGTTTCGCCGTTAGATTTGAAGAAACGAACTTTCTTGCCATCTTCGATACGGAAACCGATACGGTCTGCTTTACCAGTAGCCGCGTTAAAAACAGCAACGTTAGAAGCATCAATAGCTGCTTCTTGTTCAACGATGCCACCTTGTTGACCTAGAGCCGGAACCGGCTTTTGGTGTTTCTTAACAAGGTTGATGCCTTCAACGATAACTTTACCAGTTGTCAGAACCTTAGTTACTTTACCTTTCTTGCCTTTATCTTTACCAGCAAGAATGATTACTTCGTCATTACGACGGATTTTAGCTGCCATATTGCCGCTCCTTACAGAACTTCAGGTGCTAGTGATACAATCTTCATGAATTTCGCGTTACGAAGTTCACGAGTCACAGGACCAAAGATACGTGTGCCGACTGGTTGCTCAGTAGTGTCATTTAACAATACACAAGCATTACTGTCGAAGCGAATGACAGAACCGTCTGGGCGACGAACGCCTTTACGGGTGCGCACTACTACCGCCTTCAGAACATCACCTTTCTTTACTTTACCGCGAGGAATCGCTTCCTTCACTGTAACCTTGATGACGTCACCGATATGTGCATAACGGCGGTGAGAGCCACCCAGAACCTTAATACACATTACCTTGCGCGCGCCAGAGTTATCTGCTGCGTCAAGTGTACTTTGCATCTGGATCATTGTTAGTGCTCCGCTAAATATTAAAACTAGACCCTCTCGGGTCGGGCTGCCTCTTTAAAAGGGACGCGAATTGTACCACCCTTTTTTTAAATTGGGTAGACAAAAAACAAGCGGCTCCAAAAAATTATTTGGAGCCGCTTATAAGTTATAGAATTACAAAGATTAAATCTTCGCTTTTTCTAGAACTTTAACCAATGTCCAAGACTTAGTCTTAGACAGAGGACGACACTCAGCGATTTCAACTTTGTCGCCTAGGCCACAAGTGTTGTCTTCGTCGTGTGCGTGTACTTTAGTCGTGCGTTTGATGAACTTACCGTAAATTGGGTGTTTTACAGTGCGCTCAATAGCAACAACGATAGACTTGTCCATCTTGTCACTTACTACACGGCCTTGCTGGATGCGGTTAGTTTCGCTCATTATGCGCCTGCCTTTTCAGTCAAAACAGTTTTCACACGTGCGATGTCACGGCGTACAGCTTTTAGAGTATGAGTTTGCTGTAGTTGACCAGTTGCAGCTTGCATGCGCAAGTTGAACTGTTCACGTAGCAAATTCAATAGCTCAGCGTTAAGCTCTTCAACGTTCTTTTCGCGTAGATCTTGTGCTTTCATCACATCACCTGCTTAGTTACAAAAGTAGTTTTAACAGGCAGTTTACGTGCCGCTAGGCGGAACGCTTCACGTGCCAACTCTTCAGGTACGCCATTCATCTCGTACATAACTTTGCCTGGTTGGATTTGAGCAACCCAGTACGCAACTGAACCTTTACCTTTACCTTGACGAACTTCAAGAGGCTTTTCAGTAATCGGCTTGTCTGGGAATACACGGATCCAGATTTGACCTTGACGCTTAATGTGACGTGTCATAGCACGACGTGCCGCTTCGATTTGACGTGCAGTCAGACGACCACGGCCAACAGCTTTAAGACCGAATTCGCCGAAGCTTACTTCAGTACCTTTAGCTAGACCACGGTTACGACCAGTCATAACCTTGCGGAACTTAGTACGTTTTGGTTGTAGCATCGTTCGACTCCTTACTTACGGCCTTTACGCTGCTTCTTAGGCTTATCGCCTTTTGGCTCTACTGCGTTAGCAGCTGGCATACCGCCTAGAATCTCACCTTTGAAGATCCAAACTTTAATGCCGATCACACCGTATTGAGTGTGAGCCGAAGAAGTTGCGTAATCAATGTCTGCACGTAGAGTGTGTAGAGGCACACGGCCTTCACGGTACCACTCAGAACGTGCGATTTCAGCACCGCCAAGACGGCCGCCTACTTGTACTTTGATGCCTTTAGCGCCTAGACGCATAGCATTTTGTACCGCACGCTTCATTGCACGACGGAACATAACACGACGCTCTAGTTGAGACGCGATGCTATCAGCTACAAGCTGACCATCTAGCTCAGGCTTACGTACTTCAGCGATGTTAATTTGCGCTGGTACACCTGCGATTTTAGCTACAGCTGCGCGTAGCTTCTCTACGTCTTCACCTTTCTTACCGATAACAACGCCAGGACGAGCAGTGTGAATAGTCACACGGATGCTCTTAGCTGGACGCTCGATAACGATACGAGATAATGATGCTTTTTGTAGTTCCTTTGTAAGGAACTGACGTACCTTGAAGTCGCCGTCTAGGTTGTCAGCGAATTCGTTGGTATTAGCAAACCATGTAGCATTCCAAGGCTTAACGATGCCAAGACGAATACCATTAGGATGTACTTTCTGACCCATTGCTTACTCTCCTAGTCTTTAGCGATCTGCTACAACAATAGTGATGTGGCTTGAACGCTTCAAGATACGATCCGCACGACCTTTAGCACGAGGCATAATACGCTTCATGATAGGGCCCTCATCTACGAAGATTTTAGCGACATTTAGATCGTCGATATCTGCACCTTCGTTATGTTCCGCGTTAGCGATAGCTGACTCAAGAACCTTCTTAACTAATACAGCAGCTTTTTTGTTGCTGAAAGTTAGAATTTCTAGAGCTTGGTCTACCGACTTACCGCGAATTTGGTCTGCAACTAAGCGAGCTTTCTGTGGAGAAATACGAGCAAAGTTATGTTTAGCTAAAGCTTCCATCATCTACTCCTTATTTCTTCTTAGCTTTCTTATCTGCAGCATGACCGCGATAAGTACGAGTTGGTGCAAATTCGCCCAGTTTGTGACCGATCATTTCTTCGGTAACGAAAACTGGAACGTGCTGACGACCATTATGGACAGCGATGGTCAAACCAATCATTGTTGGGATGATCATTGAGCGACGGGACCAAGTCTTAATAGGCTTTTTGTCTCCGCTTTCCACCGCTTTCTCTACCTTCTTCAGCAAGTGTAGGTCAATAAAAGGACCTTTCTTGAGAGAACGTGGCATGGCGATTCCTCTTTATAAATTATTTAGTGCGACGACGTACGATGTACTTGTCAGTGCGCTTGTTCTTACGAGTCTTGAAGCCCTTAGTAGGAACGCCCCAAGGAGAAACTGGGTGACGACCACCAGATGTGCGGCCTTCACCACCACCATGTGGGTGATCCACCGGGTTCATTACTACACCACGTACGGTTGGACGTACGCCGCGCCAGCGTGAAGCACCAGCTTTACCAAGTTCACGTAGCATATGCTCAGAGTTACCAACTTCACCGATCGTTGCACGACCTTCAGAAAGAACTTTGCGCATCTCACCAGAACGTAGACGGATAGTTACGTATGCACCATCGCGAGCGATGATTTGAGCATAAGCACCAGCCGAACGAGCTAGTTGAGCACCTTTACCAGGCTTAAGTTCAACACAGTGTACAGTAGAACCTACTGGGATGTTGCGCATCGGCAGAGTGTTACCTGCTTTGATTGCAGCATCTACGCCAGATTGAATCTGGTCGCCTGCGTTAACACCTTTAGGTGCAATGATGTAACGACGCTCACCGTCTGCGTACAGAACTAGAGCGATGTTAGCACTACGGTTTGGATCGTATTCTAGACGCTCAACTTTCGCTGGGATGCCATCTTTAGTACGTTTGAAGTCAATTACACGGTAATGGTGCTTATGACCACCACCGATGTGACGTACTGTAATACGACCGTTGTTGTTACGACCACCGTTCTTAGAGTTTTTCTCTAGAAGTGGTGCGTATGGCTTACCCTTGTGTAGGTCAGCGTTAACAACTTTAACGACGTGACGACGACCAGGGGAAGTCGGCTTACATTTAACAATAGCCATTTTTACTACTCCTGTTATTCCGCGCCGCCAACGAAGTCAAGATCTTGACCTTCTTTCAAAGTAACGTAGGCTTTCTTAACGTCTGAACGACGGCCTTCACGCATACCTTGACGTTTGGTCTTACCCTTTAATACAAGAGTATTTACAGACTTAACTTCAACTTCAAATAGCTTTTCTACAGCTGCTTTGATCTCTTTCTTAGTTGCATCTTTAGCTACTTTGAAAACGATAGTGTTCGCTTTCTCAGCTGCCATAGTTGCTTTTTCAGAGATGTGCGGAGCACGTAGAACTTTTAAGATACGCTCTTCAGTGATCATGCTAGCATCTCCTCAACTTGCTTAACTGCGTCAGCAGTCATTAGAACCTTGTCGAAAGCGATTAGTGATACTGGATCAACACCAGCAACATCACGTGCATCTACTTTGTATAGGTTACGAGCAGCTAAGAATAGATTTTCATCTACTTCGCCAGTCACAATCAGAACGTCGCTTAGCTCAAGCTCTTTAAGCTTAGCTACAAGTTCTTTTGTTTTTGGTGCTTCTACAGAGAAGTTATCAACAACGATTAAACGCTCTTGACGAACTAGCTCAGAAAGAATGCTCTTCATAGCACCGCGGTACATTTTTTTGTTTACTTTTTGGCTGTGATCTTGTGGTTTCGCAGCAAAAGTAACACCACCTGTACGCCAGATTGGGCTACGAATTGTACCAGCACGTGCGCGGCCAGTACCTTTTTGACGCCATGGCTTAGCGCCACCGCCAGATACTTCAGAACGAGTCTTTTGAGCACGAGTACCTTGACGAGCACCTGCTGCATATGCAACAACTACTTGGTGTACAAGAGCTTCGTTGAAGTCACGTCCGAAAGTAGTCTCGGAAACAGTTAGTGCATCAGCACCTTTAACCATCAATTCCATTACTTACTCCTAGACGTTATGCTTTAACAGCAGGTTTTACGATCACGTTTCCGCCTGTTGAGCCCGGTACTGCACCTTTAATAAGGAGTAGATTGCGCTCAGCGTCAACACGTACGATCTCTAGGTTTTGAGTCGTTACACGCTCAGCACCCATGTGACCTGCCATTTTCTTGCCTTTAAACACGCGGCCTGGAGTTTGACATTGGCCAATTGAACCCGGTGCGCGGTGAGACAAAGAGTTACCGTGAGTCATATCTTGAGTAGAGAAGTTCCAACGCTTGATAGCGCCTTGGAAGCCTTTACCTTTAGATGTACCAGTAACGTCTACTTTTTTAATTTCGTTGAAAAGTTCTACGTTTAGCTCAGCGCCAACTTCAAACTCTTCGCCGTTTTCTAAACGGAATTCCCAAAGACCGCGACCTGCTTCTACACCCGCTTTCGCGAAGTGACCAGCTTCAGGTTTAGTTACACGGTTAGCTTTCTTAGCACCAGTAGTTACTTGGATTGCTGCGTAGCCGTCTGTCTCAAGAGTTTTAACTTGAGAAATACGGTTCGCTTCAACCTCAACAACAGTTACTGGGATAGAAACGCCTTCTTCAGTAAATACGCGGGTCATACCCACTTTACGTCCGACTAGACCAATCATTATTCTTATCTCCCTTAACCTAGGCTGATTTGAACATCAACGCCAGCTGCAAGATCAAGACGCATTAGAGCATCAACAGTTTTATCTGTTGGCTCAACGATGTCGATCAAACGCTTGTGAGTACGGATTTCGTACTGATCACGTGCATCTTTGTTGACGTGTGGAGAGGTAAGAACAGTGAAACGCTCTTTACGAGTAGGAAGTGGAATAGGACCACGAACCTGTGCGCCAGTACGTTTTGCTGTTTCAACGATTTCCGCAGTTGAAGCATCGATTAGCTTGTAATCAAACGCTTTAAGGCGGATACGAATACGTTGGTTCTGCATGAGACAGAGCTCCAATTATTAAAAATTACACAAACAATATCGCCACTCAAACCCGATAAAACGAGAGAATGCCGATTGATTTATGTGAAACCGTAGCACCCAAAATTAGGACGCATTGTCAGTTAACTTTTGAAGTAAACAAGAAGTTTACTATTTTTATTAACCGCGAACATAAGCTGAGTATACATTACTAGGTAAGACCTACTCCTCAGTGCTCATTGGTTCACAACCAGCGTTAGCCAGTGCGATGCATTATACAGATCACACTTTAGTATGCAAGTAGTGTTGGAAAAATAATCGCAATTTATTGGAAGTTGGTTTTGTATCGAGAGGGAAGAAGATAGATGGAAGGTAATATTTCTTTTGAGAAAACAAAAGGGAAGCCGAAGCTCCCCTTTTCAGATGCGTGCTCTTCTAATGAAGAGAGTGCAAAAATCTAAATGCTATTAAGCGAAGATTTTAGCTACAACACCAGCACCAACTGTACGGCCACCTTCGCGGATTGCGA
>NZ_JBGONQ010000022.1:0-88884 GCF_041439145.1 Vibrio sp. 1F255 | reverse complement strand
ACCATATCACTTACTACCGTTTTTGTTTTTAGTTCCCGCTAATCCGCGATGAACCTAAAAAAAGCCCCAGTCTCTCGACTGGGGCTTTCATCTTTTCCCGATAGATAAGTATCGTGCTAGCGAAAACTTATCTCAAAACTAATGCTTACTTATTATGCGTTAGCTTTTTCTTTTTTAGCTTTTGGCGCTTTCGCTTCAGCTGGCTTTTGGTCTGCTTTCTTAAGGATAACTGTAGTACCTTCGAAAGTTTCGCCTTCAACGTATGGTTGGCCGAAGTAAGAAGTTGTTAGAACTTCTTTTAGCTCAGTGATTAGAGGGTAACGTGGGTTAGCACCTGTACACTGGTCATCGAACGCTTCAACAGCTAGCTCGTCTAGTTTAGCGATGAAGTCAGACTCGTTAACACCCGCAGCTTGGATAGATAGTGGGATGTCTAGGTCAACTTTAAGCTCTTCTAACCAAGTCAGTAGACGTTCAATCTTCTGAGCTGTACGGTCACCAGCTTGGCTTAGGCCTAGGTGGTCAGCAACTTCAGCGTAACGACGACGTGCTTGTGGACGGTCGTACTGAGAGAATGCAGTCTGCTTAGTTGGGTTATCGTTCGCGTTGTAACGTACAACGTTTGAGATAAGTAGTGCGTTAGCAAGACCGTGTGGTAGGTGGAACTCAGCACCAATTTTGTGAGCCATTGAGTGACACACACCTAGGAATGCGTTCGCAAATGCTACACCAGCGATAGTTGCTGCGTTGTGTACTTTCTCACGAGCTATTGGGTCAGCCGCACCATTTTTGTAGCTTGATGGTAGGTATTCTTTAAGCATCTTAAGAGCTTGAAGAGCTTGACCGTCTGAGTACTCGTTCGCTAGAACAGATACGTAAGCTTCAAGAGCGTGAGTTACTGCATCGTAACCACCGAACGCTGTTAGAGACTTAGGCATGTTCATTACTAGGTTCGCATCAACGATAGCCATGTTTGGCGTGATTTCGTAATCAGCTAGTGGGTATTTAGCACCAGTCTTGTCGTCAGTAACAACAGCGAATGGAGTAACCTCTGAACCTGTACCTGAAGTTGTAGTGATACATACAAGCTCAGCTTTTTGACCCATTTTAGGGAACTTGTAGATACGTTTACGGATGTCCATAAAGCGCATTGCTAGTTCTTCGAAGTGAGTTTCTGGGTGCTCGTACATAACCCACATGATCTTAGCAGCATCCATTGGAGAACCGCCACCTAGAGCAAGGATTACGTCAGGTTGGAAGCTCTTCATTGCTTCAGCGCCTTTCTCAACAACAGATAGCGTTGGATCCGCTTCTACGTCGAAGAAAGTTTGAACTTCGATGCCTTGTGCTTTAAGCAAGCTAACTACGTCATCTGCGTAACCGTTGTTGAATAGGAAACGGTCAGTTACTAGGAATGCGCGTTTCTTACCTTCTAGGTCGCTCATTGCGATTGGAAGGCTACCACGACGGAAGTAGATAGACTTAGGTAGTTTGTGCCACAACATGTTTTCAGCTCGCTTCGCTACAGTTTTCTTGTTGATAAGGTGCTTAGGACCTACGTTCTCAGAGATAGAGTTACCACCCCATGAACCACAACCTAGAGTTAGAGAAGGTGCAACGTTGAAGTTGTACAGGTCACCGATACCACCGTGAGTAGTCGGGATGTTGATTAGGATACGAGCAGTCTTCATCTTGTCACCGAAGTAACGGATGCGGTCTGCGTTAGTATCTTGGTTAGTGTAAAGACCAGATGTGTGACCGATACCACCGATTTCAACCATAGTTACCGCTTGAGCAACTGCGTCTTCGAAGTCATCTGCGCGGAATAGACCTAGAGTTGGAGATAGTTTCTCGTGAGCGAATTCGTCATCGTAAGAAACTTTACCAAGACCTTCACCTACAAGTACTTTTGTATCAGCAGGAACTTTAACACCAGCCATTTCAGCGATTGCTGGAGCAGGTTGACCTACGATTTTAGCGTTTAGGTTGCCGTCGATAAGCAGAACTTTACGTACTTTATCAGCGTCAGCTTTAGATAGAACGTGAGCTTTGTGAGAAGCGAAACGCTCTTTAACTTCGTCATATACTTCGCTAACTACGATTGCAGCTTGCTCAGAAGCACATACTACGCCGTTATCGAAAGTCTTAGACATAAGGATAGATGCTACAGCACGTTTGATGTCAGCTGTTTCATCGATAACGACAGGAACGTTACCAGCACCAACACCGATAGCAGGCTTACCAGAAGAGTATGCTGCTTTAACCATGCCTGGACCACCAGTAGCAAGGATAAGTGCGATACCGTCGTGCTTCATAAGCGCGTTAGAAAGCTCTACAGATGGTTGGTCGATCCAACCGATGATGTCTCGTGGAGCACCCGCTGCAACAGCTGCGTCTAGAACTAGTTTCGCTGCGTCGTTAGTTGAGTTCTTTGCACGTGGGTGTGGCGAGAAGATGATGCCGTTACGTGTCTTAAGAGAAATTAGAGATTTGAAGATTGCTGTAGAAGTTGGGTTCGTTGTTGGAACGATACCACAGATGATACCTACAGGCTCAGCGATAGTCATTGTGCCTAGGTTGTCATCTTCTTCTAAGATGCCACATGTTTTTTCGTCTTTGTATTTGTTGTAGATAAATTCAGATGCAAAGTGGTTTTTGATAACCTTATCTTCAACAATACCCATTCCAGATTCAGCAACTGCTTGTTGAGCAAGTGGAATACGAGCGTGGTTAGCAGCAAGAGAAGCTGCGCGGAAGATTGCGTCTACTTTCTCTTGAGAGAATGTTGCAAACTCTTCTTGTGCTGCTTTAACGCGAGCTACTAGAGCATCAAGTTCCGCTAAGTTAGTTACAGGCATGGTGGATCTCCTAAAATAATAAATATTAAAAACTTTTTATTAAATTCGCTGCTTGCCGTTAACCTTAAACACCAGCGTTCTTAGTAAATTGCTTTCAGGGCTGAGTATATTATTTCACTGTGTGAAAAAAATTGACCCAGATCAGTTACCCAAAAAGAATTAACCAGAAAGTAGTAAGGCAATCGCAAAAATGAACTTAAGAGCATGATTTATATAGATTAAACTCACACTTTTCGTTCGCGCAAAAAACAAGCAAACAGACAACTTTTTTCTACATAGCGTAATAAACTGTAAAAAAGTTTCATTTTTAGTCCGTTAAATTACATGTATACAGCTATATTCGTGCTACTGAGAGTATATCCATAGCGTTGTACGGGCTAGATTCTGACATAATTTTTATTAATTTCGTGCGTCGGTTAACAGTTACTCAATAATAAATTACAAAATGAAACACTACCAACTAGCTTGCAACAGGCTTAAAACAAAAGTGAGATTCAATTAGTTTTTCTAAAAAGAATCACCCATTTCAAGTTAGTTTTTTTCATTCGCGTAAATTGAGTTTGTCCCTTACATTACGCGCCTAAACTATTCACAGATCAACCCTTCAACCTTAAGTACGCTAACTGGAGATCGCTCTCATGCAAGGCTTAGAACTCGCAATTTTTATGCAATTCTTCCTTGGGCTTGTTGCTGCCGTAAACCCAATCGGCATCATGCCTGTTTTTGTTTCTCTTACTGCTCATATGCCGCCAGAAGAGAGGAACAGGACAGCCTTACAAGCAAATATTGCTGTTGCCGTGATCTTGATTATGTCACTTGTTGCAGGGCAAATGCTTCTTGATATGTTTAGCATCTCGTTGGATTCATTCCGCGTTGCTGGTGGCTTACTGTTATTGAGCATCGCATTTTCGATGATGAGCGGTAAGCTCGGTGAAGATAAGCAGAACAAACAAGAGAAGTCTGAATACATCAGCAAAGAGCAGATCGGCGTTGTTCCACTTGCTATGCCGCTAATGGCAGGCCCAGGTGCAATCAGCTCGACCATTGTTTATGGTTCTCGCTACCCTGCTGCTATTGATACGGTCGGCATCGGCATTAGCATCATCGCATTCGCAACGTGCTCTTGGCTTTTGTTCCGTTCAGCGCCGGTTATCGTTCGCTTTTTAGGTCAAACGGGTATCAACGTGATCACTCGTATCATGGGTCTGATTCTTGGCGCATTGGGCATCGAGTTCATCGCCAATGGCCTACGTAATCTGTTCCCAGGCTTGGCATAACGTTTAACAACATTTCGGTTGCTCTATAAAGGGCAACAATATTGAAATATAGATGAGGCGAGTAAAGCAATTGGGCTTTCACTCGCCTCGTTATTATGAAGCTTGTATAATGACTGTTAATGCATTTAACAGAAGACGAACCTCTCCTTATGTCACGCAAGCCACTCAAGCATCATTTGTACGTCATTATCTTTGGTACTCACACGCCAGCCGGACGTGCATTTGATATAACTCTGATCGTTGCAATCTTGGCTTCGCTGTTGGTTCTGATCTTAGAATCCATCCCTAATGTGATGACCGAATGGTCACAACAGCTGCGTTATATCGAATACACCTTCACTGCACTCTTCACTCTTGAGTATTTGTTAAGGCTCTATTGCTCCCCAAAGCCAAAATCTTACGCCACCAGTTTTTATGGTGTCGTTGACCTATTGGCGATTCTTCCGACCTACCTAGCAATCATCTTCCCAGGCGCTTCATTTATGGGTGTGGTGAGACTGCTGCGTGTGATGCGTATCTTCCGAATTCTAAAGCTGGTTCGCTACCTGCAAGATTCCAATATTCTGTTGCGCTCACTATTAATGGCACGACGAAAGATACTGATCTTCTTTAGCACCGTCGGCATCTTGGTGGTTATCTTTGGCGCCTTGATCTTTGTTATTGAAGGTCCTGACAATGGCTTCACCAGTATTCCTCACAGTATCTATTGGGCCATCGTGACTATCACTACGGTAGGTTATGGTGACATGGTGCCGCAGACCGCGCTTGGTAAAGCCATAGCATCACTGACCATGCTATTGGGTTACTCTATCTTAGCAGTGCCAACCGGGATCATTACTGCAGAACTCAGTAATGAGATGAACTCGCACAAAGAGTTGGTTAAGTGCCCGAATTGTAACCGAGCGGGTCATGATTCAGACGCCATGTATTGCAAGCACTGTGCTAGCGAATTAGCGGATCCAGACAAGCGTGTCGTCACCGACGAGAAATAAAAGCAGACACGAGATTCGAGTAGCGAGATGCGAAGAGATTTAAGGGCAGTTTCGAGGGCCGAATAACGAGGTAGCAATAAACTAAAAAGGGTTGACGTTTGTCGTCAACCCTTTCGGTTTATCAGCTAATAGAATTTAAGCAATCTTGCCTATTACGCTTTCTCAGCAAGGATAATGCGCAGAGTACGACGTAGTGGTTCTGCAGCACCCCAAAGTAGTTGGTCACCAACCGTGAAGGCGTTTAGGAAGTCGTTACCCATCGACATCTTACGCAGACGACCGACAGGTACAGACATTGTGCCTGTTACTTTCGCTGGTGTTAGCTCCTGTGCCGTGATGTCGCGGTCATTAGGAATCACTTTAACCCAATCATTGTGCGTTGCGATGATCTCTTCGATCTCGTCCATTGGCACGTCTTGCTTAAGCTTGATCGTTAGTGCTTGAGCGTGACAACGCATTGCACCGATTCGTACACAAGTACCATCAATTGGGATTGGCTGACCATCTAGACCAAGAATCTTGTTCGCTTCAACACCGGCTTTCCACTCTTCTTTGCTCTGACCATTTTCACGCTTCACATCGATCCAAGGAATCAGTGAGCCCGCCAGCGGAGCACCAAATTGGTCTGTTGGGAATGAAGATGAACGAATGGTATCAGCGACTTTTTTATCAATATCAAGGATGGAACTTGAAGGGTTTGCTAGTTCTGAACTTACGCTATCGTTGATCACACCCATTTGTGAGATCAGTTCACGCATGTTCTTAGCACCTGCACCAGAAGCCGCTTGGTAAGTCATGGCACTCATCCACTCGACCATACCTTTCTCGTAAAGGCCACCCAAAGCCATAAGCATTAAGCTCACAGTACAGTTACCACCAACGAAAGTGTTAGTACCGCCGTGAATGCCTTGCTGGATTTGAGCCAAGTTAACAGGATCAAGAGTGATGATTGAATCAGCGTCCATACGTAAGGTAGAAGCCGCATCAATCCAGTAACCTTTCCAACCTGCTTGACGCAATGCTGGGTATACTTTTGATGTGTAATCGCCACCTTGACAGGTAATCACAGCATCAAGCTGTTTTAGGCTATCAATATCAAAGGCGTCTTGAAGTAGACCCGCATCTTTACCACCTAGAACAGGGGCAGGAATACCAATCTGAGATGTGCTGTAATAAACAGGCTCAATCAAGTCGAAGTCTTTCTCTTCAACCATACGTTGCATTAGTACAGAACCAACCATACCGCGCCAACCAACTAGACCTACTCTCATCGCTCACTCTCCATGTATAAATTAAAAATTGCTCTCCCCCATCTATAAGTTTTTCAGAAACAGAACTCAAGCGCTTTTTGTCAAAAAGTGTAACTTTTTCGTTTCTTTTAAGTGAACGTAATGAATCGTGCAGTTATCTCTGTATCGACATTCAATGTCTGGACCATTGTTAAAACACCCATTATCGTCAAATTCAAACATTTACATCGCCAAAACCGCTTGAATCGACACCCATCACAAACAGTAAATCCCTCTTTTAAACCAAGGTTAATTAGAATTATATTTTACAAAACGAAAACAACGTGCGACAAACTTCAACATGTAACAATCATGAATTTAACAAAATTTCAGATTATGAAACCACAATTGATTGAGTTAACAGTCAAATATCACAACTTGGGCGTATTTTTTCGATATAATAAACTAATTACTGTAGTGTCCATTTTGCACCACACACTATAACGAAGCACTATAAATGCTCGAATTAACAAGAGGCTTTTATGAAGCAGAGTAAAACTCGCCTACCGAACCTATTACAGGTATTCATCGCGTTAGGACTATTTCTATCCCTTGCTTTTTCCTTTACAGCAAAGCTTGACCTTCCAATTCAACTTGCCTTGTATATTGGTTGGTTCATTATCATGGTTCTTGGTATTCGTCTTGGCCACCAATACAAAGACTTAGAAAAAGCAGCACTCAAAGGAATATCCAATGGCTTAGGCGCGGTTTTAATACTTTTAGCCGTTGGCGCTCTTGTTGGTACTTGGATCTCAGGCGGGATCGTACCTACTATCATTTACTATGGTCTGAAAGCTATCCACCCTTCTATCTTCCTTTTAGCGACCATGATCATCTGTTCTCTAACTGCATTGGCGACCGGTACTTCTTGGGGTGCTGCGGGTACAGCAGGTATCGCGATGATGGGTATCGGCCAAGGCCTAGGTGTTCCAGCACCGATTACTGCAGGTGCCGTGCTGTCAGGCTGTTACTTCGGTGACAAGATGTCTCCTCTTTCTGATTCAGTGATTCTGGCTTCTTCAATGTCTGGTGTTGAAGTGGTTGAACACATCAAGGGCATGCTTCCAGTTGCGTTAATCAGCTACGTGATTACAGGCATCATGTTTACTGCGTTTGGTTTCCACTACGCGGGCAACGTTGACATGAGCCAAGTAGACTCTGTCATCAAAGCGATGGAAGTTCAGTTCTACATCACGCCTTACTCATTCGTTCCGGTACTTATCGTGCTTGGTCTGTTGGCTTTCCGTATGCCTTCATTCCCGGTCATCAGTTTTGGTTCTCTGCTGGGTATTATCTGGGCAGTCATGATCCAAGATATCGACTTCCTAACGGCATTCAACACTGCTTGGGCACCGTTCTCAATCTCATCTGGCGTAGAGTTTATTGATTCGATTCTTAACCGCGGCGGCATGTCTTCAATGCTAGGTTCAGTTGCGGTTATCGTATTTGGTCTAGGTTTCGGTGGCTTACTGGATAAAGTGGGCGTACTAGAGACAATCGCTAAGGTGTTTGAGCGCCGCGTAAACAGCGCAGGCTCACTAGCGACGAGCACAATTGGTACGGCCTTCATGGGTAACGTGTTCGGTTCTGCAATGTACGTATCGTTAATCCTTACACCAAAAATCTGTGCGAAAAACTACGACCGTTTAGGCTACAAGCGTAAGAACCTATCTCGTAATGCTGAGTTTGGTGGCACGCTAACGTCGGGTATGGTTCCCTGGAGTGATAACGGTATCTACATGGCGAGTATTCTTGGTGTTGCGACGCTGTCTTACGCACCCTTCATGTGGTTAAGCTTCATCTGTATCATCGTGACTATCGTGACATCTTACATGGGTTGGTTCGTTGATAAGTGTGAACCAACAGCACCAGCGTTTGAAGCTGAAGAAGCGACCGAGTTAAGCAAGCAACAAGCTTAAGTTCAGGAGCTAACGCTTTCGAACGTAACTCAAAACGTTAATGGATAAATGCAAAAAGAGCGCCCTAGAGCGCTCTTTTTTGATCTGCTGATTTACTTATTTATCTATTTATTGGCGGTTCGTTTACCCAACCAGTAACCGATGCCTAACGGTGCAAAGAACACTACTAAGATAAACAGGATGAAGTAGATAATCACACCTTTGATTAACTCCATTAGCTTATCAATCGCCAGTACCACCACCTCTTGAGAGACGCGATCAAGGTCTTGCGTGAACAGTTCTCTTTCTGAAGTCACAATGCCGGCAATCTCGATGCGCTCTTTCGCAATCATCTCTACTAGAGCTTCTCTCTCACGTGTCACCATTTTTTCTAATGCCACACGTTCATCACTCAGCATCGCTAATTTTTGGTCGGTTTTATCACTGAGGTCGTTGAGCAATGGTTGCATTTCTGTCGACATAATAGAAGCCAGTGTTTGCATGTACTCCGGATTGTTCTCAATGAAGTCTTGCATGCTTGCTGATGTTTGACGAAGGCTTTCCAGCGTCATCAATAGGTCTTCACCCGTTAGTGAGCTATTCAATGCAACCAACTCCGCCTTCCACGACATCAGTTTTGGTGTCTGGTCAGCCATAAGGCTTAAACGATCAGATGCGTCACTCATTGCTTCTGGCATGGTGCCTAAGCTCTGAACGATTTGCGATTCGTCTTTACCAAGGTAATTTAGCCATTCACGGTAAGCAGGTGTGCTTCTGAATGTGAGGTCTTTAAATGGGTGGCTAGCAGAAAACTGCGCAACGAACGCTTTGCTGTTTTTGAAATCACTCGAGCTCAATACACCCTTTGCCAGCTTCTCGGCTTCTTGATCAAGAAAACGAGCGGTCTCTACTGCATCATCCGTCGCGAACAGATCCGCGCCGTCGCCTTGGCTATAAAACTGATTCATTTGGGCAGTGAAAACCCACGAGTCAATTAACGCAGACATTGGGGAAGTTTGGTAAGCCGCTTGTTGTAATCCCTGCTCTGCATGGATCTTCCAAAGCAACACATAAGATTGATGTAAAGTGTCATCAGCAGGATAAAATTGCGCGATTAAATCAGCCGAGTCTTCTACTCGTGTAAAGAACATCTTGGCGTATTCACGCGTCATGATCCGAGCATTTAACTCTTGTTGAGTGAGAGGCTTCGTTTGACTATCTAACTTAACTTCTAAGAGAGAACAACCACTTAGCACAATGCTAAGCACCAACACCATCCAACTTCGACTCGAAACTCGTAACATATAAACCTCTGACAAAGACTAAGGGCGCTGATTGTATGAGCGCTTCGTCATAGTATTGTCAAAAATCCTGTAAAAGTTAACGCTGACTGTCTAAATATTCATGAGCAGAATCCACAGAGGCTTTTATAGCCTGCTCTAGTTCAGCTAAATCATGTTCACTGATCGCACTGGACTGCTTCATTGTCATTTCAATGGTTGCGGCAATGATGGCTAACCGAGACGCTTTAATACTGCCAGCCACGCCTTTTAAGCTATGTACAATGCGAGCCGCGGAGGTTTCATCTTTGGTCAACAAAGACTTAAACTTCTCGTAGTCACCTGCGTGGTCTTGTACAAACACACCAAGCAAGAGTTCGACAGACTCAGCATCACCATCGAGCGTTTCTAACATGTCTTCGATATCAATCGCAGGCTTTGAATCTGTGACACTGGCAACGTGTTTCTCTACTACTGGCGCCTGTTCAGGGACTTGCTGAATAGAGTATTGCGGTACAACGGGTTGGCTTGTAACGTTAACGCTCTGCGGAGGTTGAGAGTCGGAAGACTGGTGCGTTGGCCTGTTCTCGGATACATAAGCGTCACTATCTGCTTGTTTCACTGCTGAGGAAACAACATCGCTATAAGAAGCGTCTTCCTTACTTGAATTAATTTCTAGTTCAGAGCTGAGTTCTTGGTCTGCTTCTTTCATCGTTTTTGTGGACCTAACGCCCCAAAACACTATCCCGCTCATCGCCACCAAGCTTAAGCCTAGCATCACCAACAATAGGTTGAATTGACGATCATGGAACTCAGCTTCGAGTTTTATGATCTGTTCATTTACTGAGTTTTTCTTAATCTTATCAACCAAATAGTTAAGCTGAGCGTAATCACTCAACAATGCTGACGCATCAGCCAGTAGTTGTTGGAGTGCATCTTGTTCTTCGTTTTCTAAGGAATAAGATTTTTCTAGAATGGAATCAAAGGCGCGATAAGTCGCTGACGAACTTTGATTGTCAGAATACATGGCTTCAAATACCACAACACCGAATTCGTTGAGGAGCGGTTTTAGCTGAGGGGAAAGCTCTTTATCAGCACGCAAGATCTTAATGTTATCAACGATGTCTTGAACTTGGCTTTCTATTGGAATGAACTCATCGAACTTTTCTAGGAACTGATCAGCTACGTACAACAGTTGGTTGACATCAGGACGAAACAAGGCGTGTTGGAAATCAGATTCAATCTGCAGTCGGATCGAATAAACCAACTGAGCATCGAGTGCGAGATCATTGATACGAGAGACTCGAAGCGGTTCTGAGAAATAAAGCGATTGCCTCAATTCGTTGACTCGAATACCGAGCTCTTCGATTTGAGCTAGAGAATTGGTGTAGGAACGGCTTAGATTAAGAAGAGCCAATGAAGGAAGTAACCACAGAGCCAAGAGCACAACCAAAAAGGTGGCTGGTTTTTTAAAGCGTTTGGGCTTTGCTACTGATTGTTCCATCTATATTCCTTGTGCGTGTTAACTTGAAGCCATGACCGTAGCTAAAAGATTAAGCACAAAATAAGCGACAACGTCCTGCTGCCGCTTTTATCCGTTAACTTCGGACTATGACTTATTGCGAGTCAGTTGGTCACGTAAGTTCGGTGGAGTGCCTTTAATCGTTAGCGTGTCTGTCTCCGGATCGTAAAAGATACGTTCGCCTAGAAGCAGACTATCAAAACTAACATTCAAACCGCCACCAGCACCAACAAATTTTGTTAGTTTACGCATAGTTGCGCGATCGGCTGGGAAGCTGTCTTCTAACTCGTAGCCTTGCTCACTAGTATAGTCAAAGAAGCTTGTGCCATCTGTGCTTGCTGGCAACTCACCAGAAAGTTCACGAACTTGTACTTCATCGCCCGCTTTAAGCTGCTCGTTACAGTAATCCGCAACCTGCTTTTTGTAGCTGATCGCTTCTTCTTTCTCTAATTTAGAGTCAGAAACGAAGTCTTCTACCGCTTGCATCAGTACTTGGTTCTGCTGTTTCGCATCCAAACCAACTTCAGCTTGTAAGAAATCTAAGAAGAAATCCGCGACTTTACGGCCAACACGTCCTTTAATGTAAGTTAAGTAACGGTTTGACTCTTTATCAGTCTCATAAGTTGAAAGGTCTAGACGAGCCGCGATATCCATTTTTGAGATATCAAGGTAGTCAGTCGCACTAATATCAAGCCCTTCAGTTACCTTTAGGCTTTGGTTTGAAGGCAATAAACCAATGAAAAGGTAATCTGTTGCAAGTGACTGATATTCAGCCATTACCAAGATACCTTCGTCAGCGAATGGGTACTTTGATAGTTCGTCTTTTAGACGTTGCGCACTCTTTTGAGAAAAATCGTAAAAGTTTGTCTCACCAGCACGAAGTTGATGCAACCACTGCTGGAATTCGCTGTCAGATTTGAAAGAACCAAACCCTTTGCCTGCTTTTGAATTAAAAACACGGTGAAGTTCAGCAACTAGGCTTTCAGATGAAGCATCGTTTTCTAGAGATTCAGCACGATAGTTAACAATCAGCTCATCCTGATCGTTCTTGCTCAGCTGGTGTAAAATTACGTTGGAAAGGTGAAGGCTCATAGTGAAAATATTACCGTTCAGGTTTCAGTTGTCGTGCATAGTAGGTTATCATAAGCCGCTTTTACTATCATTATTAGAGTCCTTATGCCGATTATATCTAAATACACAGATGATCAAGTTGAAAAAATCCTAGCTGAAGTAGGTGCTGTACTAACTAAGCACAAAGCTTCGCCAGAACTTTCACTGATGATCGCTGGAAATATCGCAACCAATGTCTTAAATCAGAATGTTGCTGCTTCACAACGCAAAGGAATTGCTGAAAAATTTGCCGAGGCTTTAATTTCTTCTCTTGAAGATAAAAAGTCTCACTAAATTTGATTGACGGATAAAAGAATTATAAATGGTAGACAGCGCAAACTCATATAGCGATCGTGTATCTCGACTGGTTGGTTGGGGTCACTGGTTTGCATTTTTCAACATCATTGCTGCGATGTTGATTGGTACTCGTTATATTACTCAATCTGCTTGGCCAGAAACCTTGCTAGGCCAATTCTATTTGGCTGCATCGTGGGTTGGTCATTTTGGCTTTTTAGTGTTCGCGCTCTATCTATTAGTGCTGTTCCCGCTCACTTTTATTCTTCCGTCGAGGAAGTTATTACGTTTGGTTGCCGTTATCTTCGCGACCATAGGTTTAACTGTCCTACTGATTGATACCCAAACGTATCAAAATATAAACCTCCACCTGACGCCTGTCGTGTGGGAGGTTTTATTCAGTGGAGAGGAATCTGCATTCACGTCTGATTTGCAGCACCTCTTCATTGTTATGCCATTTATCTTCTTACTACAGCTTGGTCTGTCTGAGTGGGTTTGGCGTAAGCAGCGTAAACTGTCTCATAAACACATTGGCCGTCCGATTACTGCCGTCTTCTTCTTGTGTTTCATCAGCAGCCACTTGACCTACATGTGGGCTGATGCGTACTTCTATAACCCAATTACTAGCCAGAAAGCGAACTTCCCACTGTCTTATCCAATGACAGCGAAAAGCTTTATGGAAAAACATGGCCTATTAGACCGTGAAGAGTACCTTGAGCGTTTAGAAGCGAACAAAGAGAACGTAAACCTAGTTAGCTACCCGCTAGAAAAAATTCAATACAACCGCCGCAGTGATGATCTTAATATCCTGATGGTGAGTGTGAACAACCTTCGCTCTGACGCACTTAATGCGACGGCGATGCCAAACAGCTATGCCTACGCACAACAGTCGATCAACTTCACCAACCACTACAGTTCAAGTAACGATATGTTTGGTATTTTTGGCTTGTTCTACGGCCTACCGAGCAGCTACGCAAGCAGCATTGAAGCTCAGGGGTCAAGCGCAGTATTGCTCGATGTTTTAGAGAATCACGATTACAAGTTCGCTGCTTTCAGTGGCGACAACTTTAGTGATGCACTGTACTCGGATATCATCTTCCGAGGCCGTGATGTGATGCCAGAGCAAGCAACTTATGATGACCAGAGTGCCATAAAAGCTTGGTCTAACTGGATTCAATCACCGCAAGCTAAACGCCCTTGGTTTAACTTTATTGAATTAACCACACTGGATAACTTCGCCAGCTACGATTCAAGTTCAGAGTCGGACTCTACGCTAACGACAGCAGAGCGTTTTGCAGCAGACTATCAAAAGTCGGCGACAGCGGCCGATGCTCAGCTAGCAACTATCTACGCTGAACTGGAACGCTTAGAGCTTGCCGATAACACGGTGGTTATCATTACCTCTAACCACGGTACTGAGTTTAACGAAACCAAAACCAACAGCTGGGGTGCAAACTCCAACTACAGTCGTTATCAGTTACAAGTACCACTGTTTATCAGCTGGCCTGGCAAGTCTGCTTCTGAATACACCCACCGTTCTAGTCATCTAGACGTGTCAGTAACACTGATGCAAGAGCTATTGGGTGTATCTTCGAACCCAACAGATTTCAGTAGTGGTCGCAGCCTGTTTAATGAACGTAACAGAAAGTGGATTCTCGCGGGCGACTCTCGTGAACTTGCTCTTGTTACTGACCAGCAAACAACGGTGTTGGATAAATTTGGTAACTACAAATTGTACGACCAAAATTACAAGCGCCTGAAAAACGTAAGCCCTCGCTTACCTGTGTTGATGCAAGGCCTGACAGAGCTACAGCGTTTCTACACAAAAAATGACTAAATAATCAGCAAACAGCAAAGGGAAGCCAATGGCTTCCCTTTTTTATTGCCGTGAATGATTAGAAAACAAGCAACAAAACAAAATTATGAAAATTAAGGGTTTACAAGATCCTCCACCCCTTATATTATTCACGCCACTGGAGGGATGGCTGAGTGGTCGAAAGCACCGGTCTTGAAAACCGGCAACCGTTAATAGCGGTTCTAGGGTTCAAATCCCTATCCCTCCACCACTTTAAAGAAAGCCGCTGAGAAATCAGCGGCTTTTTTGCATCTGAAGCTTTTTAAAATATAAAGCTCATCTAACAAAACTCTCTACAGTCCCAGTTTCAAACCCATTCACTTTATACCTAGTTTTAAATTCCGATCTCACCGTTCTAAACTAAAAGTTCATGCGCCTAAGCCACTCCCCTCATAACTTTACCTGCAAGCCAATTAGATACTTTCTTTTTTAATAGCACAGAAACACTTCACGTATAACAAAAGTTGGGAATACTTGGCTTATTGAATATTAGATTTTGTCGGCTTCTTAATAAACCGAACAATAAATAATCATTCAGAACAAAAATACCAAAAAGCGTTCATAAAAAAAGCAGTCAGTTAATAAGGGTATTTACAAGCGAAAGCCACCCTTATATTATACGCGCCACTGGAGGGATGGCTGAGTGGTCGAAAGCACCGGTCTTGAAAACCGGCAACCGTTAATAGCGGTTCTAGGGTTCAAATCCCTATCCCTCCACCACATTAAAGAAAGCCGCTGAGAAATCAGCGGCTTTTTTGTATCTGGCGTTTACGTAAAGAGCTTACGTAGTTTCTACTACGCCACCTTTCGGCTCACTTCAAAGCGTCCAATCAATTGGTCTAAGCGGCTCAATGCATTGCCCATCAAAGAAACTCGACGTGCGAGTTGCTTAGTAGACAGTTGTAAGTCAGATATTGAACGTTGGGCTTTATCTGCCGTTTGTCCGTTTTTCTGACTGTTCTCATCTAGATTAGACATCGTGGTAAAGAGGTCACTCACCGCTGCTTGAATTTGTTCACTGCGGGTGTTTGAGTCTACTGTTAAGTTTCCCTTACTCACATTCTCCACGCCTCGCTCCATAGACTCAACAGCACTGCGAGACTTACTATGCAGCTCTTTCATTAGGTCACTAATATGGTTCGCAGCTTGTGAGGTGCGGTCAGCCAGTGTTCTTACTTCAGAAGCGACGACAGAGAACCCTCTCCCGTGTTCACCTGCTCTTGCCGACTCGATGGCCGCATTCAAGGCCAAAAGGTTAGTCTGCGCGGTGATGTCAGTAATGATATCTATAATGTCAGACACCTTAGTCATTTCATTATTCACCTCATTCACACTATGCGCCGAGCTTTCGACGATATTCCGAACAATCCCCATGCCTTCGACGGACTGATTGTATTCCTTCTCCGCGCTCAGGACGGCTTGTTTCATCACCGTGTCCATTTGCGTTGCTGAGACACTCGCATGAGTAATTTCGCTCTGTTGATACTGACTCAACTGAAGCATATTGCTTAACGCTTGTGATGCATCATCACTGGTTTGCTTCATCACGACACTGCGACGAAACATCGATTCCGAAACCTCTCTAACTTCGTGACTCGCATGGATCAACTCACTCACCGTGTTATCTAAATTGTCGATAAAACTGTTAGTCCAGCGCCCTAAGTTGCCAAGTTCATTATGACTGAATGTGGTGGGATCAAGTCTCCGACTTAAGTTGCCATCACCTTCAGCTAAGGTCTGCATTACCCCGGTCATTTCATAAATCTTCTTCGCTAGTGGTTTGGCGCTAACTAAACGGAATAAGCCCAATGAAAGCAACGCGCAAGCGAACATAATGCCACTCTGCATAAAAGGTGTGAGTGTATAAAGGTTGGCAAACAGTAATGGAACAAATAGAGGCAGTAGCATGCAGCTGATAAAGTGCTTAGATAAGGTATAACTTAGACTTCGGTCTCTGTAGACCTCTTCTAAATCGGACTCACACATCATGCCAAAGGTATCTGGTGAACCATCCAATTGAAAAGTGATACCTTTGCCAATAACGGGTATGTGGCGATAGTCAGAATACCCCGGATAACCAATAAACAAGTTATTGCCATTTTTAATGGTTTCTCTTACGCCTGGGTGAAGCTGGTTGGTGGCTGGGTCCGTAAAGCGAATCTCAAATTCGGTGTGGTGCTGGATCTTAACCGTTCCCCAATCAGTATGAATCCCTTGCTTTAAGTTCTCGCCGTGTGAAAAGGTATTATCTTCAAAGCGAGAACGAGAGAGCGCAACACCCGGCTGAGTATGAGGATCATGAATGGAGTCGACCATAAAGATATAGTTATCACCCGACTCGCTATAAATATGCCCCGCTTCTCTTTGAATAATGTCACCAATAACATCATTTGGAACACGACCACATAGGAATTGCGGCGCCCCTTCATCCCGAGAAAAGGGGACATAAAACATCAGCGTTACTTGGTCATGAAACGATGAACTCGAAGCCCCTACGTTCAACGTGCGCTGATCCATATACGGCCCATGCAGATAACGCTTTGAAGCCCCTTCAACTAAAGCCTTCTTGTCTCCAAGGTTAACCCCTACATGCTCATGATAACTCGATGCTTGTGCTATCCCCTTAGCATCGACGATCGCCAACTCAGAAAAATCCGTACTGCGTTTAAGAAGGCTAGCTAACGTCCCCTGAGCTTGTTCTTCCGTTCGACTTGCTAAATAAACCGCAGAGTCTTCTAAAAAATCCCATTGATTCTTGACCCAGTTATGCAGAAGTTGAACTCGCGTGTGAGCAATACTTTCAAAAGCTTGTTCAAGCTCTTCCGTCCTACTTCGATTGAGGAAACAAGCTCTGCGCATAGCCAGTTTTCCTGTTGCGCCAAACCAATTAAGCCAACTACGTTCCTTGTCCGTCAGGTTCATTTTTATCCCTTGTGTTTTTATAGACACATGGGTAAAGCAATTTACAGACCACAATTAATCACACAAATACGTAACTAATTAATAAAAAAGTACTTTATATGAGTCACAATGGTGCAAGCGTGTCTTTTATGGTGCAAAAGGCGCTTATTTCACACCATCATTTCAATGAACTATCAGCCGCTAATTTGAGAGGTTAACCGTGAACATGATAGGCCGCTTTTAACAGCTGCATGTGAATCGGCACCAGATCTTGGTGTTTAGTGCGGTACCCGCCACCGACTACGCAAGCCATCGGAATAGACTCTGATTTCGCTAATTCAATCATGAAACAGTCGCGCTCAAATATCCCTTGTGTCGAGACATTCAAATAACCCAGTTCATCGTCTTGATGAATATCTATCCCCGCATCATAAATAATCAGATCAGGTTGATGGTGAGCAATCGCTAACTTAGTGACTTGTTCAAAACAACGTAGGAACTCTTCATCTTCTGTTTCACGACTTAATGGCACATCTAAATCGGATAGCGGCTTTCGTGCAGGGAAGTTTTTATCGCAGTGGAACGACAGAGTAATGATGTCGTCGTTGTCTTGGCAAAGAGTTGCTGTGCCATCACCATGATGAACGTCGCTATCAACGATCAGCACTTTATCGATATGTTCAAAGGTCAGCGCGTGTTTTGCCGCTAAAACCAAATCGTTCAACAAACAAAAGCCACTTCCAAAATCATGATGCGCATGATGATAACCACCACTCAAATGAATCGCTAAACCAGTCTCTATTGCCATTTCAGCGGCCAAGCAGGTTCCACCACTTGAGTAGAGTGTTCTTTCGATAAGTTGCTCGCTCCACGGGAAACCGATACGTCTCATCTTTGCTGCAGGTAACTTACCAGACACGAGCAAATCAACATATTCGCTATCATGTACCTGTTTTACTTGCTCAACCGAAACCGGCGTTGGTTGGCACACTTCAAACTTGCACTTCCATCGAGGTTCGCTATTCATCAGCGCCTCAACAGCACTATGCAACAACTGATATTTGTTGATTGGGTAGCGATGACCTTCTGGTAAAGGTAACTGTGAATAGATTGGGTGGTAAATTAAAGGAATCATAATCAGGCTAATTGCGTATCTTTCTCAAAATCATAACAGCCTCAAACTTGGCGACAACCTTAATTAATGATAATGGTTATCATTGTTATTAATTATAAAGTAGAGACCATAATGAAAAACGTAATACTCATCTTTGGGGTGATCTGCGGCTCAGCGGCAGCAGTAATGATTTTTGTAGGAATGCTAATGGCCAGTTGGTGGAGCGTTGATTTTCTCGTGTTAAGCCATCAAACTTAACTAATTGAACTGAAAAGGAATCACCATGAGCGTTATTTTTATTACTGGAGCGAACCGCGGCATTGGCTTAAGCCTGACTCGACAATACTTGGAAAGTAATCACAAGGTGTACGCGACTTATCGTGATGACAATTCAGCAAAAGAACTGCTCTCACTCACAGACCACAACACCAACCTTACCTGTATTCAATTAGAGATAACCGATTACCAAGCAGTAAGCCAACTCCCTTCGCAAATAGAGTCGATTGATATCTTGATCAACAACGCTGGCTACTATGGCCCTAAAGGCTATGGGCTAGGTAATACCGATGTCGAAGAGTGGCGTCGTGTATTCGAAGTTAACACTATTGCCCCACTCAAGCTTGTCGAAACGCTATTGCCTCTACTAGAAGGCAGCCATATCAAAAAGGTCGCTTGTTTATCCTCTAGAGTCGGCAGCATGACCGAGAACACCTCAGGCGGAGGTTATATCTATCGCTCCTCTAAAGCCGCTCTAAACTCCGTGGTTAAGAGCTTAAGCAACGACTTAACCGATAATGGCTTTACGGTGTTAGCACTGCATCCAGGCTGGGTACAGACCGAAATGGGTGGCCCTAATGCTCTGATCGATACCAACACTTCAGCTTCCGGCCTTATTAAAGTCATCGAGTCCGCGAATACCGGAGTAAGTGGTCACTTCTTCAATTTCGATGGTAACGAAATAGACTGGTAATCCACAGATGAATGCAGGCTCTCTCTCAAACCTAGTTAAGCACTCAACGCTGTTTTGTCTAACAGTGATGCTAACTGGCTGTTTCAGTAATGGCCCCGGCGACTTATTCGACGACTATCAAACTAAGGTCGCTAGAGTACAAGATGCTGAAGAACTCAAAGAGGATTGGGAGTTTGAAAGCCTACCGAGAAAACGAGAACTGCTGCTTGACGTGCCCTCACTCTCTATCGGTCTCATCGACAGCTATCAGCTTCGTCAGTGTAGACTGTTCAATCTGATAGCAGAAAGAAATTCGGTTCTAGGCAAGGTCGCAGATGAGTTTCGTAACTACGATTATCAAGTCGCGCTACTTGAAGGCTTAGGCAAGTGTTTATCCAGTACTGAATTAGACCCAGAGATCGTAGAATTACTCAATAAAATCGAGCAGCAGAAGCTCACACAGTTTCCGCTGCACCAATGGAATCTCATCTATGCCAGTGATGCGATGCAGTCACAAATGCGGGGTAGTCAGTGGTTACGCGCTGATATCGGCGATCAGGTACGACAAACCAGTGGCGCCTTAGAACATCTCAACCAAGCGTTAAACGCGCCGCTCGTTTCCGGCAAAACCACTGAGGTACAAGAAGTATTAGAGAAGAGCTCTACGCTCGGGGATTTATACTACTCGCTGGCTCGTGCTTCGGTTGAGCTTGATACCATCACCAAGCAACTCACTACTTTTGATGCCAACATCATCTGCGGCAAGCAGCGAGACACCACTAAGTTTCGTTATCTCAACAATGTATTCGAGCAACAATACATAGGCAAGGTTCAGCCCTACATGGCGCAGCTGGATGGCTACTATCAGCAATTAGCCCCGCAACTAGGAATGTTTGACGCGCAACCTGAACTGCACAGTTATTACTTTCCCATTCAAGATGCACATCAAGCTTTTCGAGCATCAACTCGTCGCCATGTCGACTATTGGCAGAAGCTGTTTAAACGTTGTGGCCGTAAAGTCGGACGTTAATACTAACCTCAATAAATCTTAGCTTTTAGTGCCCTTCTTAGCGGAAGTACCTTTCTTAGCATACGTACCTGTCTTGGCATAAGACTTCTTCGCACCACCGCCTTTACGGCGTTTAAAAGCTGGTCTTTCGACTTTAGGAAGATGACGTAGAGACTCAGGAACTTCGCCGGTTTTTACCTTGCCCATCAAACCATCAATCTTGCTTTCTAACGCTTGCATGAAAGGCTGATAAGCTTGATTTCGTTCTGCCATGCCTTGCAGCTGGTGCTCCCAGTGTGCCGTCATGTCTGGGAAGGTAGAGTCCTCAGGTAAAGCATGAATCAAGCCTCTGCCCGCAGGGCTACTATGAATACTCTTACCTTGGCGCGTTAGCAGTTGTCTTTTGAAAAGGGTATCTAGAATGCCTGCACGGGTTGCTTCAGTACCAAGGCCATCGGTCTCTTTCAAAATGGCTTTGAGGTCTTTGTTAGCAACAAAACGCGCGATACCTGTCATCGCTTGAAGCAACGTCGCTTCCGTGAAGTGCTTTGGTGGTTCGGTTTTCTTATCACCAATCACGCCTTCACGACACGTCAACACGGTTCCTTTCTCCAACGGTGGAACCGTATCCGTGCCATCGCCTTTCTCTTCGGTGTCTGTTTTGCCCATCAACACCTTCCAGCCGGGGTTGATAAGCTGACGTCCTTTCGCAATGAACACGCCACCAGCTATATCAAAGACCAGCTTAGCATCGGCAAAAACGGCAGGTGGGTAGAACTGCATTAGATACTGGCGAGCGATTTGCTGATAGATTTTCATCTCGTTGGCAGACAGGCCGTTCACCGATGATTTCTTCGGTGTTGGAATTATTGCGTGGTGAGCATCGACCTTACTGTCGTTCCATGCTTTGGATTTAAGAGAAAGATCCGCACCTTGAGCACCACTTTGCAGCTCTTTGGCATTGTTAGCGATAGCGTCTACGATCGACTCTCGCTGTGAGTAGTGCTCTTTAGGCAAATAGCGGCTATCAGAACGTGGGTAAGTGATGAGTTTGTGTTTCTCGTACAATGACTGACACGTGTCTAACACCTGCTGAGCACTCATACCAAAACGCTTAGACGCATCAATCTGCAAAGCTGACAGCGAGTAAGGCAGTGGCGCAGCTTGTTTACTTTGCTTTTGCTCTGATTCCGTCACCGTCGCGGGTTGATTCGCAATTCGGTTAGCCACATTCTCAACCAGCTTTCGATTGAGCACGCGCCCTTCTTCATCTTGCCATGGTTTACATGCTTCGCTTGGCTTCCAACGCGCACGAATATCAAAGCTCTGGCCGTGATTTTGATAAGGGATCAAAGCGTGCAAAGTGAAGTAATCTTTCGGAATAAAGTTTTCGATCTCTTCATCGCGCCTTACCACCAAACCAAGTACAGGCGTTTGTACTCGCCCGACCGACAACACACCTTGGTAGCCAGCCTTTTGACCGAGTAAGGTATAAGCACGAGTCATGTTCATGCCATACAGCCAATCGGCTCTAGAGCGCGCTAATGCGGAAATAGAAAGCGGAATAAAGTCACGGTTGCTGCGCATTTGAGAAAGTGCACGTTTTACGGCAGGTAAGTTCAAGTCGCTGATCAGTAGCCTGTCCATCGACTCTTTCTTAGCCTTAGAGACTTTGCAGTAATCAATCACTTCATCAACCAGCAACTGCCCTTCTCTATCCGGGTCTCCGGCGTGAACAATTTGAGTGGCGTCCTTCAATAGCTTTCGGATCACCGTGAGCTGTTTGCTTGAAGTCTTACGCGGTCTTAGCTGCCATTGCTCCGGCACGATAGGAAGATCGGCTAAATTCCACTTCTTATAACGGTCGTCATAAGCATCCGGCTCAACCTGCTCCAATAAGTGTCCAATACACCAAGTCACCACATCCCCATTGCCACATTTGATAAACCCTTGGTCTTTCTTTTGTGGATTAGGTAGTGCAGCGGCGATCGCGCGGCCGAGGCTTGGTTTTTCAGCAATAATAAGGCGAGACATGTTTTTCCAGATGCTACAAACAATTAGAGCCACATTATCTAATGTGGCTCTAATAAATCAAGAAAAACTGGTTGTTTATACAGTTAGCATTCCACTATTCAAGCTTCAGCTTTCTTTATAAAAACTCAACGAACTTAGAGAAGTCGCGCTCTGGCACTTTCATTGGTGTACAGCCTGGAGTGCCTAGGTATAGGAAGCCAACAATTTCATCGTCGCCTTCTAGGCCAAATGCTTGGTGTACTTCTGGGTGGAACATCCATTTACCTGAGCGCCAAAAGCCTTGGAAACCTTGTGCGACTGCGGCCATTTGCATCGCCTGTGCAGCACAACCCGCAGACAGATGTTGTTCGATAGCAGGCACTTTCTCGTGCTCGGTGACTTTTGCAATCACGGTGATCACCATTGGAGCTCGGAACGGCGCTTTTTTTACTTTCTCGATAACCGCTTCTTCGCTGTCATCCGCTTCAGCGGCGCGCACCAAGATGTCTGAAAGCTTTTGTAGGCCTGAACCTTGCGCGATAACAAAGCGCCATGGTGTTAGTGCACCGTGGTCTGGAGCACGCAGCCCTGCTTTGATGATGTTTTCTAACGCCACACCTTCAGGTGCCGGATCAGAGAGTTTTGCGATTGAGCGTCTGTTGAGCAATAGATCCAAAGCATCCATTTGAAGTCCTTACTATTTCTTTATTATTTGTATACTTGAACTTTAGCACAGAATACAAACGATAATAAATCTCAACGGCTGTCCATTTAGGCTAGATTAGAAACAATAAAGGCTCCTAAATCTATGACTTAGGAGCCTTGTTCAAAATCTAACTCAGCAAATTAAGTAACAATATCTACTGATAAGATTACAGTTTGATAGCTGATTCTATAACTTAATCGCTAGCTCAACACCTTGACGAATTGCGCGTACTGCATCCAATTCACCCGCGTAATCGGCGCCGCCTATCACATGCAGTTTGCCACCAAACTCTTGCCACATGTCTTCGAATGGACGAACTGACACCTGACCTGCACATACGATAACCGAGTCAGCATCCAGCACCTGCTCTTTCTTACCAACGCTGATATGCAGACCTTGGTCATCAATCTTGTTGTAGCTCACGCCACCCAGTAGATTAACACCGCGTTTTTCTAGTGTGCGTTTGTGAATCCAGCCTGTAGTTTTGCCCGGACCTTTACCAACACGACCCGCTTTACGCTGCATCACCCACACCGTTTTATCGCTGAATGAATCAGGGTAAGGGTAAAGTCCGCCTGGGTGTTCCATATTCTTATCGATGCCCCACTCATGCAGCCAATCGTCTAGGCTGTGTGAAGTCGGTTCTGTCAGCATGGTTGCCACATCGACACCAATACCACCAGCACCAACAATCGCGACCTTTTCGCCTACTGGTGTCTTTTCGCGAATCAAGGTTTGGTAATCGACCACGTTTTCTTGGTCAATGCCCTCAATATCGAGCTTTCTTGGCTCTACGCCAGCAGCCATCACCACTTCATCGTACTTCAACAACATCTCAAACGTTGCTTCCGTATCCAGTTTCAGATTCACGCCGGATGCATCGATTTGGTTAGCAAAATAACGAATCGTTTCTCTGAACTCTTCTTTGCCCGGTATCTGCATTGCTAATCTAAACTGGCCGCCGATACGGTCATTTTTCTCAATCAAGTCAACCTTGTGTCCACGCTGGGCTAGTGTCGTCGCACAAGCTAAACCGGCTGGGCCTGCGCCAACAACCGCAATGGTCTTAGTCGCTTGCGCTGGCTGAACAACAATTTCAGTCTCGTAACAAGCGCGTGGGTTCACCAAACAGCTCGCACGTTTACCTTTAAACACGTTATCAAGGCAAGCTTGGTTACAACCGATACAGGTATTGATGAACTGAGCTTGGTCTTGAGCTGCTTTATTAACAAAATCCGGGTCTGCCAAGAATGGACGCGCCATAGACACCATATCAGCCTGCCCAGAGCTAAGAATACGTTCGGCCTCTTCTGGCGTATTAATTCGGTTACATGTCACCACTGGGATCGACACGTATGGTTTCACTTTTTCCGTCACCCAAGAGAATGCACCACGTGGTACTTGTGTCGCGATAGTCGGAACACGCGCTTCATGCCAACCGATGCCGGTATTGATAATAGTCACGCCTGCTTCTTCCAGCTTTTGAGCCAATAGAACAACATCTTCAAAGGTGCTGCCTTGCTCAACCAAATCCAGCATCGACAGTCGGAAAATAATAATGAAGTCGTCACCCACTGCTTCGCGAATCGATTTAACAATCTCCAGCGGGAAACGCATGCGCTTCTCATAAGAACCGCCCCATTCGTCGTAACGCATATTGGTACGTTTACAGATGAATTGGTTAATCAAGTAACCTTCAGATCCCATAATCTCAATGCCGTCGTAACCCGCGACTTGGGCGAGTTCGGCACTGTTGGCAAAGGCACCAATGGTCTTTTTGATCTGACGAGGGCTCATCTCACTCGGTGCGAACTTAGCGATTGGCGCTTTAATACCCGAAGCACTTTGCGCGAATGGGTGCATGGCATAGCGGCCAGCATGCAGCAACTGAAGGGCAATCTTACCGCCATGCTTGTGCACGGCCTCGGTAACAACTTGGTGAGCTTTTGCATGCTTCACTTTACTGAATTCAGCACTAAATGGGGTTAATCTGCCACGTAAATTAGGAGAGAAACCACCGGTAACAATAAGGCCAACGCCTCCTTTTGCTCGCTCTTCATAAAACGCGGCGAGTTTGTGGAGACCTTCTTTATTTTCTTCTAAACCTGTATGCATTGATCCCATCAATACACGGTTACGTAACTGGGTAAATCCAAGATCGAGTGGTTCAAGTAAATGTGGGTACATGGCAGACATCACTTCTATTATTTTATCCTTGTGGTCTGACCACAGTATAGTTCAATTACCAAAAGTTCAAACAACCGTTTACATTTTTGTAACACCGATCATAATGCTGCACGTATTAATCGTTCAGAAGCCCTTAATTTGACTACACTTAATGAGAATATATATCGATTAACAATTCTTGGTGTAGTTTGAGCTTGGGAATTATCGTAGGATACTAAGCAGTTCATATTATTGAGATTAATGGTACTACGGCTTGTTAAAGCGACGTAATCTCACTGCGGAGACAGAATGAAAAAAATATTCAAATTTATAGGCATGTTCTTTAAAGGGATTTGGAAGCTCATTACGTTTGTACGTCTTGCGCTGGTTAACCTAGTCTTTTTACTCAGTATCGCCATCATCTACTTTGTGTACTTCCATTCAGATACGGCTCAACCGACGGTTCCTCAGGATTCGGCTTTAGTGCTTAATCTGTCTGGCCCTATTGTGGAACAAAGCCGCTATATCAATCCGATGGATTCGGTCACAGGTTCACTACTTGGCAAAGACCTTCCAAAAGAGAACATCCTGTTTGATATCGTTGAAACGATTCGCTACGCAAAAGACGATGACAAGGTTACTGGTATCGTTTTAGCTCTCAAAGAGCTGCCAGAAACCAACCTGACCAAGCTACGCTACATTGCTAAAGCATTGAATGAGTTCAAAGCAACAGGCAAACCGATTTATGCGGTGGGTGACTTTTACAACCAAAGCCAATACTACCTAGCCAGCTACGCAACTAAGGTCTTCCTATCACCAGATGGTGGGGTTCTTCTTAAAGGCTATAGCGCTTACTCGCTTTACTACAAAACGTTGTTAGAGAAACTAGACGTCAACACGCACGTGTTCCGTGTGGGCACTTATAAGTCAGCTATTGAGCCTTTCATTCGTGATGACATGTCAGACGCAGCGAAAGAGTCCGCTTCTCGTTGGTTAAGCCAACTATGGGGTGCGTACGTTGATGACGTCAGCAACAACCGTCAAATAGACGCTAAGACACTGAACCCAAGCATGGACACCTTCTTGAAAGAACTTGAGTCTGTGGACGGTGACATTGCAAAACTGGCCGAGAAACTTGGCTTAGTGGATGAGCTAGCGACACGCCAGCAAGTTCGACTAGAGCTTGCCGATGTTTTCGGCAGTGACGGCCAAGACAGCTACAACGCGTTTGGTTACTACGAATACCGTACAACCATGCTTCCAAACATGACTAGTGAATCACACGACGTTGCCGTGATTGTAGCGAGCGGCGCAATTATGGATGGCAAGCAACCGCGTGGCACAGTTGGCGGAGACACCACTGCAGCCCTACTGCGCCAAGCACGTAACGACGATAAAGTGAAAGCAGTTGTACTTCGTGTCGATAGCCCAGGTGGCAGTGCCTTTGCTTCTGAAGTTATCCGTAATGAAATAGAAGCGATCAAGCAAGCGGGTAAACCGGTTGTTGTGTCGATGTCGAGCCTTGCTGCTTCGGGTGGTTACTGGATCTCGATGGGTGCGGATAAGATCCTAGCTCAGCCAACCACACTAACGGGTTCAATTGGTATCTTCAGTGTTATCACCACCTTCGAAAAAGGGTTGAACGATATTGGTGTTTACACTGATGGCGTTGGCACCTCACCTTTCTCTGGTCTTGGTATTACAACTGGACTTAGCGATGGCGCGAAGGACGCGTTCCAAATGGGCATTGAAAACGGATACCGCCGATTCATCAGCCTAGTTGGAGAAAATCGCGGTCTGGAAGTCGATGCGGTCGACAAGATTGCTCAAGGTCGAGTTTGGACAGGTCAAGATGCGATTCAGAAAGGCTTAGTCGATGAGATTGGTGATTTCGATGATGCGGTTGCAGCTGCGGCTTCACTTGCAGAGCTTGAAAGCTACAACATCTACTGGGTAGAAGAGCCACTTTCGGCCACTGAACAATTTATTCAAGAATTTATGAACCAAGTTCAGATGTCGATAGGCCTAGATATTCAATCGATGATACCAAGCAGTTTACAGCCTGTTACTCAGCAGTTAGCTCAAGATAGCCAGCTGTTAGGCAACTTTAACGACCCACAAGGCCGATACGCTTTCTGCTTAAATTGCCAAGTTCAATAAGTTGAGCCAATAACTCAATAACTAAGGGGTGCCTCTGTGTGAGGTGCCTCTTTTTATTGCATGATAATTCGCTATAATCGCCCCCCTGTTCCCTACATCACACTAAGTATTAATCGCCATGGAAAGAAAACACATCTATATCGCGTACACCGGCGGCACAATTGGCATGCAGAAGTCTATTGACCACGGCTATGTTCCTGTCGCAGGTTTCATGGATAAGCAGCTAGCTGGCATGCCTGAATTCCATCGCCCAGAGATGCCTGAGTACACCATTCACGAATACTCTCCATTAATGGACTCTTCAGATATGACGCCACTTGATTGGCAGACTATCGCTGATGACATTCGCGCGAACTACGATAAGTACGATGGTTTCGTTATCCTGCATGGTACAGACACTATGGCTTACACTGCCTCTGCACTGTCTTTCATGCTTGAAAACCTCGGCAAACCTGTGATTGTTACGGGCTCTCAGATCCCACTAGCAGAGCTTCGTTCAGACGGACAAGCAAACCTGCTGAATGCGCTACACATTGCTGCAAACTACCCTATCAATGAAGTGACACTGTTCTTCAACAACAAGTTGATGCGTGGTAACCGCAGCACAAAATCACACGCAGATGGCTTCAATGCGTTTACGTCTCCAAACCTGAATCCTTTGCTAGAAGCGGGTATCAATATCCAACTTAGCAATAACGTAAAGGTAAACGAACAACCTGAAGGTGCTTTCAAGGTTCATAACATTACTCCGCAACCTATCGGCGTAATCACAATGTACCCAGGCATCTCACACGAAGTTATCCGTAACACGCTATTACAACCTGTTAACGCGATGATTCTGCTTACTTTTGGTGTGGGTAACGCACCACAAAACCCAGAACTGCTTCAGCACCTGAAAGATGCCTCAGAGCGCGGTGTTATTGTGGTGAACCTAACTCAATGTTTGGCTGGTAAAGTCAACATGGGTGGTTACGCGACAGGTTGTGCACTAGCAGAAGCGGGCGTGGTGAGTGGTTACGATATGACACCAGAAGCGGCACTGGCGAAGTTGCATTATCTATTAAGCCAAAACCTAGGCTACGAAGAAGTGAAGGCTCAGATGCAACAAGTATTGCGCGGTGAGATGAGCTTATAACCTGTTCAAGGATTCACGTTAAAGCCAGTTATTCTATGAAAGTAACGGCGGCTTAACGTGAACTAAATCGTTTTATTGCTTATAAATAAACGAGTTAAACTAAAAGGGGTGGCACATTGCCACCCCTTTGTTGTAATTTAAGCTTAATGATTCGGGTTAACCCTAACAATGTCTTCTTGATCTGACTTAAACTGTTTCTTTAGTTCAGACTTAGATTTAAAGCTAATCTCACCACCAGCTGCAATTGTCATATGTTGAGCTTCAGAGTTATGTTTAGATTGGTATAACATAACCGCTTGCATACACGAGTCGCGCTGTTCTTTTGAGAGCGCCGTACCTTCTGGCCATTTACCCGTTTCAACTGCGTAGGTTAAACGTTCGTAGACCTCGGGTGTCATTGCGCTAAGAAGTTGTTCTGCATCCATGGTAAAGCCTTAGTTTTAACAATTTTCACCAGAAAATAACCCGTAACAGAATTGAGTCAAGAACCTGACCGATAATAAGTGCATCTGATCACAAGTGAAGGAATATGAAAATTATGAAATGGTTGGCGATTAGCCTATTGCCTTTCACTCTGGTTGGGTGTCTTGAAGGGAACAAAAATACCGATCAACTGTGCCAAAGCAATCCGGGTCTTCAGTGTGAACAATTGAACATGAACGATGGGCAATGTCGTGTCGCACGTACCGACCTCATCTGGCATCGATTTGAAGTTCAGAAGCAACCCACCGAAATCAACAAAATTAAAGAATTCGAATTAGTCACTGCCTACAAAAAGTGCCTAGAGCTCGCGGCACAGATCGAAACGATCGATCAATCTAAGCTGCAAGAGCGTCGCTTTACCTCTTTAATGCACAGTATCGAAGAGTCTGAGCGCATTGTTGATGAGCTATCGAAATCTGATACACCGGAAACGCTTTACTTCTTGTGGTCGCAAACTGGGGACACCAATGCCAGACGCAGTTTCCTACAACTAGAAGGCTCTGAAGCGTTAAACACAGCTGAGATGCAATATGCCTTGGCAACCTTCTATACCACCCGCAATCATATAAAGACACTTAAGCTACTCAATAATGCGCTAACGCTTTCTAATGGCTCGGTAGCCAACACTGAAATCTTCAAGTCGATGGCCAGTATCAACCACAGCCTGGGACATATGGAAAAAGCGTACGTTTGGGCAATGGTTGCCAAAGACTTTGACGTGCCGATTGCTTCTGAAGCCGAGCTCACGGTGTTGTACCATTTCGACAAGGCAACCTATAAGAAGCTAAATAAAGACGCAGATAACATCGTCGAAGCGATTGAGGATGGAATTTACAGCCCTTCAATCGTCCCGAGTTACTGATCGCTTCATTTATAGTGTTCTTACTTAAGCTTCTTATTCACCTGCTTTCAAATAAAAACAGCTACCTTTTTGGAAGCTGTTTTTATTTGTACTAGAGTTAAATCTGAAATCTTGGGCGTTTCAGCATTCCTAAATCGACAAATGCGACCTGTAAGGATTAGACAATAGTTACAAGTTATTTCGTACTTTCGTCATTTTTGTTGAAAATTAACGACACTGAATTAACACAGAACCGTTCACCTGTGGTCTTTGGGCCATCTGGAAAAACGTGACCTAAATGGCTATCACAGGCGGTACAACGGATCTCTACACGCTTCATTCCGTGACTTAGATCTTCTATATAGCGTACTGCTTCATCATTCACTGGGGCATCAAAGCTCGGCCAACCACACCCAGAGTCATATTTGTTATCCGACAGAAACAAAGGGCTTTCACAGCATGTGCAGCTATAGACGCCAGTCTTATGGTTGTGCAGTAACTTGCCGCTATATGGGGCTTCAGTACCACGCTCACGACACACTGAAAATTCGTCGTCCGTTAGGCGCTCACGCCAGTATTCATCAGGCTTTATCATATTTCCTCCCTTTTGAATCACGTTAATATCTCTCCACATTCTCAGTTATTATATTTACTTTTTTCTATAAAGGCTTGCATATGAGTCGTTTTGTAGCACATACTTTCTCACCAGGAAACATTGTACATATACACTCATAAGTGAATCATCATTTAGGGGTATTTTACCCAACTGGAAGGGTACAGAGCCACTTGCAATGGTCAATTTTCAATCACTTACACCCAATTGTTAAGAAAAGCGTCGCTTTTTTTTGACATTAAACAAGTTAAGTCGGATTATCTATTGCAGATGTATACTGGATTCTGTAATTTTACTACCAGTTATCTTTAATCAGAAATTAAGTTGTGGAGCAACTACAATGACTATCAAAGTAGGTATTAACGGTTTTGGCCGTATCGGCCGTTTCGTATTCCGCGCAGCTCAAGAGCGTGCAGACATCGAAGTAGTAGGTATTAACGATCTAATCGACGTAGAGTACATGGCATACATGCTTAAGTACGACTCAACTCACGGCCGTTTCAACGGTACTGTTGAAGTTGAAGGCGGTAACCTAATCGTTAACGGTAAAACTGTACGTGTTACAGCTGAGCGTAACCCAGAAGACCTTAAGTGGGATGCTATCGACGTAGACGTAGTTGCTGAAGCAACTGGTCTTTTCCTAACTGACGAGACTGCACGTAAGCACATCACTGCTGGCGCTAAGAAAGTAGTTCTTACTGGTCCTTCTAAAGATGCAACTCCAATGTTCGTAATGGGCGTTAACCAAGCATCTTACGCTGGTCAAGACATCGTTTCTAACGCTTCTTGTACTACTAACTGTCTTGCACCTATCGCTAAAGTACTTAACGATAAGTGGGGCATTGAGTCTGGTCTTATGACTACAGTTCACGCTACTACAGCAACTCAAAAAACTGTAGATGGCCCTTCTGCTAAAGACTGGCGCGGTGGCCGTGGTGCTTCTCAAAACATCATCCCATCTTCAACTGGTGCTGCTAAAGCTGTAGGCGTTGTTCTTCCAGAACTAAACGGCCTTCTAACTGGTATGGCTTTCCGTGTACCAACTGCTAACGTATCTGTAGTTGACCTAACAGTTAACCTAAAAGAAGCTGCATCTTACGAAGAAATTTGTGCTGCAATGAAAGAAGCTTCTGAAGGCGAAATGGCTGGCGTTCTTGGTTACACTGAAGACCAAGTAGTATCACAAGATTTCATCGGTGAAGTTCAAACTTCAGTATTCGATGCTAAAGCTGGTGTTGCTCTAACTGACAAATTCGTTAAAGTTGTATCTTGGTACGACAACGAAATCGGTTACTCAAACAAAGTTCTAGACCTAATCGCTCACATCTCTAAGTAATTTCTTTTTAGAAATCGCTTTAGATAAGCATTAGCGAAGACTGTTTTGAGCAGACTTTGAAAAAGGCGACCTTAGTGTCGCCTTTTTAATGCCTGCTATCTTTTAAACCGCGTCTGTCTAAGCTCATCAAGATAGCCCAAACGCAAAATTCAATTCTAATACTGACTCTGCTTGTTACTCATGAAAACACAAGCATCACTCTAGTCAGCATTTGAATTCAATTTCCTTAGAAGGATCATGTAATGGATTTATCTACTCTACCTGCACTGGCGGTACTTTCTGACAACGTCACTATCGTTGAACACGAAGGTGTAAAACTGGTTCGCGTTATCCACGATAAAGCAAACGCAGCGATTTCACTGTTTGGCGGCCATGTGGTGTCATTCCAACCGCAAGGTCAAGAAGACCTAATTTGGATGAGCCAACAAGCTAAGTTCGATGGTAAAACGGCTCTGCGTGGTGGTATTCCAGTATGTTGGCCTTGGTTTGGTCGCATTGCAGCACCAGCACATGGTTTTGCCCGTTCAAGTGAATGGCAATTGGTTGAACACCGTGAAAGCGAAGCTGGCGTGATTGTTAGCTTCGGTCTGAAGCCAAGCGAAGAGACGCTAGCAGTATGGCCTCATCAGTTTGATGCTCGCTTGAATGTTGAGATCGGCGAACAACTAAAAGTAACGCTGGACGTGAAGAACACTGATTCTCAGCCATGGACTTTCTCTGGTGCACTACACACTTACCTAAACGTTGGCGATATCCACAACACAACCACCACTGGTATGGGGGCTGAGTACATTGATAGCCTGCAAGGTGGCAAGAACTGCCAAGGTGGATCTGAACTGGTACTGACCGACACGATTGACCGCGTTTACACGCAACCAGAAGCGCAAATCTTTGTTGCTGACAAGAAGCTGGATCGCACGCTAACAGTTGAAAACCACGGTCATAACTCTGCAGTACTGTGGAACCCGTGGGCAGAAGGTGCTGCAAGTATGGGCGACATGCAAGACGATGGTTACCTAACTATGATGTGCGTAGAATCAACACTGCACGCGCCAAGCCTAGAAGCCGGTAAAACACTCCGGCCGGGTGAAAACCACCAACTGATCACTGTGATTAGTGCCCAATAACCGTATAAATACAGTTATAAAAAACGATTTTTGAGCGGCTTTATGTCGCTCTTTTACTTTTTGGTTTTAGCTCGTTACACTTGCGCTGTCTATTCTCCTTTAGAGGTCTCCATGACTTACCAATGCCCTTTGTGTCACCAACCTTTATCTCAAAACGATCGTACGTTTAAGTGTGAAAAGAACCATCAGTTCGACCTAGCGAAAGAAGGCTACGTCAATTTGATGCCTGCGCACCACAAACGCTCAAAAGATCCAGGTGACAACAAAGAGATGATGCAGGCACGTCGTCGCTTCCTTGAAGGTAACCACTATGACCCAATGCGCCAAGCGGTGGTGACGTTGTGTTCTCGCTATCTACCAGAAGAGACGCCTAGCCTATTGGATATTGGTTGTGGCGAAGGTTATTACACCAACGAAATTGCTGTGAATCTTCAAGAAAAGAAAGGGGCTACTTTTGGCCTAGACATTTCTAAGATTGCTATCAAATACGCCGCTAAACGCTACCCTGCTGTCGACTTCTCAGTTGCATCAAGCCATCGCCTACCCTTTGCTGAAAACAGCTTAGACGGAATTCTACGCATTTACGCGCCTTGCAAGGCTGAAGAGTTACAACGCACCATCAAAGATAATGGTGTGGTGATCACCGTGACACCAGCTAGCCGACACCTGTATCAACTGCGTGATGCAATTTATGATGGCGTTCGCTTGCACGACGAAGATCCAGAAGTGATCGAAGGTTTTACGCTTGAGCATCAAGAGCAACTAAACTATATGATGGAACTATCGGGGTCAGATGCATTCGACCTGCTACAGATGACGCCGTTTGCTTGGAAGGCGAGTGAAGAGTTTAAACTACAACTCACCGAGGCAGAGCAATTCAACTGTGAAGCTGACTTTATGCTGCGAGTGTACCGCAAACAAATTTAATTGATATTGATTATCGTTTGCATTGAAATCTTATCTTGCCTCCTTTAGTATGCGTGTTCTTCAAGGAGGCATTTCATGCAACGTATTATTCTTATCGGATTAGCTACTCTTCTCACGGCTTGTGCTAGTCAACCTGCAAAAGACACTTCTCAAAAAGTGGCTCAAACGGAATCCGTTTCCACATTCTATGACTACCAGTTCGCTTCTCCACAAGGCGAAACACTTTCTCTCGATGCATTACCCGAGCAGCTGATTGACGCTGATGTGGTTCTAATTGGCGAATGGCACACGCATTCTGCCATTCACCGCTTCCAAACCGACTTCTTAAAAGCGCGCCGCAACGCAACATCAAACATTGCGCTTTCAATGGAACAGTTCACTCGAGAGCACCAAGCCACACTTGACCAATACTTAAACGGCGAAATTGGCGAACAAATTCTCATGTCTCAAGCGGCAGCTTGGCCAAATTACGAAAGTGATTACCGCGCGTTAGTTGAGTTCGCAAAAGCCAACGACGTCGATGTTATTGCGGCAAATGCACCAAAGCCATTCGTGCAGTGTATTGGCCGTAAAGGATTGCCTTACCTAGACCAATTATCGACCGAGCAACGCCAATGGATTGCTGCCGAAGTGGATACTGGCGATAGCCCTTACAAAGAAAAGTTCATGGCTTCTATGCATCACGGTACGCCAGAGCAAACAGAAAAGCAGTTTGCCGCTCAGGTTACCTGGGACGAAACCATGGCTGAGTCGATTGTGGATTACCTAGCATCAAACCCTGATAAACAAGTGATTCACGTGGCTGGCAAGTTCCACACCGAGGGTGGTTTAGGGACGGCGGCATCAATTCTACGTCGTAACCCTGATTTAAAAATCGCCATCATCAGCCCGGTTGAAGCGATCTCATCGGATAGCGGTGATTATCAGCTTGAAGTGCTTTCGCCGCCGGCTCGCTTTGTAAAGAAAGAGAACCGAATGAAGGCATACAAGCATCTGTCAAAACGTAGCGCTAGCCTAGAGTGTGAGTAGGATCTGTTGATCCACTCTTCTAAGCTAAAGAGTCGATGGGCTAATCCTAGATAATTAGCCCATCGTCACAACTTGATCACGTTCCCGTCATTCATCCTAACTCTATCTAAAATCAAACATTCTTATCGGCACAAGACTTGCTTAGTAAATAGACGATTTAACCAAGCAGACGAAAATGTAATGTGCGAATAAAAAAACATCACTATCGATGATTAATTGCACAAGTTTTTCACACCTCTGCCGATACTATATTTAAGGATAGGTAAGGAGAGCTATATGACGCCAGTAGGAACGAGTAATACTCAGCTGTATTCGCCTTCGCAGATGAACGCTAAGAGTTCAGCTAACGAAGCTGAAAAGCCTACACCGCTTAAGGTTGAGCAAAATACGGTTAAGCTTTCTGATGAAGGCAAAGCACTCTTATCTGCCCTAAAAGAAATTGATAAAGAAGCGAAGAAAGTCGAAGCAGAAAACGCGACAGTTACCGATAAAGTTGAGTCATTCGCTCATGGTGCCTTGGGTATGGATCACCCAGATAAGATTGAAGAAGAAGATGATGGTTCTTATTCAGCGGGGCAATACCTGTCCGCAGCGGCAACCGTAGGCGGTATTCTTCTCGCACTCATTTAGCCTTGCCAACCTATCGCATTCTCTAGAATAAAAGCGATTTATCGTTACGACAATAGACCCGATTAGGTCTAAAAAACGAGTTCATTCCATAATTCCGCTCTCATTTTAATGGAATAATACTCGTGAAAAACACTTTTGAGCTTATCGATAAGCCAACCTTTTTTGGTGCTATAGCACTCCTACTCACGATAGTTTTCCCGCTCATTTTGTTCCCTGCACAGGGCGCAGACTGGATTGCGGTTGCGAAAACATTCATGACTGATCAACTCGGATTCCTGTATCTTGCTCTAGGTCTCGCAGCCTGTGCATTTATGGTGTACGTAGTATTCAGTGATATGGGACAAATTAAACTGGGCGAAGCTGATGAAGAGCCTGAGTTTAAAACTGCATCATGGGCTGCCATGCTATTTTGTGGCGGTATCGGTGCAAGTATCTTGTATTGGGGCTGTATTGAGTGGGCTTACTACTACCAATCACCGCCTTTCCAACTAGAACCTGGCAGTGAAGAAGCAGTACGCTGGGCTGCGACCTACGGCCTATTCCACTGGGGACCAATCGCATGGTCTATCTACCTAATCCCGGCAATTCCTATCGCTTACTTCTTCTACGTACGTAAACAACCTGTTCTAAAGATTTCAAGCGCATTAATGCCTGTTCTTGGTGAACACCGTAGTAAAGGCGTACCAGGAAAGATCGTTGATATCCTATTCATTTTCGGTCTATTAGGCGGCGCTGCAACAACATTAGGTTTAGCCGCTCCTCTGATCACTGAAGGTCTAAATCATCTATTTGGTCTACCTAAAAATAACCTAACGCAAGTGATGGTGCTTTTAGTGTGTACTGCGATTTTTGCTTACTCATCTTATGCTGGATTGGAAAAAGGCATCAAGATCCTAAGTAACATCAACTTCTGGGGTGCGATGGGTCTACTGGCTTTCGTTCTGATCGCGGGTCCAACAATCTTCATGTTAGAAACAGGCTTAGACTCAATTGGTCGTCTACTGTCTAACTTCTTCGTGATGGCAACGTGGGCTGAACCATTTGGTGGTTACGGTACATTCGAAAACACTCACTTCCCACAAGACTGGACGATTTTCTACTGGGCATGGTGGCTAGTATTTGCACCGAGTATGGGTCTGTTTGTTGCGCGTATCTCTCGCGGCAGAACCATCAAACAAATGGTGTCAGGGTCGATCTTCTTTGGTTCTCTAGGTTGTTTCCTGTTCTTCATGATCTTAGGTAACTACGGCCTATCACTGCAGCTTTCTGGTGAGCTAGATGTCGTTGCCATTTTGAATGCGGAAGGCGCAACCAAAGCTATCTTCTCGATGCTTGCACAATTGCCAATGAGCACGCTGGTTATCGCTGTATTTACAATGCTGTGTATCATTTTCACGGCAACAACATTTGACTCTATCTCATACATCCTAGCGTCTGTTGTACAAAATAACGTGACCGAAGAGCCAATGCGCTGGAACCGTATGTTCTGGGCATTTACTCTGTCGTTCTTACCAACGATTCTAATGTTCTTAGGCGGTCTAAGTACGCTACAAACGGCGGCGATTGTTGGTGGCTTACCACTGCTTGCTATCTCTGTGATGCTGATGATTTCAGCGGTTCGTGCGACTAACCTCGACCTACGCCATCAAGATGCGTATATCGAGCCAACGATCAACATCGAAGAACTGCCAGACATGGACCCTTGGTCTGCTGAAGGTATGGCGTTGGCTCAGTTTGAGAAAGAAAGAGATGCAGCACAAGAAGCCGCAGAACTTGAGCGTGTTGCTTACACAGAACTTGCCGCAGTGAAGAAAGAAATTCGCGCTTATGTGTTAGAACAAGGTTCACAAATGGAAACTCACGAGTTACCAGAGAACCTACAACAAGCACTTGAGCAGGCCGAGAGTAATCTTAGTGCCGCACAAGCGAAAAAGATCGAGTTATCTGAGCAAGCTCAGAATGCTCGTATCACGTTCAATCAGGTGGTTGCAGACTTACCGCTTGCTTGACATTAGCCATGACACAGTCCATTGATTTGGACCCTCCTAAATACGACAAAGGCTCACAGAAATGTGAGCCTTTTTTTATTCGGGTGATTGACTAGTCTTCGTTAACTAGCGGTTCGGGTGGTTCAAGATGTGGTCTTCCCAATCGACAACATCGATTTCGTATACCACTTTGTTACGAACGCTTTCACCTGCTGCATGCATCTCTGTTTTTGATCCGGTGATCAACGGGTGCCATTCAGGAATCGGCTTAGATTCTGATAAAAGGCGGTAAGCACAAGTGTCTGGTAGCCAGTGAAACTCATCGATCTTGTCACGAGTCAGCTTCAAACACTCTTCACCTGAAGTGAAGCGGTTCGGGTAATCTTTACACGAACATGTTTTGTCGTTTAACCAGCTACACGCCACATTGGTGTAGTAAACTTCATCGCTATCTTCATCCATTAGTTTATGTAGGCAGCACTTACCACAACCGTCGCAAAGTGATTCCCACTCATTCTCGGTCATCTGTTCTAGTGTCTTTTCTTGCCAAAATGGATTCGTCATAGGATTACTTCTTACTCTTTTACTGGGGTGCGTGTTATACCGCTAGCCCATAAAAAGTTCAAGGATAATAATTGTTCATTCTTTGATTCAATCAACAGCTGTCACTCTCATCATTTTTTGCTACTATCGCGCACCCTGTTATTTAGTGAGTTTAATTTGATGGAATGTCGCCTAGGTTGTGGAGCATGCTGTATCGCTCCAAGTATTACATCTGCTATTCCTGGAATGCCTAATGGTAAGCCTGCTGGGGTACGCTGCATCCAATTAAATGAGCAAGATCTCTGCAAATTATTTGGTCAACCTTCACGCCCGAAGGTATGTCACCAATTCAAAGCTTGCCCTGTCATTTGTGGTAAAACCGACCAAGAAGCCCTTGATAACCTGATCGAGTTAGAAGCCATTACCTAAGATTATCTGACCTTTTCTTCCTCCTATATATCTAAGATTTCACAATTCTTCGAAATCTAAACTATCTTGTTGATACTGGTACAGATTAATAAGGATCGTTATGAATAGGTATATCGCAGAAATGTTCGGTACATTTTGGTTGGTGTTAGGGGGTTGTGGTAGTGCCGTCTTGGCCGCTGCTTTTCCCGATGTAGGTATCGGCTTACTCGGGGTTTCCCTCGCGTTTGGTTTAACCGTACTCACCATGGCTTTTGCTATTGGCCATATATCCGGCTGTCATCTCAACCCTGCTGTTACAATAGGTCTTTGGAGCGGTGGCCGCTTTGATGCCAAAGACGTCGCACCTTACATTATTGCCCAGGTCATTGGCGGTATTATCGCGGGTGGTGTGTTATTCGTGATTGCTTCAGGCCAAGCTGGTTTTGACGCTGCAGCATCTGGCTTTGCTTCAAATGGTTACGGTGAACACTCACCGGGCGGCTATTCACTTACCGCTGCACTGGTCTGTGAAGTGGTCATGACCATGGTATTCCTATTCGTGATCATGGGCGCAACTGATTCAAAAGCGCCTGCTGGGTTTGCACCCATTGCGATTGGTCTCTGTTTGACCTTGATTCACCTTATCAGTATTCCTGTAACCAACACCTCTGTGAACCCTGCTCGAAGTACCGGCGTGGCTGTATTTGTCGGTGATTGGGCCGTTTCGCAATTGTGGCTATTCTGGATTGCACCGATTATTGGTGCCGTGATTGGCGCGATGATATACAAAGCGGTAAGAGGTTCAGATTAAGCGCTGAAAAACGTCTAAAGCAATAAAAGAAAAAGCCGCTTAGTGATGCTTCACCAAGCGGCTTTTTTAGATCTTATGACGACCGAGTAAGGAGTGCGAAAGCGTGGTGCCATCCACCAGCTCTAGCTCACCACCAACGGGAACACCATGAGCGATACGGCTAGCGTTCACTTCATGGGCATTACATAGCTCAGCAATGTAGTGCGCTGTCGCTTCCCCTTCAACTGTTGGGTTAGTCGCTAGGATTACTTCAGAGATATCACCACGACGCAGGCGGTAGTCCAAAACATCGAGACCGATGTCACTTGGACCAATACCATCAAGTGGTGAAAGGTGGCCCATCAATACAAAGTAACGGCCTGAATATTGGCCAGTCGCTTCTATTGCTGCAATGTCTGCAGGGCTTTCTACTACACAGATTTGACCATTTTCCTGACGTTTAGGATTGGTACAAATGTGGCAAGTATCTTCTTCAGTAAAAGTACGGCACTCATTACAGTGACCAATTTCGGTCATTGCTTGGCTAAGAGCTTCAGCCAATTGTAGGCCGCCTTTTCTATCGCGCTGTAACAAATGAAAGGCCATACGCTGCGCCGACTTGGGGCCAACCCCAGGTAGACAACGTAAGGCCTCCATCAAATGCTCCAGCATATGACTGGTACGCATATTTAACCGTTCTAATGTTCAAGTAATAGCCTGTTCAACACAAACCACCACCTGAATTAACCTTTAAGAATAAGTTACTTAGAAAGGCATCTTCATACCTGGTGGAAGTTGCATTCCGCCAGTTACGCTAGCCATTTTCTCTTTTTGAGTTTCTTCAACGCGACGAGCCGCATCGTTGAAAGCAGCAGCGATAAGATCTTCAAGCATCTCTTTATCGTCTTCCATTAGGCTTTCATCGATATCAACACGGCGAACGCTGTGGCTACCAGTGATCGTTACTTTTACAAGGCCAGCACCTGACTCACCTGTAACTTCCATATTTGCGATTTCTTCTTGAAGCTTTTGCATGCGCTCTTGCATTTGCTGGGCTTGCTTCATCATGTTGCCCATACCGCCTTTACCAAACATGTTAATACTCTCTGGTCTAATTGGTTTATTAAAATTAATTAAGCTATATGAGCTTAAATGGGGGTTAAAACAGTGTGATTCAACCCCTCGATGTTCAGTTCTCAGATTTGCTTATCTGGGATGATATGCCGGTCACTAAACAAGAAAACGTTCTAGATAGGACGAACGCTGTCTCTGTCGAGTTCAGCGGCAAAACGTCTTTCAATGAACTGTACGTTGGCATCGTTTTCTAAAGCGGTAAACGCGTCTTTCAACTTACCTTGATACAGTCGTTCTCGTAATTCTAGCGGCGTTTCTCCACCATCACCGATTTCAACACTCAAATGACACTCTTCTCCAAGCACAGTATTGAGAGACTGCAATAGCTCACTCTGCGCACGGTCGGTATTCAAATGAGCTTGGCTCGCTCTTAACGTTAAAGTGATTGATGTGTCGTTTTTAGCAAACACTGAGTTCAATGCTAACTGTTCAACAAGCTTGGCTGTGTCTAGCTTTTGAATCGTGGCTGACCATTCATCTTGAGCAATCGACTCTTGAAGCAATTTATCGACCATTTCTGGTGTCTTAATATGCTCCAACGCACGTTTGATCTGAGTAGGTGTAAGCTCTTTGCTCACCTCTTTCACTACAGGTTTAGACGGTTTCCAGCGATAAGGTTCATTATCGTTGGTCACATTTTCTGTCGAAGAGGCTGATAAAGAAGCTGGCGACACCCGCTCAGAACCACCGTGTTGCTGAGCAACTCGATCAAGAACTGAAGTTTTAGCTGGTGTCGCTTTAGCCTTTTTTGGCGCCGAGCCTTTGTTTTCTGTTGCCGAACTGCCTCTACGTTGAGAACGTAATTGGTGGCGTAAACCACTCACAGGCGAAGTTGCACGCGCTGGCTGCTCTTGCGGAGCAGAAGGTGCAGCGCTTGGCTGTTGAACCGGACTCTGGTTTTGATAATTCGTTTGTTGCTGCTGAGGCTGATCTGCACCGTAGCTTGGACGCTCATCATAAGCAGGAGGCGCGTCATACTGGCTATGCGGGTAATCCTGTTCTGGATAACCTTGGTTACCTGAATGATCAGCGTAACCTTGCGAATCTGAATACTGTGCTGGATTCTGCTGCGGAGCCTGTTGCACCGGTTGCTGCTGCATAGCTGGCTGTTGAGGCGCCTGTTGTTGCATCTGAGGCTGTCTCGGAGCTGCCATTGGCGCAGGTTGACTCACTGACTGAGCAACGTTCTGAGCTTGAGCTGCTGGAACTGGCGCTGGGCTTGCCGACTGAGTCGAGATTGCCGTAGCAACCGCTTGTTCAGCTGGTCTAAATGCCAACATGCGTAAAACCACCATCTCAATACCAACGCGAGCGGTTGGCGACAATGGTAAGTCTTCACGACCTTTCAACACGATCTGGTAGTAGAGTTGAATGTCTTGTGGGCTAAGCGCTTTGCTCAGTAGTTCAAGCTTCTCAGCGTCAGGCTGTGCCTTATCTAATGTAGATGGCAAAGCTTGGAACATCGCAAGACGATGCAGTTGGGCCGCAAGCTGATTCAGCAAACCATCCCAATCAACACCGTTCTCAGCAAGGCTTTGGATACACGCCATCGCTTGCTGTGGCTGCTTACTGCTAATCGCTTCAAGCAAGTGGATAGCTTGGTCGGTATCCAGTGTTCCGAGCATGTGAGCAACAGTATCTGTTACGACATTGCCATTACCCAATGCGATAGCTTGGTCTGTAAGGCTTAGCGCATCACGCATACTGCCATCAGCAGCATGAGCAATCATTCCAAGCGCACGAGATTCAGACGTCACATCTTCTTGTTCAAGAATATGATCGAGCTGCTCGTGAATATTATCAACGCTGATCGGCTTAAGATGGAACTGCAAACAACGCGACAAGATCGTTACTGGAAGCTTCTGTGGATCCGTTGTTGCGAGCAAGAATTTCACATACTCAGGCGGCTCTTCTAAGGTCTTTAGAAGCGCATTAAAGCTGTGCCTAGAAAGCATGTGGACTTCATCGATTAGGTAAACCTTGAAGCGACCACGTGCAGGCTTGTACTGAACATTGTCCAGAAGCTCGCGGGTATCTTCTACCTTAGTTCGTGATGCCGCATCGATCTCGAGCAGGTCAACAAAGCGACCTTCATCGATTTCTTTACAGGTTGCACATTCACCACAAGGTGTTGAGGTAATGCCTGTTTCACAGTTGAGTCCCTTAGCAAACAAACGACCGATGGTTGTTTTACCAACACCTCGTGTACCGCTGAACAGGTATGCGTGGTGCAACCTATTCTGGCTAAGGGCATTCTCTAATGCTGTTAAAACATGGGCTTGACCAACCACTTCTTTGAATTTGGTTGGTCGCCATTTTCGCGCTAACGCAAGATAGCTCATGAATAATTCCGAAAAGGATTAATGACCGTCGAATTCGCAGATGCTAAACACTTCTAGACCTAAGCCTTGTAAGCGCTTGTCACCACCGATTTCTGGAAGGTTAATAACAAATGCAGCGTGTTCTACCACACCACCAAGCTGACGAATCAACTTTGTTGTTGCTTCAATCGTACCGCCCGTTGCTAGCAAATCATCAACCATCAACACTTTATCGCCTTCAACGATAGCATCAGTATGGATTTCTAGAGTGTCGGTGCCGTACTCAAGCTCATAAGATTGTGCCACAGTTTGACGAGGCAGCTTGCCCGGCTTACGAACAGGAATGAAGCCAACACCTAGCTCAAGTGCCAAAGGCGCACCAAATAGGAAACCACGAGCTTCAGTACCAACGATCTTAGTAAAGCCCATGTCCTTGTATGTTTCCGCTAGCAGGTCGATAGTCGCTTTGTAAGCTACTGGATCTTCCATCAAGCTTGTTACGTCACGGAACAAAATACCCGCTTTAGGGTAATCAGGAATGCTTTTGATGCTTGCTTTGATCAGAGAGATTTTTTCTGTGTTCATAATCTTATGCACTTCATTAGGCCGCTTTCCAAACTCTCGTTAACGAATCAAACATCAACGCTCGGAATTAAGGAAAGGTACGATTGGTATTCATTGCAACGAGAGTCATAACTCTGATTGCTGAAATAATAAACGCCCGCTATACAAGCAGGCACACTGGCTTAATGGTAGTGATTTTCTTTGCTGTCAGCAACCAACTCATGGGTTGGAAGTCGCATAAACCATGTGAGAAGAATAACAAGTACACAAATTAGGAAAGCCTTGACCCAAATGATAGGGGCAAAGTAGATGGATAACGCAAAACTCAACAAGATAAAGAATACGCCACGCGTTTTAACTTGTTTGGTGACGGCACCGTGTTGATACCAATTGTTCAGCAAAGGACCCAGCGTTTTGTGCTCATGCATCCATTTATGAACTTTCGGATTGCTTCGCATGAAGCATGCGCTGGCAAGAAGGAGAAAAGGAGTGGTTGGCAGAACGGGCAAAGCTATCCCTAGAACTGCGAGAAATATACAAAGGCCACCAGCAATATTGAGGCTTAAAACTCGAACGCTAATTGTGGCCTCCTTGAGTTAGCTATCACCAATCGGCGACGACAGCTTAACTAGAATGTTGCGTAACCATTGAATACACGGATCAACGTAAGTGTTGCTGGTAGCAATGGAATCATTAAAAATGCGGCTAAAAATCCTAAAAAGTAGAATACATTAAACGGGTCTTGAAAGTCTTTGTTATCTGCCATGATTGCTTCTTGTTTTTGTTAGTGAAGGTAAGTATCCGGCGAACCAAACCCGCTTTGCTAAATCGACATTTAACAAAAAAGGCATAGCCACACCATTTGCGCAACTATACCTTAATCAATTATTCACAAAAACCGAGGAAATATAGGGTTAATCAGTAGACCCTTGGTGTATGTCTAAACTAAAACTTGCCGCTCCAAGTAGGCTCAACGACAGTTGGCAGCCCTGTTCGATCGGAAGGTCCCGCGTAATGAAGTTCTTCTTGCAGTTCTCACCCAAGCGCTCACCTGCTGCAATATATTGATTCAATTCACCATTCGACCATTGCCCGTCTAGACCCGCAGGCAAAATGGAGATGGTTCCCTCGGCAAGGTCAGCAACACCAAACAAGGCATTCACTGGGGTGGAGCATTTAGAGCAACGAATCCCCTTCTCTAAGATTTCAGCAATATCTTTGAGATCAACATTAAAATCTTTTCTGTTTCTTATGTAATCGTGGAACAGCGCTCTCACTAACAATGTTGTCGCGGAGCCGCCATTATCAGACGACGATGAATCGACGAGGTAAAAAGCAAACTGCCCGTTCATCATCCACGCATAGTCAAACACAAGTGGCATCATCTCTGTTGATTGCAGTAACCGGTAACTGCAACGCCATGAGCCTTGTCGCGTATCTTTCTCTGGAAGCAGCGCATGCAGTAAGTCTTTTGCTGCGCTTGGGTTATCTTGAAGGTAATTCAGGTGCCAATGCAGTTCTTGGTCTTCAGGGATCTCTCCCCCATCATCCACACAGAACCATTGGCTCGAAAAATCTCGTTGGTCTGAAATGTTATCGAACGAATCTGTCAATGTATTCGCAATCGCACTTCCTAGGTGACGGTGATCCTCTAACGGCTTCGCCAAGAAGTCTTTAATACCAAATCGCAAGGCTTTCGCCACGTCAGACATATCATCAGTGCCAGACACAACGATCATAGGCAGTGACGGGTACTCTAAACTGAGCTCTTCCACAAGCTCTATGCCATCAAGTATTGGCATTGATAAGTCACACACAATTAAATCTGGCGTTGAGTCTCTAAGTTTCTGCAAAGCGTCCAGTCCATTTTCAGCCTCAACCACTTTATAACCGACCTTGTCTAGGTACGCGCTGGTTATACGGCGAAAAATAGGATCATCATCAACCAACATCACGCATTTTTGGTTAATTACTTCCTGAGCCGAGGTCATTACTGGCTGACTGTGAGTTTTGTACATAATCTATAACCTCACAAAACTAAGTCGAATTATTATTGTTATCTGTTCTAAGAACTAATGTAAAACTTAGTAATAAAATGCTAAATACACAAATTTGCACTCTTTACTGGTAATTCGTGACGAGGGTTGGAATACTTGTAAATAGTGCAACGAGTTGACGTAACGCAAACATTGATCTCACTGTTACGTATAAATTAGATGAGATTGTAAACAAATGTGTCTGGATTTATGAAATTAGATGATTTAAACCTCTTTCGACTCGTCGTTGAAAATGGGAGCTACACCGCAACATCGCGCAAGACTATGATTCCGGTTGCGACCATCACACGACGCATCCAAGCCTTAGAAGATTCTTTGAACCTTAGGCTTCTCAATAGACACGCGCGTAAACTTTCTTTAACAGAGGCAGGCGAACGTTTCTTCAATGAATGCTCTCCGCTGTTGCAACGTCTCTCTTCTACTGCAGAAGAGTTAACTGACGTGTGCAAAGGCGCTTCCGGTAAGATTCGTATTACGGCACCCTCAAACCTGACCAAGCGCATGATGATGCCAATGTTCAGTGAATTCATGATTCAATACCCTGATATCAATATTGAGCTGATGATGAACAACCAAGCGGATCAGCTGGATCCAACGGAGTGGGACGTAATTTTCCGAGTCGGCCCTCAGCGTGATTCAAGCCTAATCGCTCGAAAAATCAGTGAAGTCAAAGATATTCTTATCGCGAGCCCTGAGTACTTAACGAAGAACCCAGCTCCAAGCCATGCTGAAGAGCTAGCGAACCATTCGCTACTCAAAGGCTACCCGCTGATTAAGTGGCAGCTGAGTAATTCGAATGAAGAGACGGTGGTGAATAGCGAGAAAGGCCGTTTCAACGCCAATGCGCTTAATGTCGTAAGACAAGCGTGCTCAGAAGGCCTAGGTATCACCCTGATGCCTGACGTGATGATTCGTGAATACATTGAAGATGGCAGCTTAGTGCAAGTCTTAGAAGACTGGAGCGCTAACCCTCGTGATATTTACATGCTTTATAACCACAAAGACCATCTACCAGAGAAAGTGAGATTGTTTATTGATTTTGTGATCGCATACCACATTCATTAAGGTCAATCCCCTTCTCTATAAACAAAAAACCAGAGCCGATGCTCTGGTTTTTTATTTTCTGTATCGCTAGCGAAACTCTGTATGACTAACGAAACGCTAGTTAAGCGCCTTCGTTATGTAACTCTAAGTTAGCAAGATCTTGTTGAATCTCACGCTGAACCTTTGAGTCGTCATTACGCAAAGAGTCTAGGAAATCTAGGTACACTTGGTCGATATCGCCCGTTACATACTCGCCGTTAAATACAGAAGTATCAAAACGAGAGATGTCTTGATTGCCCATGCCCACTGCAGAAATCAGATCTGGTAGCGTTTGGAAAATCAAGGCGTCTGCGCCAATCTGCTTACAAATCGTTTCGTTATCACGACCATGAGCAATCAACTCTGTCGCGCTCGGCATATCAATGCCGTAAACGTTAGGGAAGCGAACCTCTGGAGCCGCTGAAACCATGAAGACCTTATTTGCGCCAGAATCACGAGCCATCTCAATGATCTGCTCTGATGTTGTGCCGCGAACGATAGAATCGTCAACCAGAAGAACGTTCTTACCTTTAAACTCAGAGCGAATTGCGTTGAGCTTACGGCGAACCGACTTCTTACGTTGTTGCTGACCTGGCATGATGAATGTGCGGCCAACATAGCGGTTTTTCACGAAACCTTGACGGTATGGCTTATTGATCGCTTGAGCGATTCGTAGCGCAATATCGTTTGATGTTTCAGGGATTGGAATAACTACATCAATGTCTAAGTCTGCGTACTCTTCTTTAATACGCATACCAAGCATCTCACCCATCTCAACGCGTGCGCTGTAAACCGAGATTTTGTCGATGAATGAATCTGGGCGTGCAAAGTATACAAACTCAAAGATACATGGGTTTAGTTGTGGGTTGTCTGCACATTGCTTAGTGAAAAGCTCACCGTCAAACGTTGCGTAGATAGCTTCACCTGGTGCTACGTCGCGCATGAAGTCGAAACCAACAGCATCGAGTGCTACCGATTCAGACGCAACCATGTACTCTGTTTTACCTTGAACTTCACGCTTACCAAGACACAATGGACGAATACCATGTGGGTCACGGAATGCGATCATACCGTGGCCGATGATCATCGCCGTTACGGCGTAAGCACCACGAATTGTACGATGCACATTTGCCACAGCGCGGAAAACGTCATCTGAAGTTACGTTACCTTTAACAGTATCGATCTCATGAGCTAATACGTTCAGTAGAACTTCAGAGTCAGAGGTTGTGTTTACATGACGACGGTCTTTTTCGAACAACTTCTCACGAACTTCGTTTGCGTTCGTCAGGTTACCGTTGTGCGCCAACGTAATGCCAAAAGGAGAGTTTACGTAGAAAGGCTGAGCTTCAGACGCACTTGAACTACCCGCAGTAGGATAACGAACATGGCCAATACCAACTTCACCTTGTAGGCGCTGCATGTGTTTTGCTTCAAAAACATCTTTTACTAAACCGTTCGCCTTACGCAGACGGAAACGATTGCTTTCTATGGTACAAATACCAGCGGCATCTTGGCCACGATGCTGCAATACCGTTAAAGCGTCATAAATAGACTGGTTTACAGGTGTTGAACCCACGATTCCAACAATACCACACATGTCCTAATCCTCGATTTTTCGACATTAACTGGCGCTAGAGCGCGCCAGATAAGAAACTAGATGTTGCTTGTAAATGCTCGAAGAACGGCGCAATGATTCGACTAAATTCTGGAACCAATTGCGAATTCTTCCACCACTCAGAACTTGGGAATGCAGTAAACGCATCCATGAAAAACAACACTGCAGAAACAATCAAAACACCACGTAAGCCACCAAAGACGACACCGAGGATTCTGTCTGTACCTGACAGGCCTGTTTTCTGAACTAGTTGACCGATGACATAGTTAACTAAGGCACCCACAACTAACGTTGCAACAAACAATGCTGCTATCGCAGTTCCGTTTCGAAACATCTCATCTTCGATATTGGTGAAGTACATCGCTAATTTAGCGTAGTACTGGCTAGCAATAAAAAATGCTCCAAACCAAATAACGAGTGACAAGGCTTCTTTAGCGAAACCACGAACTAAACTGATCACGGCAGAGAAGCCGATCACGCCTAAAATGACAAAATCTAACCAATTCATGAATTCTTCATCTTAAGTTGGCGCGCATTTTAACAGAAAAAATGCTGACGCAAACGTTTTCTTATGGATTTAACGGTTTAAATTTGAGCAACTGGCCTTTTGAACCCGTAATTTTTTCTAATTCCTTAATTTGTCGCTCAAGTTTGGATTTAGAGACATCCGGGCCAATAATTACTCGCGTAAAAGTTTTTTCTTGCTTGGTGTGAGCCTGATAACCGCGCTTTTGCAGATCCTTAACAACGTTTTTTGCGTTGTCAGCATTCTTCAAAGCCATCAATTGAATAATCCAAGCACTGTCTTGGTATTCATTTTTTTCAGGTACCGGCTTAACCACAACTGCCACTTTGTCTGCTTCTTTATCATTAGAAGAAGACGCGGTTTGCGTGTTTGAATTATCAGTACGACCACTTTCAACCACTTGCTCAACCGGAGAATCCGGTAGCGCTATCTGATCTTCAACGGGATCGAGTACTTCAAACACTTCAACATTACTATCAAGCTCAGGCTTAATTGGAATGCTTGCAAACTCTTCTTTGTAGTGGAGCTTCTTACCATCTAGTACATCGGGCAATACAATCACGCCAATGGCCACTAAAATGATGGTGCCGACTAACCGGCTTTGGAATTTACTTGCCATTTAGTTTCCTTTTTTCTGCCAATGCTCCAACACTTCACCCACTGTATGGAAAGAACCGACAACCAACACAACATCGTCACCTTTAACAGAAGCTAAAGCCGCTTCAAACGCTACAACAGGGTTTGAATACCGCTCTACACCTTCAGGTAAGCTTTGACACAATTCAGCGGCTGTTGCGGCTCGTGGGCCGTTCAGCGAAGCTGGGTACCAATGTGTTGTTATTGGAGCTAATACTTCCAATGTCGCGGGGATATCTTTGTCATGAAGCATGGCGACTACAACGTGTAAATTTTTGCCTGCATACTTCTTCGCGACTTGCTGCGCAAAGTACTCAGCAGAATGCGGGTTGTGTGCTACATCAAGCACAATCACCGGTTGTTCGCTAATTTGCTGCATACGCCCAGGAAGCTGCGCATTCTTCATGCCGTTAACCACGTTCACGTCGCTAATACTAAGCTCTGATGTGCCCAATGCCATCAACGCTGTTGCAGCGTTAGGTAACGGCAGGCTTGGAATAGGTAGCGATTCTAGTTGGAATGCACCACTGCGCCAGTTCCACGTATCACCGTCAACATCATAAGTGTATTGAATACCGACTTGGTAGAACTCAGCCTTAATGTCATCAGCGTGCGCTGCAACCGTAGCCGGTGGCTTGGGTTGACCACAGATAGCGGGTTTACCGCTACGATAAATGCCCGCTTTCTCAAAACCAATCACATTGATGTCATCACCTAGCCAGTCAACATGGTCGACAGCCAAACTAGTAATCACAGAAACATCATGCTCAACGATATTGGTCGCGTCTAAACGCCCGCCTAAACCCACTTCTAAAAGCACAACATCAACCGCTTCAGTTTGAAATGCACGTAACGCCGCTAAAGTGCCATATTCGAAAAAACTCAGGCTGATTTCGCCACGCTCTTTCTCAATGAAATCGAAAGACTGAACCATCTTTTCATCAGATAGATCTTGGCCGTTGATACGAACACGTTCGTTATAGCGAATTAAGTGAGGAGAGCTGTAGACACCAACTGAGTAACCAGCGTCCAATAGAATCGCTTCCATCAGTGCACATGTTGAGCCTTTGCCATTGGTTCCGGCAACAGTAATAACATGTTGAGCAGGTTTGGTGAGGTTTGCCTTAGAGGCGACGGCCTGAACTCGGTCTAATCCAAGATCAATAGCGCTTGTGTGGATGTTTGATAAATAATCAAGCCACATCTCCAAAGAGGATGTGGCTTGAGGAATAGGTTGTTGACTCATCTAACTCATAACCATAATTAAGTTGGTTTGTTAGAAGGTACTTTACCCTTTTTCTGGCGCTTCTGGTACTTCATAAGTAGCTTCATTCGGTGAATCGTTCACAGAAACTACTAATGGTGAAGGCTGGTTGGTCATTTTAGCAACAAGGCTTGCAACGCGCTGACGCATCTCACGACGGTCAACAATCATGTCGATAGCACCGTGGTCTAGTAGGAACTCACTGCGTTGGAAACCTTCAGGAAGATCTTCACGTACCGTTTGTTCGATTACACGACGTCCAGCAAAACCGATCAGTGCTTTTGGTTCACCAATATTGATATCGCCAAGCATTGCCAAACTTGCAGAAACACCACCCATTGTTGGATCAGTCATAACTGAAACAAACGGTAGGCCTTTCGCAGATAAACGCTCAAGCGCAGCACTGGTTTTCGCCATTTGCATTAGAGACATCAATGCCTCTTGCATACGAGCACCACCACTTGCAGAGAAACACACTAAACCACAGTTGTTCTCGATAGCAGCATCTACCGCTTTCACGAAACGAGCACCAACAACAGAACCCATTGAGCCGCCCATGAATGAGAATTCAAAAGCACACGCTACGATAGGTAAACCCAATAGTTCGCCTTTCATTGCAACTAATGCGTCTGTTTCACCACTGTTCTTTTGAGCAGCAGAGATACGTTCTTTGTAACGCTTAGAGTCTTTAAACTTCAGCTTGTCTTGTGGCTCAAGATCAGCACCTAGTTCAACACGCTCACCTTTGTCTAGGAATGTATCCAGACGACGACGTGCTTTCATGCGCATGTGATGGTCACATTTTGGACATACTTCTAGGTTACGCTCTAGTTCAGCATGGTACAGAACCTGCTCACAAGAAGTACATTTCGTCCAAACACCCTCAGGGATAGACGCTTTACGAGATGTTACGATGTTGCTTTTTTCTAAAATCTTTTCAAGCCAACTCATGGAAGACCTTTTTGTTTCGATTCTTCCGCTTGATTGCGAAAGAAATAAATTTGGGAATTATGCGTGTGAATTAAAGCACATAAAACAGCGACTGTAGATAAAAAACTGGTTGTACCTATTTTCTGGGACTATCTTACGCACTAAACCGTAATAATTTTTGAACCTAAGTCTCACATTTAGTTCAAATTATCCGGTAAAAATAGAGGACCAATTGGCTCTCGTGGTAGCTCAAAATGTTCAGGATAATCAACATCCACCAGATACAAACCTTCCGCTTTTGCAGTTGCGCCGGCTACTTTTCGATCTTTAGCTTCTAAAAGCCACTGGATCCACTCTGGTTTCTGCTCACCTTTACCTACGGCAATAAGGCTACCCGTAATATTCCTCACCATGTGGTGAACAAACGCATTCGCTTTAATATCGATCACAATGTAGTGTCCATGACGAGTCACGTTCAAGTGAATCATGTTTCTCCATGGGCTACGAGATTGACAGTGTGTTGCCCTGAACGAAGTGAAGTCATTCTCACCAAGTAAGTACTGACCCGCTTCATGCATTTTTTTCTCATCAAGATGACCATGATAATGGCTCACACCTGAATTCAAAATGCCTGGGCGTAGTGCATGGTTAAAGATAATGTAGCGATAACGGCGGGCAGTAGCCGAGAAACGAGCATGGAAATCCTCATTCACTTCTGTCGCCCAACGAACCGCAATATCTTTTGGCATGTTGGCATTCGCGCCCATTGTCCATGCCACCATTTTACGATCGACATTAGTTTCAAAGTGAACGACTTGTCCCGTACCGTGAACACCGGCATCTGTACGACCTGCGCACATAACTTCTACAGGGTGATTCGCGACAACTGAAAGAGCCTTTTCCAATTCTTCTTGGACACTTTTCACGTCTCGTTGGCGCTGCCAACCAAAGTAGTGGGTACCGTTATATTCAATACCTAAAGCAATTTTCATGTTCTTGTTCTCTTTGAAAATGGGCGAGAATTATATACGGAAATCAGTGCTAGCCCAAATAGGATGGGGCTAAAACTTCAATAAACAATCAGCATCGACCGAGACGATGCTGTTGAAAAACCAAATGAAACGATAGCGCTCTGTATCGCCTTAAAATAAAGGGTAGCCAACGCTACCCTTTCTGATTTGTAAATTTATCGACCGTTTAACGTATCGATAAGATTTTTTGCCTCTCGACGAATATCATCGCTGCCGTCAACGATTGCCTCTTCTAGAAGCTTAATTGCCCCTTGCGAGTCACTCATCTCGATGTAGATTTTGGCCAAATCAAGCTTACCCGCAGCTTCTGCATTGCTGTCGACATCATAATTGCCAATATCACCGATAACATCAGGGAATTCGTTAAGACCCACATCCAGTTTAAGCTCTTCATCGTCTGGATTAATGACTTCTTCACCTTCTTGCTCGACTTGAGCCATTAGCTCATCAATCGTCATGTACTGCTTATCACGACTGTTGCCTGATTCGGTTAGATTGTCTTGTTCAGCCCAATTCTCTTCTTTGATTTTCGGTTCAGCTTGCTGTTCAGCCGATGCCCAAATCTCTTGTTGGTCATCAGGCACATCATTATGCATGCTCGATTGTTGTTCTGGCGCTAGGTTAAAGCCTTTCCAGTCTTCGCCGCCGACTTCAAGCATGGCGTCAATATCTAACCCTGCGCTATCAATCGAAGTTGCGTCCAATGGCTTATCGAACATGTTGTCGACAGAGTCTTGAACATCTTCAGAAAGCAACTCAGCTAATGCTGTCTCATCAAAGCCATCAAAGCCTTCTAGTGGCTCGTCTTGAACCGCTGCAGGCGTTGAGTTTGGCTCTGAAGCCGCGCTCAGTGATTGTTCTGGCTGTGCAAAACCAGCCGGTTCAGAGTCTTCAGCATTCGAGAAATCATCAGCCTGACTATAGCTCTGCGGATTTGAGAACAGATCATGCAACGCATCTTGCTCTTCGCCTTGTGGGCTGAAAGAAGTCAGTGGTGTTGGCTTCTCAGCAAACGCATCAGAGATGGCTTCATCTTCACCATATTCCGGTAAATCAAACTCATCGAACTCTACGCCTTGGGCTTCCGCCACCGGCTCGGCATTGCTTTGCTCAATATCATCTAAAACAGAGTCTGCTTTTGCGCTTTCTTCATCGTACTCCGGAAGATCAAGGTCATCGAACTCGAACTTCTCTGTGTCAGGCGCTAAGTCTTGCTCTAACTGTGCTTCATCTGGTTCACTCACCACTTCCGCTAACGCATCGTCTTCACCAAACTCTGGTAGTTCGAAGTCATCAAGCGAGAATTCTTCTTCGCTTTCTGGTTTCGCAGTTTCAACTTGTGGTGCAGCATCTAACTGAGGCTCAGCGGTAGGTTGCGATTCAACACTTGATTGAGAGTCTATAGCAGGCGTTGCTGGCTCTGTTGTTGATTCAGCATCAGCTTCCGCTAGTGCGTCTTCTTCACTAAACTCTGGTAAGTCGAAATCATCAAACGAAAACTCTTCGTCGTCTTGCGCCTGAGCTATAACTTGGGCTTCAGTTTGAGGCTCAACACTTGGTTGAGCATCAATAGCTGGCGTTACTGGTTCTGGTGTTGATTCAGCATCAGCTTCCGCTAGTGCATCTTCTTCATTAAACTCTGGCAATTCGAAGTCATCAAACGAGAATTCTTCTTCGCCTTCTTGTCCTAGAACTTCAGCTTGTTCTGCTACTTCCGCTTGTGGTGTAGCTTCAACTTTCGGTTCAGCGACAGGTGTCACTAGCTCTGGTGTTACGTCAGTTTCCGCTAATGCTTCTGGTTCAGACGCCTCATCTTCAATCAGCCAATCATCGTCTTCTGGCACACCAAATTCATTTGGAATGATCTCTGGCATGTTTGCAGCACGAACTGGCTCTGGCTCTGGCTCTGGCTCTGGCTCTGGCTCTGGCTCTGGCTCTGGCAAGGATTCAACGACATCTTCAAGCTGATCGCTACCTTGGATTTTCGGTTCAAAGTCAAAATCAGAGTCAATGTTCGCTGGCGACTCTACATCGTCGATGGCTTCAGCTAACCAGTCTTCAACCGTTTCTTCTTCATCTTCAGAGATATCGTTCAAAGACGATGGCGAAGCTTGCTCTTGTACGTCGGCTTCTTTCGGCTCTGGTTCTTGTTGTGCGGTTTCTTCTTTAACTCGCTCTTCAAAATCTGGTTTGTCAAAATCAGAATTCTCAGATAACAGCGAGTCGATATCCAGTTCATCATCTTCAACCGATGATGCGGTTTCTTGCGCTGATACTTCGTCGCTGTCTAAAAGAGACGCTTGCTCTGGTTCAACCGTATTGTCAATTGATGGTTCAACAGGCTCTTCTATTGCTGGCAACAAATCATTGTCATCAGAAGTCATTAACTCATCAATCAACGCTTCGTCTGTTGTTTCTAGCGAGTCATCAAGCAAAGCATCCGTTGCCGGTGCGACACCGAACAAATCATCGATAAAACCATCACGATTAAAGGCTTCATCATTTTCTGGCTTAATGTCAGAACTTTCTTGAGTCATTTCAGAATCTAACGATTCATCAGTAACGACTTCAGGTTGTGGTGTTTCACTAATGTCCGGATCTTGCTCAGGCTCACCTTCAGAGGTTAACGGAGTAAGCTCAACGTCTGAGTCCTTTTCAGGCTCCTCATTGGCGTTGTCCAAACCAAAGGCTGCGTCTAACTCTTTATCAAACGTCTTATCTTCAGATTCAAGCTCGTCTTCAATGCCACTTGTCAGTAAGTCATCAAATGGGTCTAGAGATTCTGATTTTGATGCATCCGCTAAAAGCTCATCATCTGACAATTCACTATCAAGGAAATCATCCAATAAGTCGGTACTTTCGGCGTCGAGTTCGAAATCATCCTCGTCAGAGTCACCTATTAATTCATCCAAGGTTTCCGTGCTGTCTTCTGCGATGTTGAGGTCATCATCGGTCGATAAACCAGAAAGCTCTTCAAGCTCAGACAGAGAATCAAAGCCAAGAGGTTCGCTTTCAGACTCATCATCCGAATCGTCCCCTAGCATCTCATCAAGAAGGTCTGTCGAGTTACTTAGGTCTACGTCATCGCCTGCCAGTTGCTCATCAAGCAGATCAACGCTGTCTTGAGGTTCTTCATTTACGATGGGCTTATCGAACTGAGACAGAATGTTTTCGATATCATCATCAGACGCCAAACCACTGTTTAGGTTAGTGGCAATCTCATCGTCGCTATCGAGGTTGAAAGGGTCATTCGCTTGATCGTTCTGAGCAGCAACTTGGGCAAAGATGTCATCAATATCATCATTCGCTGTCGGTGAAGCTGGCTCAGGGGACTGTTGTTCAGAGATTAGAGCATCAATATCGAAGCTGTCGTCATCTTCGTCATCAAGAGCAAACAGATCATCTAATAAAGATTGGTCTAGCTCGTTGGAACCGAGATCTTCAGTTTCAGACTCTTGAGATAGTAAAGCTTCAATGTCATCAGCAGACATTGCGTTATCATCAGAAAGATCAAAGTCGACATCATCAGTATCGACGGCGCTTTCCGCTGTTTTGTCTAGCGCACGTTCCATCTCTTCAAGGCCAAGCGCTTTCTCTTCGCCATTAACACTAATGCCGTTGCTGCTGTCTAAATCTAGATCGTCGAAGTTGGTGTCTAAATCACCGTTTTCGCCAATGCTAGCAAATGGGTCATCGTCTTCACCATCTAGATTGAAATCGAGATCAGATTCATCTAAACCAGCAAAGACATCATCCTCTTCGGCTAGCGCTTGATCGTCAAACAGCTTGTTGGCGTCATCTTCCGTACCAAACAAGTCATCATCTAAAGACAGCTCGTTAAGGTCGTCCATCTCGTCGCCCAATGTAATAGGTGCAACGGTACTTGGTTCTGGCTGGAGCGGTTGTTCTTGAGTCGTCTGCTGTTGCTCATCATTTTTAGAACGACGGCCTAACAGCATCACAACGATCAAACCAATGAGCAGACCTGGAATAATCGCAAGAGCCGCCACTAACCAACCATTCGATAACAGTTCGTCCATGACACTTGGTGCCATCTTTTCAATTTCGGCGTTCTTTCTGCGCTCTTCATCAAGCAGCTTTTCCACTTCGCTACGAATGCGGTCTTCATCACTGAGCTCTGTTTTTAGCTCATCCACTTCCGATTGAACATTCGATAACATCAAACGAAGTTGGTGATTTTTCTCTTCAAGTGACAGCAGTTCAGTTTCTGAAAGCTCTAGCTGCTTCTCTAACTTGTTCATCTCTTGGGTTGGTGCAGATTGAGCTAGAGATGATTGAGTTGGAGACAATGGCTTTTTAGCAGTTTCAGTAGTGCTTACTTGCTTAGCAGGAGTAACATTTTTTGCATCAGAACTCGGCGCTTTGGGTTTTGAAGCGACAGGCTTACTTGCAGGAGCATCAAGCTTAGCAAGATGTGAGTTCATGATGTTGATAGCTTGCTGCGTCGAGCTTGCACGTGCTTGCTCTAAAGAAGGCACGCGTAGATTGCTCGCAGGCAGCAGGCTATGGATATTCTGGTTTTCAAACGCTTGTGGGTTTAAGCGATAAATAGCCAACAGAGTTTGTTGGACTGAAACGGAGTTATCAGGGCGTAACTTTGAGGCAATAGACCACAATGTTTCTGAGCCGCGAGTTGGACCATAGAAACGTGAAGGCTCAGCGCTATTTGATTGCGCTCTTTGAAGTGGTTCTGAAAACGTAGGCGCTGATTGTATCTGGCCATTAGGCCCTACAACTCGAATGGAATCTGCACGAACAACGGAAATCTGAGTCGCAATGATAAAGGCAAAAGGCATTAACCACGGCTTGAAAATTTGAAACATAAAAGGCTCAGCTAGGTGCTTAAATTCGGAAAAGTGATGATCTATTAAATATATCGGATAAATGACGTAAAACTATAGAGATGAAAACAAAAAATGTGTTGCAGCAACAATATTCGCAGCAATTTCACACAATTTGACTAACAATATTTTTAATCGATTAAAAAAGCCCCACTAAAGAGTGAGGCTTTTTTATCAAAGCAATAAAGCTTAGAAGTAATCGCGAATCAGAACTTCAGCGATTTGAACTGCGTTTGTTGCTGCGCCTTTACGAACGTTATCAGCGACAACCCACATGTTTACGCCACTGTGATGGCTGATGTCGTTACGAATACGACCAACCATTACGTGGTCTTTACCACCTGCATCACGAACTTGAGTTGGGAAGTCTAGCGCTTGGAATACTTCAACACCTTCTGTGTTCTCTAGAAGCTGAACCACTTGCTCGGCACCGATTGGTGCGCGAGTTTCAATGTGTAGAGATTCTGCGTGACCGTAAAATACTGGTACGCGGACACAAGTCGGGTTCACTGTGATTGAAGAGTCAGCAAAGATTTTTTGAGTTTCCCAAACCATCTTCATCTCTTCACGCGTGTAGCCGTTCTCTGTAAATTCATCGATTTGAGGAATACAGTTGAAAGCGATTTGTTGTGAGAACGCTGAGTTTTCAGCTGGCATACCGTTAAGAAGCTTAGCCGTTTGACCCGCTAGCTCATCGATACCTGGCTTACCTGCACCAGACACAGATTGGTAAGTTGAAACGTTAATACGCTCAAGGCCCACTTCATCGTGAATTGGTTTTAGCGCTACTACCATTTGGATAGTCGAGCAGTTAGGGTTCGCGATGATGTTACGGTTACGGAACTCAGCAATCGCTTCAGGGTTCACTTCAGGCACAACCAGAGGAACATCGTATTCGTAACGGAAGCGTGATGTGTTATCGATGACAACCACACCTTCATCAGCCGCAATTGGAGCCCAACGCTCTGAAAGCTCGCTACCTGCAGAGAAAAACGCAATATGTACTTGAGACCAATCGAAGTCTTCTACGTTTTGTACTTGTATTGTTTTGCCGTTAAAACGGGAAGTTTTGCCTTCACTACGTTCACTTGCTAGTAAGTGCATTTCACCGACAGGGAATTTACGCTCTTTAAGTACTTCAAGAATGGTTTCACCAACCGCACCAGTCGCACCTAAAATAGCAATATTAAATTCTTGGCTCATTGTTTCTCTCTTTTATAAAGTTGGCTTTACCATAAAACCGAGTTTAGATAACGGCGTTAAATTACAAGATTCGTCGCCCGTTAACTCGACTGCACTGTACTCTCTGCGGTCCCAATATTCTTTACGCATCTTGTCAAAAGAACCCGGCGTAACGATATTGCGACGGAATAAGGCGTCGTCTTTGCGCACATCATAGATCAACTGAGTCAAATTGTGCAGTGTTGCTTCATCCCAAGCTCTATCTAATTTCATTTGAGGTACAGGCGCTGTCGGCAATAAGTCGCTTGCATACGCACGCTGTTCAGTACCTAAAAATTCACAATAACTGTTGAAGATCATCGTGGTACCACGCGCTTTACCTTCTAAACCGTAGCCCGCTACGTGAGGCGTTGCAAAAGCGAGTAACGGAAGAAGCTCAAAGTCGACTTCAGGTTCAAACTCAAACACATCAAGCACTGCAGTGAAACCATCGGCTTTTTGCAGGCGAGCTTTTAGCGCTTGGTTATCAACCACAGGACCGCGAGCTGCATTAATCAGGATTTGATCAGCACGTAAGTTGTTCAGCACTTGCTCACTGATCAAGTGATGCGTTGGATACTCACCCGTCTTAGTGATTGGCGTGTGTAATGTAATAACGTCTGATTGTTCAAGCAAAGTCTCTAACTCAGTAAATTCGCGAGTATCACCCTCTTGCTGTTTTAGAGGGTCGTTCAGCAGAACTTTGATACCAATACCTTCAAGGCACTTCGCTAAGTAACTGCCCACTTGACCACAGCCGATAATACCAACCGTTTTATCAAAAACAGAAAAGCCTTGTTGCTGCGCAAGCACCATCATCGCACTGAACGCGTACTCAGCAACACCCACCTTGTTACAACCAGGTGCCGCAGTAAAGAAAATACCACGCTCTTTCATCAACTCTTGGTCAACGTGATCCATGCCAGCCGTCGCAGTACCAACAAACTTCAGCTTATTGGCTTTGCTGATCAATGACTCGTTTACCTTGGTAACAGAGCGAATCATCAATGCGTCTACGTCAACTAGGTCGTCAGCTGTTAATGTGCGACCAGACTTCATTGTCACTTCCCCTAGCTGGCTAAAAAGCGCTTCAGCGTAAGGCATATTTTCGTCGATTAAGATTTTCATTTGGCGAGTACTTTTGTTGGGGTCTATCGACCTAAATGTGAATTGAAATGATTGTGCAAAATTCCACACACGGTGTCGAGTAGCAATTGGAATACATTATAAATAAAGGACTGAATCACCTAACCTTGGCAGACAAGAACCGAAACCAGAGTGAACACCCAAGATCAAACGGCTAAAACGAAAAATGCCCGATTGAATAAACAATCGGGCAAACATCCAGAACAAAAGGATCCTATCTCGCTCTCCAGGAGACAGAGTCTTGCGTCTGTTCAACCAGTACTAACCAAAGTCAGTACTGGTCAAGCTCTGGAAACCTTTCAATCTCTAAACCCAGATTTAAAAACTATGTTCAAAAAACACGTTTACCAACCTGCGTCTAAAAACTTTGTTCTGATGGTCATTATTACTGGGTGACCTGTGCGTGTTGAATCGGCACTAGCGCAACCCTTTAACGATTAACCTTGTCTCTGTAACTCAAGCTTAAGTTAAGCTTGGTACTTTTTGATTACTAGCGTTGCGTTCGTACCGCCGAAACCAAAACTGTTAGACATAACTGTAGTTAGCTCTTGATCACGAGCTTCAGTTACGATGTCTAGGCCAGCAGCAGCTTCGTCTAGGTTCGAAACGTTAATGCTTGGAGCGATAAAGCCGTTATCTAGCATTAGCGTTGAGTAAATAGCTTCGTGTACGCCAGCAGCACCTAGAGCGTGACCTGTCATCGCTTTAGTTGCAGAAATTGCTGGGCTGTTGCCACCAAATACTTCTTGGATAGCGCCTAGCTCTTTAACGTCGCCAACTGGAGTTGAAGTACCGTGAGTGTTCACGTAATCAACGCCATCAACGTTTTGCATCGCCATCTTCATACAACGAACCGCACCTTCACCAGAAGGAGCAACCATGTCGTAGCCATCTGAAGTTGCGCCGTAGCCTACGATTTCACCGTAGATTTTTGCGCCACGAGCAACAGCGTGCTCAAGCTCTTCGATAACTAACATGCCGCCGCCACCAGAGATAACGAAACCATCACGGTCTGCATCGTAGGTACGAGAAGCCAGCTCTGGCGTGTCGTTGTACTTAGTAGAAAGTGCGCCCATTGCGTCGAACATCATAGTCAGAGACCAATCCAGTTCTTCACCGCCACCAGCGAATACAACGTCTTGCTTACCAAGTTGGATAAGCTCCATTGCGTGACCAATACAGTGTGCAGATGTCGCACATGCAGAGCTCATAGAGTAGTTCACACCACGGATTTTGAAAGGAGTTGCTAGACAAGCAGAAACCGTAGAAGCCATTGTACGTGGAACCATGTATGGACCAACGCGCTTCACGCCTTTCTCACGGATGATGTCTACCGCGTTTACTTGGTTTAGAGATGAAGCACCACCTGAACCCGCAACGATACCCGTGCGGTCATTAGATACTTGATCTTCAGTTAAGCCAGAATCAGCAATTGCTTGCTCCATTGAAAGATAAGCGAATGCCGCTGCATCACCCATAAAGCGCATTTTTTTGCGATCGATATGGTCAGCAGGGTTCATTTTTAGGTTACCCCATACTTGAGAGCGCAAGCCATTTTCCTTGAACTGCTCTGAAGCGGTAATACCAGATTTACCCTCTTTCAGTGATGCTAAAACTTCTTCGACGTTGTTACCGATACTTGAAACAATACCCATACCGGTGATTACGACTCGTTTCATGTGACATTCCTATAATTCTAAATTCAGCTAGATGATAACTAAGAAGCCTAACAAAAGTGGTCAGCTTTCCTAGAAATTCGTACAATCCCTACCAACATATCGCTTCAAATCACAAAATGATAGATTTTATGACTTCAATTACTAATGCAGAACTGGAATGGAATGAGTCTGGCACGCCAGTTTCAGACCAATTTGACGACGTTTACTTCTCCAATGTTAACGGTTTAGAAGAAACTCGCTACGTCTTTTTAAAGCAAAACCACCTTCCAGAGCGTTGGCTTGAACATGAACAACGCCGCTTTGTGATTGCTGAAACCGGCTTTGGCACAGGTTTGAACTTTCTTGCAGTTTGGCAATGGTTCGATGCTTTTCTTAAAGATAACCCACAAGCGATGACCAAAGAGTTACATTTCATCAGTTTTGAAAAATATCCTTTAAATAAAGAGGATCTGATCAAAGCACACCAATCGTGGCCAGAATTAGCCGAGTATGCGACGCAACTCCAAGAACACTACCCTATTGCTCTACCTGAATGTCACCGCATTGTGCTGGGCGACGGTGCAATCACGCTTGATTTGTGGTTTGGCGATATTAAAGATTGCATGCCCAACGTACCAACCCCGCGTGAAGGTTTGGTTGATGCTTGGTTCTTAGACGGTTTTGCTCCGAGCAAGAACCCAGAGATGTGGAATCAAAACCTATTCAACGGCATGGCTAAGCTCGCTAAGCAAGATTGTAGCTGCGCCACCTTCACCGCTGCTGGCTTTGTTCGCCGTGGCTTAATTGAAGCTGGCTTTGAAATGAAAAAGGTCAAAGGCTTTGGTACTAAGCGAGAAATGATCGCCGGCCGACTTGGCGAAAAGCACGCTCACACCAACATCAAACCTTGGTATGGCCTCGCTCAACACACTGAATCCCAAGACATTGCGATCATTGGTGGTGGTGTCGCCAGTGCTGCATTAGCCAAAACGCTAAGCCGTCGTGGCAAAAATATCACCCTTTATTGTGAACATCCACAAGCTGCGGGCAATGCCTCAGGTAACAACCAAGGTGCGATTTACCCGCTATTAAGCGAAGCGACCTCGAACGTGTCTCGCGTGTTTGGCCCGGGATTACTGTTTGCTCGTCAATTTATTAATCAAGCGGCTCAGTCTATTCAATTTGATCACAGTTGGTGTGGCGTGAACATCTTGATGTGGGATCAAGGCTCCACTAAAAAGCTCAACCGCATGTTGGAAGGCAACTTCCACACCGACCTGATTCAGCGTTTATCGCCAGAGCAAGCCAACGAAAAGATTGGCTTACCCGTCGATAAAGAGAGTGTTTACTTTCCGCTGGGTGGTTGGCTAAGCCCTCTGCAACTGACTCAAGGCTTGATTAGCAAGTTAGAAGAGAACAACCAAGTAAGCGCGCACTATCAACATCAAGTAACGCAACTTGAGTGGCTCGAAGCTGAACAACAATGGATACTGACGATGGATACACCTCAAGGTGAGATTCAAACCAAGCACGACCAAGTAGTTGTCGCAAACGGACACAAGTTCACTCAGTTTGAACAAACTCAGCCAGTACCACTGACTCCGGTTAAAGGCCAAGTGAGCCATATTCCGACCACGGAAAATCTCAGCCAGCTAAAAACCGTGTTGTGCTTTGATGGCTATTTGACGCCACAGAACCCCAACAATGGTCATCACTGTATTGGTGCGAACTACGACAAAACCAATATCGACCAAGAATTTGATATAGAGGTTCAGCAGCACAATGGCGAGCGCCTACATGGGTCACTACCAGACCAAGCATGGACAAAAGATGTCGATACCAGTGACAACTTAGCGCGCCAAGGTATCCGAAGCGTAAGCCGTGACCACCTTCCGTTTGTCGGAAACGTTGGTGACTTTGAAGCCATTAAGGAGCAGTACCAAGATCTCCACAACTTCAACCCGCAGCGTGACTCGGTTGAGGATGTAGAAACGGTAACAAGCTTCCCTAACCTTTATTGCTTTATCGGACTGGGTTCACGTGGTTTGAGCTCTGCACCATTATTGGCTGAAGTATTAGCATCACAGATCTGTGGCGATCCGCTGCCCTTGCCTGTTGATGTGCTTGAGGCGATTCACCCAAGTCGAATGTGGGTACGCAGACTGCGTAAAGGTAAGGCATTAACGGCTGGATGGGTTGCTGACAAGCATTCTAAATCAAAGCCGTAGTTTCTAGTTCAGCTAATCTGAATATCTGAAACTAATAAGTTAAAAGCTAAAAAGCCCGAACGACATTGTGTCGCTCGGGCTTTTTGTTATTCGTGTTGTTCTAAACGAAGCTGTATTTACAGCTTAGCAACCGCGTCTTTAATCTGTAGAACGATCTCTTCGTTGCTGATAGAACCAGATTCAAAATCAAAGTTATCGTAGAAGCTTGGTACTGAAACTGACGCTTGCACGTTTCCACCGAAGTAAGGTGCAGAACCTGTCGCTGCGCCAAGTACCGTTTGTGCGCCGCCAGGGCCTGGTGAAGTCGCTAGGTAAACCGCCGGCTTCTCGCCAAATACTGAACGCTCAATGCGTGTCGCCCAATCAAATAGGTTTTTATACGCAGCTGGGTAGTGACCATTGTGTTCTGCGAACGAGATAACAAACGCATCAGCTTCAGCTAGGTCGCGCAAGAATGCTTGAGCGCCTTCCGCTTGGCCAATCTCTTTTTCAGTGTCTTCACTGAACATAGGAACATTGTAATCGTTGATGTCTAGGACTTTAACTTCAGCACCTTCAATCAAGTTTGCTGCGTAAGTTGCTAGTGTTTTGTTGATTGAGGTAGAACTTGTGCTTGCGCCAAATGCGATAACTTTCATGATGTGACCTTTCTGTAATTCCGTTAAGTGGGATTAGAATAACGTAGTAAGAAAATGTAACCATCACAAGAAATGAACGGACTCATTCAAAAATTTCGAACGAGTCTCAAATAAACCAGTTCGCTCAGCAAAATGGGAAAGGAAGGGACTGAGCGGATAGTATTAATACATCGAGATTAAGCTTGGTTTTGTAGCTCAACCCAAAGGTCATTAACGATAGTGCGGTCTGCTGGTGTTAGTTCAGAGCGAGCGTCGTCTAGGCTCTGTTCAATACGAGCTTTTACTTCAGCCACATCTTCAATGCCTTCTTCTTCACATGAAGCCACTGAAAGAGAAATATGACCACGTAAGTAACCACCAGCAAACAGTTCATCGTCTGATGCGTTTTCAATGCGAGCATCAATTACTTCAAGTAGTTTTTCTTCAAATTCGATAATCATAATATTCTCTTATTTCACAATAAATTGGCTAGCACATAAAGGTTCTACATCGTAGAAGCTGCGTAATGCTTCAGAGAGCATTTTCACGCGAGGCGGAAAGCCTACTTCAAAGATACCCATAACTTCGCTATGTACTTTATTCATAAAGGCCAAACGATCTGGCTCAAAATCGCCGTGTAGATTGTCACAGCTGACATTAAAAGGAAAGCCTGCGCTCATCGCAATGATCCATTCATACGCTTGTGGGCGAATTTCTACTTTTTCAAACTCAGCTTGAACCGATTCCGTTCGACCGTCAGGTTCATACCAATAGCCAAAATCTTCCAGTAAACGACGCTCAGGCCCAGCAACGCACCAGTGTGCGATCTCATGGAGTGCAGAGGCGTAAAAGCCACGTGCGAACACGATTCGATGGTGTGGGATAGTATCATCAGCAGGCAAATAGATCGGCTCATCAGCCCCTAGCTCTAGTTTGGTATTAAAGCTTTCAAAAAAGGTCTGATTGAAGATATCGATAATGTCTGAGTATTGGTGTGTCATAAAATCAAATTTAAGTAAAAATAACTGGGGCATTTTGCTTTTTTTTAAGCGCTCGGTAAAGCCCTATCAAGCGTAATGACATCGGGTTCGCCATTATACTTTGCAGTGACAATCGATTGCCATTCCCAGATTACACCACTTTAAGGTGAATGATTAGTTTAGCTAATCTGAAACGCCCATTCACGGTACAAATATTCATTCGTCAATCAGCATTTTTACTACTACACTCGCGCTTCATTTTTATATCCCTATGGCCTATAAGACTCCAATTTATAGACCTATATTATAGAGCTACAGCAATGCTACTAAGTGTTTTGTATATCATTGGCATCACGGCAGAAGCCATGACCGGCGCTCTCAGTGCTGGCAAACAAAAAATGGATTGGTTTGGTGTAATGTTAGTTGCGAGCGCAACGGCAATTGGCGGCGGTACAGTACGCGATATCTTACTTGGCCATTACCCTTTAGGTTGGGTTGAAAACCCTCAGTATCTGGCCATCACCTGTATAGCAGGTGTTATTACAACCGGGTTGGCGAAATGGGTTATCAAGCTAAAAGGTTTGTTTATTCGCTTGGATGCCTTAGGCCTAATCGTATTCAGTATCATTGGTACCAAAGTAGCGATGACCATGGGTCTGCACCCGATGATTTGCATGGTATCGGCATTAGTGACAGGTGTCTTTGGTGGTTTGTTACGTGACCTTATCTGTCGTCAAACACCATTGGTGTTACATGAAGAGCTGTATGCCTCTGTCGCACTTGTCGCTTCAGGTTTGTACCTAGGTTTGCTTGAGCTTGGCATCAACGACGTCACGGCGACAATTGTGACGCTTGTAGTTGGTTACTTGCTGCGCATGGCGGCTGTAAGATTCAAATGGAGTTTGCCTTCGTTCCAGCTTGATCCTGAAAGTTCAGTGCATTAATGGATTAAGAGCCTTAAGCTGCTAGCTGTCTTTAATGACGATAGTCGCTAACCGGACGAATAATCCTGCTAATGTGAAAAAGGGTTACTTCATTACGAAGCAACCCTTTTTTGTTTCTACCAATTCTATTCTAAATAAAAAGAAGCAGAATTAGATTTGTGGTGTTTCAGTTGTCACACCAAAGTTTTGACCACGATGACGTAGCAAGTGGTCAAGCAGCACGATAGCCAGCATTGCTTCTGCAATAGGTACCGCACGGATGCCAACACATGGATCGTGACGACCTTTCGTGATTAGCTGCGTTGCTTCACCATCTTTCGTGATTGTGTCACCAGGTACAGTGATGCTTGATGTTGGTTTAAGCGCAATGCTTGCCACAATATCTTGACCAGTAGAGATACCACCTAAGATACCGCCAGCATGATTGCTGCTGAAACCTTCTGGAGTTAATGGGTCACGGTGTTCACTACCGCGTTGATTAACAACATCGAAGCCATCACCAATCTCAACACCTTTCACAGCGTTAATGCTCATTAGAGCGTGCGCGATGTCAGCATCTAGACGATCAAAGATTGGCTCACCAAGGCCTACTGGCACTTTAGTCGCAACCACTTGAATCTTCGCACCGATCGAGTTGCCTTCTTTTAGCAAGTCACGAATCAGTTGATCAAATTCTGGTACTTTGTCGGCATCTGGACAGAAGAAAGCGTTGTTTTCAATCTCGTTCCAATCCACTTTATCAATTGAGATATCACCCATTTGAGAAAGGTAAGCTTGGATTTCAACACCAAATTCTTGTTTTAGGTATTTCTTCGCAATTGCACCTGCAGCAACACGCATTGCAGTTTCACGAGCTGAAGAACGACCACCACCTCGGTAATCACGCACACCGTACTTTTGATGGTACGTATAGTCAGCGTGGCCAGGGCGGAACTTGTCTTTAATTTCGGAATAGTCTTTAGAGCGTTGGTCTGTATTTTCAATCAATAGACCAATAGAAGTACCCGTAGTTTGGCCTTCAAATACACCTGATAAGATTTTCACTTCATCCGCTTCACGACGAGCCGTTGTATAGCGAGAAGTACCAGGGCGGCGACGATCCAAATCTCTTTGAAGGTCTGCTTCGGTAATTTCTAATCCTGGTGGGCACCCATCTACGATACATCCTAGTGCGATACCGTGACTCTCTCCGAATGTGGTCACTCGAAAGTGTTGTCCGATACTGTTTCCTGCCATTGCTTCCTCTAAATCAGCCATCAATCAGAAGGTTTGATTCCTAAACCGACTGGCTAATAGCTTTACTTGTCTATTCTTCGTGAATTCATAGTGGCTTTATTACCAAATGATGTAAACCCCAAAAAACGAACAATTTTAACTTTCTATTACATAAGCCGAATGAAACGAATAACAGAAGAAAATGAGTCGCGCTTGAAAAGAAGTGTTTTATGATATGTAAAATGCAAAAAACCCGACAACTCGGAGAGTTATCGGGTTTCTTTAAATAATGGCACGCCCTGAAGGATTCGAACCTTCGACCACCTCCTTAGAAGGGAGGTGCTCTATCCAGCTGAGCTAAGGGCGCGCTACAGGAACGAATTATACGAATTCGAATCAGTAAAGCAACGGCTTTATGTAACATTCTGATCTAAGTGGGTAAAAAAAGGCCAACAAACATATAAGTGTTGGAAAATAGAGCAAAGCAAACGTTTGCTTGATGGTAATCAAAAAGATTTTCTGGAATAATGCGCCAAAAACATCAGCCACTAACTTGAATATCAATACTAAGGAAATTCATGACTGCTCAAAATATTGATGGAAAGCTAATTTCTCAAACGGTTCGCTCCGAAGTTGCTGCACGTGTAAAAGCTCGTACTGAAGCTGGATTACGCGCTCCGGGCCTAGCGGTTGTTTTAGTGGGTGAAGACCCTGCTTCTCAGGTTTACGTTGGAAGTAAGCGTAAAGCGTGTGAAGAAGTTGGCTTCGTATCTAAATCTTACGACTTGCCAGCCACTGCGACAGAAGACGAATTGTTAACATTGGTAGACCAACTGAACGACGATCCAGAGATCGACGGTATTCTTGTTCAACTACCTCTACCAGCTGGCATTGATAGCACTCACGTTCTTGAGCGTATCACGCCAGAGAAAGACGTTGACGGCTTCCACCCATACAATGTCGGCCGTTTGGCTCAGCGCATGCCTAAGCTTCGCTCTTGTACGCCAAAAGGCATCATCACGCTGCTTGACCGTTACAACATCGACTTACGTGGTAAACACGCGGTTGTGGTTGGCGCATCAAACATTGTAGGTCGCCCAATGACGCTAGAACTTCTTCTAGCAGGTTGTACAACGACAACATGTCACCGCTTCACCAAAGACCTTGAAGGTCACGTGCGTCAAGCAGACGTTGTTGTAGTTGCCGTTGGTAAGCCTAACTTCATTCCTGGCGCTTGGATTAAGAAAGGCGCTGTTGTGGTCGATGTTGGTATCAACCGTTTAGAATCTGGCAAACTAGTGGGCGACGTTGAATACGACGTAGCGAAAGAAAGCGCAAGCTTCATCACACCTGTGCCGGGTGGTGTTGGCCCAATGACGGTTGCGAGCCTAATCGAGAACACCATGATCGCTTGCGAGCAATTTCACTCGAAGTAGTCCGCAGCGCATATAAATAAAATTAGAAAGCCGCAACGTGATGAACGTTGCGGCTTTTTTGATGCTTTGGTACTTAGCTATTCGTTTTTACAACGGGGTGACTCGCTTTTGATGAAGTGCTCGTTGCTACTTATCTGGACTCTCAACTTTTTCCGTCTGTTCAGAAGGCGGTAATAAACTAATAAGCTCACACTCCGTTGATATGAGTTTTTCCAACTCAGATCCTTGTGTCATTAAACGGAAATCACCGCCAGTGATCACCCCAAGAGGAATGGCTTTAGGATACAAAGCATTAAACTCTTTTAAATCAAATGCCTCGGTCAAACCTGTACTTTTAATTTGGCTACCCTGAGCCATCAGTGAGTTAAGCTTAGAATAGGTAATCCCTTCCGAGAACAGACTTCGATTGCCATTGCGGCTCACTTGATGTCTTTCATGCTTAGTCTCTGACGATTCAAGCTCAAACACCTTATTGGCACCAAACTCGTCTTGGTAATGCATGCTGACTAACGGGTTGGTTTGACGATAAGGCGAGACGATCATCGCACGCCCTATCCCATCGAGTTCCAAATTGTTTTCCGCGTGGCTTGAAGCTGGGTTACCAAAGTAAACATTCAAGTTATCCATACGAGCTAAGCGAATGCTTTCCCAGTTAGTATCAGCAAGCACACTGTTGATGTTGTGTGTGGCTAGCACCTTGGCAAATTGTCTTGCAAAGTGAGTGGCGCCAAAGAAGATAACCCCTTGCGCTTTCTCTTGAGTGACCCCTAGCCTTCTCGCCCACCAGCTCGCGGTTAAGCTCTGAATCACAACCGTACCAATAATGACTAAGAACACCATGGGCACGAGCAGATCTGCGCCTTCAATCAATTGCTTCTCTTGCAGTTTTATCGCAAACAGAGAAGAAACCGCGGCTGCTACGATCCCGCGAGGTGCCATCCAACTCAAAAACCATTTATCCGCCGAATTAAGATCCGTACCGATCCCGCTGATCCACACGCTTAACGGGCGAGCCACCAACATAACCACCGCTAGCAACCCAATACCGCCCCAACCTATCGAAAGGAAAGCCCCCGAATCGAGTCGACTGGCTAACAGAATAAACAACGCAGAAATAAGTAACACGGTCAGGGTTTCTTTGAATTCGATGATGTCTTCGATGTCCAAGCCCTTCACGTTGGCAAGCCAGATCCCCATGATGGTCACGGTTAATAAACCCGATTCTTCACTCAGATCATTAGACAACGAGAACGCCGCCAACATTAGCGTCAGCACAGCCACATTACGTAAATAGTGCGGTACCCAATGCCCTTGCAGCATCTTGGCAATCAAATGGCCACCGATGATCCCTAAGCCTAAACCTATGACTAACGTCAGGCCCAGAGCTGACAGAACGTGTCCGGTAGGGTCGGCAGAAGAAACAATGTACTCGTAGACGAGAACCGCAAACAGAGCGCCAATCGGATCAATTACTATCCCTTCCCATCGCAAGATACTGCCTAACGAAGATTTAGGCTGAATACTGCGAAGCATGGGCACGATTACCGTAGGGCCAGTTACCACAACTAATGCACCAAACAGTGCGGCTAACGGCCAACTGAAGTCCACAAAGTAGTATGCCCCCACCACGATACACGCCCATGTAATCAACATGCCGAAACTCACGAGGTGAGTCACCATCCGGCCATGGCCTCTGATTTCTTTGAAATTTAGGGTCAATGCTCCTTCAAACAAGATGATGGCAACCCCTAAGGAGATCATAGGAAACAGCACATCACCGAAAATGGCATCGGGATTTAGAATATTCAGGCCGGGACCTAACAATAGGCCAACGATAAGGAGAGGGAGAATGGCGGGAAGACGTAAACGCCAGCCGAGCTGCTGACAAGCTAAAGACAAGAGTCCAATTAACGCCAAAGAAGAAGTAATCGACAAATCCATTTGTGCCCCTAAAAGGTTTGCACCACACCCTGTGGTACAAACTATTCAATGAAATAAGAAAGCCTACGTTCTTACACTATAGGCTCTCTTTTTCACGCTAACCGAATATTATTGTGATTAATCAGTCACTTTACTATAGGGGGAGTAAAGTCATGATCAGTTAACTATAGAGAAAGTACAACACCAGCAATAGCAGCACTCATTAGGTTAGCAAACACACCTGCACAAATTGCTTTGAAGCCATATTGTGAGATGAAAGAGCGACGCTCTGGAACTAAGCTGCCCAAACCACCGATAAGAATCGCCATGGTAGAGATGTTAGCAAAGCCGCATAGAGCGAAAGTTACGATCGCTTGCGAGTGCTCACTTAGTGCCTCTTTAGCATCCATTAGTTGGATGAAAGCCACGAACTCGTTCACGACAATCTTGTTACCGATCAATGAGCCCGCAACCACAGCCTCAGACCACGGTACACCGATCAGCCATGCAACGGGTGCAAACACATAACCTAGGATAAGTTCGAAGCTTAGGTTTACGCCAAACCAGCCGCCAACGATACCTAGCAAGCCATTCAGCATTGCAATCACACTGATAAAGGCAAGAAGTGTTGCACCCACCGCAACGGCAATACGAAGTCCAGACATAGCCCCATCTGCCATTGCCTCAACTACGTTTGTTGCTCGTGGAATTTCAACGTCAGACTCAATATTTTCTTGAGCGTCATCTGCGCTACCTGGTACTAAGATCTTAGCCATCAATAGGCCAGCAGGTGCAGACATAAATGCAGCTGCGATCAGGTAATTTAGATCAACGCCAAGCGATGCGTAACCCACTAGCGTACCACCAGCGACAGAAGCCAAACCACACACCATCACAGCAAACAGTTGTGAATCCGTCATGTGCTTCAAGTAAGGCTTAACCACCAATGGAGCTTCAATCATGCCAACGAAAATGTTTGCAGTCGCAGACAGTGACTCCGCACGACCTGTGCCCAAAAACTTTTGTAGTGCGCCACCGATAAGGTTGATCACCTTTGGCATAAAGCCGATGTGGTACAAACCAGAGATCAGTGCAGAGAAAAAGATAATGATGCCTAGAACGTTAATCGCGAAAACAAATCCGTTATTCGTTAGGCCACCAAATAGGAAGTTAATCCCCTCTTGACCGTAGTTGATCAAGCTAGATACCGCACCTGTGGCTGCATTCAACGCTTCTTTACCCATTGGTACATACAGAACCAACAGCGCGAATGAGATTTGTAATAAGAAAGCCAAAGAGACTGTTCTTAGTGGAATATTTTTTCTGTCCGTAGATAGTAACCAAGCGGCAACTAAAATAGTGATAATTCCAAGTAGGGAAGCCATGTGCGTCAACCTAAAAGTTGTAGGTAGGAAAGGCGACGCATTCTATAGAGGAAATCGTTTGCGGCAAGCTGAGGTTGTTAATGTGATGTTGGGGTAATCACGATTTAACTATGAGTATAATTAAGTTATTGAATTTTAATAATTAACTTTGATTAAAAAGCGTACTTTTTCCATATGGAAATTATATTTATAGATTAGGAAACAGTTAGCGATGCAGTTCAACGCAAGTTTTGAGGTTTTTGTCCCAATACGTCGGCGACCCGATATGATCTTTAATGAACTCAATCACTGCCGAAAGCTTCTTCGGCATATTCTTTCGGCTCGGGTAAACGGCATAGAATGGCATTAATTGACTCGCTCTCCATTCCGGCAAAACTTGGATTAATTTGCCCGTTCTAAACTCTTCTTTTACTAAGTAAGTTGCTAAGTAAGCCACACCCCACCCTGATACGGCTGCGTCTCGCACGGCCTCAGCTAGATCCACCGAGTAATCACCCGCTACTTTAACGCTAAGGTTCTCTTGGCCATTATCAAACGCCCACGATGTGTAATCTCGTTCACGGCTGCGATAGATAAGACAGTTATGGTCAATCAAATCGGAAGGTACATGTGGCGTCCCAGCCTTAATCAGATAATCCGGTGACGCAGCCACCACAAACTGACTGTCGGCTAATCGCTGCGCAATGTAACCTTCAGGCAAATCTTCATTGTTGGTGATCCAGAGATCCAAGCGCTCTTCAATCATGTCCACCTTATAGTCGAACAAGTGGACCTCGATTCTCAACTGAGGATAAAGCTGTCTGAGTTGATCAATCGCCGGAATGATATGGAGTGTGCCAAATGACTGCGACAAACCGACGCGTAGTATTCCAGAGATATCATCGCGCTGGCTATCCATATCCATCTGAGCTGCTTTCACCGTGTTAAACAGCTGCTCACAATGTTGATAGAATACGTCTCCCGCTTCAGTCAGCGTGAGGCTTCGTGTGGTTCGTTGTACCAACTTGATGCCGATTGAGTCTTCAAGCAAAGCGACTTGCTTACTGATATGAGACACCGAAACGTTCAAGCTTTTTGCAGCACTGGTAAAGCCTTCGTGCTTGATCAGCGCATGGAATATCACCATCTGTGCAGCTCTATCTGTTAGCACAAGATCACCTTATTAAATCTCTGAAATATAAAATCAAAAAGGACTCCGAAGAGTCCTTTAGTTCGTTCTGCCTATGATAGGCCAAATGCTATTCAAAGCGACTTAGGTCTGTTAATCAAACTTAATTCTGTCGGCTAGGTGGCTTACTGCCAAAGCAAAGTAGTAAGAACGATTCCACTTCATTAACACATTGTAGTTGTTATAAATGAGGTACGAACGTCCGGTTTCATCATCCGGCATGATTAACCAAGCTTTAATGTCTTCATCAAGTGTTGGCAGTGGGCGATCGTCATAGCGTTTAATACCGAGTTCAGACCACTCTTTTAAGTATTTCGCTTTGTCTTCGTCTCGACCTTGTAAATCGATCGACACAGTTGACGGAACATGAACCTGACGACCCCAAGTATATTTGTCATCCCACCCTGATTGGCTGAGATAATTGGCCGCCGAAGCAAATACGTCTTCTTCAGTGCCCCAAATGTCTTTCTTGCCATCACCACTGCCATCAGCGGCGTAAGCTAAGAATGAGCTTGGCATAAACTGAGGTTGACCCATCGCACCAGCCCAAGAGCCTTTCATCTCTTTTGGTGCAATATGGCCTTGATCAAGAATCTTCAATGCCGCCATCGCTTCGCTACGGAAGAAAGCTTCTCGGCGTCCTTCATAAGCCATGGTCGTTAGGGCGTCGATAACGCTGTAATTGCCCGTGAACTTACCAAAATTACTCTCAACGCCCCATAGCGCGACAATGAATCTTGGTTGAACACCATATTCATCACCAATACGCTTTAACGCGGTGTAATGCTCCTTGTAGAGTGACCTTGCTTGCTTCACTTTCCAATCTGGAACCGCTCGTGGAATGTATTCATCCAGAGTCAGTTTTTTCTCAGGTTGGTTTTTGTCGGCTTTTACCGCTCTTGGCTTAAACGTTACACCATCAAAGGCTTCATCAATGATCGCTTCAGAGATGCCTTCTTCACGGCCTTGTTGTTTTAGTTTTTCTACATATTGCTCGAAGCTCAGTTCTTCAGCTTGTACTGAACTTATGGTCAGGCTATTACCCAATAGTAATGCCGACACAGCCAATATGGTTTTCGAAAATTTACTCAACGATCACTCCTCCTTGAATTGAGGTGGCTATCACTCTTCGTCTTGAGATTTCTGTTGAGCTTTACGCTCTTTATGAAGCTCAAGTTCGTTAACTGGTGGTGGCGGAACCTGTAAAAAGAAACCATCGGTATTCAGTGATTCTTTCACTTTTTCGATGTTTACTTGAGCCAGTTTACGGCCATCCATTTTAATTACCATTACAAAACTAGGTTTACCAAACATTTGCATCAATGCGTCAGGAACTTGTGAAAAATCATCCTTCTTAGGGATATAAAGGTATGTTCCTTCTTTCTTTGAGCTTTTATATATAGAACACAGCATGACAAACCTTTTAATTGATTATGACTACAAAACTCTCACTTGCGAGATCAATAGTTTATGTTAGGGAAATATTGGGAACAAAACGTCCATTTGACAACAAGATTACTTGCTGTGCTTGGTTTGGGAATATAACATGATAAACCTAGTTTCAGGCAATGCCCTTTATTTTATTGATAAAGAAATTGTACCAATCCGCTATTGAGGTCCTGTAGTTTTTCGATGTCTAGTAACCCAGATCTAAAAGGTAGCAGCTTTACGCTATCTGTTTTGCACTTATCCGATGATCAAGTCGAAAATGCAGTCTCTTTTCTTCAAGAGAAAGTAGACCAAGCACCTACGTTTTTCGCTGCCGCACCTGTTGTTATCAACATCAGTAAAGTCGCGGGCGATATCGATTTTGTGCAACTTAAAAATGGTATATCTCAAGCGGGCATGATCCCGGTTGGTGTGGCAGGCTGTTCTGATAAGCGAATGCAAAACCTCGCTAAAGAAGCCGGTTTTGCAGTGATGACGGCAAGCAAGTCGCCATCTCAAGCTCCAGCGAAAATGGCACCAATCAAAGTGATTAGAACCCCTATTCGTTCTGGTCAGCAGGTTTATGCGAAAGATGGCGATCTATTGATACTCAGCCATGTGAGTGCAGGCGCGGAAGTGATTGCCGATGGCAGCATCCATATTCATGGCACTTTACGCGGCCGTGCGATTGCAGGTGCAAGTGGTCAAACTGAAGCAAAAATAATTTGTAATGATTTACAAGCCGAGCTGGTTTCCATTGCAGGAAATTACTGGCTCAGCGATCAAATTGAAAGCGAGTACTGGCAGAAGAAAACCATGTTCAGTATGGCAAACGATGTATTACACGTTGATGTCCTCGCAATATAAGAGAAATAAAAGGAAAACAGAATGGCACGCATTATCGTTGTAACGTCAGGTAAAGGCGGGGTAGGCAAAACGACCTCCAGTGCAGCTATTGCCTCGGGTCTGGCTTTAAAAGGAAAGAAAACCGCAGTTATCGACTTTGATATCGGTCTGCGTAACCTAGATTTAATCATGGGTTGTGAGCGTCGTGTTGTGTACGACTTCGTTAATGTTATCAATGGTGAAGCGACGCTGAACCAAGCGATGATCAAAGACAAGCGCACAGAGAACCTGTTCATTCTTCCTGCTTCTCAAACTCGTGATAAAGACGCACTAACAAAAGATGGTGTTCGTCGTGTATTTGATGAACTGGATGAAATGGGCTTTGATTTCATCATCTGTGATTCTCCTGCGGGTATCGAACAAGGCGCTCTTATGGCGTTGTACTTCGCTGATGAAGCGATTGTAACCACCAACCCAGAAGTCTCTTCAGTACGCGATTCAGACCGTATTCTAGGTATTCTTGACTCTAAATCTCGTCGTTCTGAAGACGGCTTAGAGCCAGTGAAAACACACCTTCTATTGACTCGCTACAACCCAGCACGTGTAACTCAAGGTGAGATGCTCAGTGTTGAAGACGTTGAAGAAATCCTGCACATCTCTCTACTGGGTGTAATTCCAGAGAGCCAAGCGGTACTGAACGCATCGAACAAGGGTGTTCCAGTTATCTTTGACGAAGCAACCGACGCAGGTATGGCTTACAATGATACTGTAGAGCGACTACTGGGTAGCCAAGTTGACTTCCGCTTCTTAACGGAACAGAAGAAAGGCATCTTCAAACGACTGTTCGGGGGCTAATGCACAATGTCATTATTAGAGTTTTTTAGACCACAGAAAAAGACAACCGCAAACCTAGCCAAAGAACGTTTGCAGATCATTGTTGCCGAACGACGCAGCCATGACGACCCAGCGCCGTCTTACCTGCCGCAACTAAAAGAAGACATCTTGAAGTGTATTGCCAAGTACGTTGAGGTCGATCCATCAATGGTTGATCTGACTTTTGAACACAAAGATGACGACATCTCAGTGTTAGAGTTGAATGTTAAGCTTCCAGAAGAAGATCGATAATCTTTCTGAACAAGATTGGCAGGTAATACACTTGCTTGTATTGATTGAATAAAAAAGAGAGCCTAGGCTCTCTTTTTTGTATGTGCAGTTTATAACTGTAACTAAGTTAGGCTTTAAAGCAGCAAGCGGTTATTTGATCGCTTTACTCAGCTTTTCGCCAACCACATCTAAACGCCAGCCTTGCATAACATCAGGCAGCTTTTCTGGGTTACGATCGTGCTTCCACACCCAGCTTAACATTTGGTTAAGTTGCTTCTTCGATGCCAAGAATTCCGTCGCCAAACCACTGTGTTGTGATGCTGTTTTCACTTCATCTTTCAGCACTTTGAAGAGTTGCTTGTAGCCAGGGAAGTCCATTAGACGTTCTACTGGTGCTGGGTACTCTTCTTCTGGTGTATGTTCCGCTAACTTTACGATTGAGCTGATCTTCGCACCATGGCGACGCACAGAGCGGTAATCAAAACCCTCTTGCTCCATGTGCTTGGGATCTTTCATCGCAAAACGCGCCACAGCCCATAGGTCTTGTTCTTTGAAGACAAAGTTCAGCGCTAAATCGCGCTTGATTGCTTCTTTTAGACGCCAAGTTGCTAGAGGTCGTAAGATCGCTAATTGCTTAGGTTTAAGCTGCCACGCCCCTTTAATATCAAGGTAGGCTGTATCTGGGTTTACTTTACGAATGCGCTTGGCAACTTGTAAATCAGACTCTTGCTGAGCCGCTTCCCACCAGCCAGCTTCCATCACTTTTTCTAGAAGCTTGTTGTACATTGGCATTAGGTAATGCACGTCTGCTGCTGCGTAGTCCAATTGTTTTTGAGAAAGCGGACGCGCTAGCCAGTCAGTACGAGATTCACTCTTATCTAGGTCAACACCTACAAACTCAGAAACTAGAGCCGCAAAGCCAGTTGAAAGACCATGACCTAAGAAGGCTGCCATGATCTGCGTATCAACCATTGGTGTTGGCGTACAGCCAAATGCGTTCTGGAATACTTCTAGATCTTCGCCACACGCATGTAACACTTTCAGTACTGACGTGTCTTTCAACAGCCCAACAAACGGGGTCATTTCATCAAGAGCAATAGGATCAATCAGTGACAGCGTTTCACCATCAAATAACTGAATTAAGCCTAATTGAGGGTAATAGGTTCTTGTACGAACGAACTCTGTATCAAGCATAACAACATCGGCTTCACGTGCTTGTTGGCAAACTCGCTCAAGGTCTTTAACTTGGGTAATGATTTGATAATCCACAAAACTCTCACTGATTTTACTTTGATCGCCGGATACAAAAATGCCGACATTAACTGTCGGCATTCTAACACCATTTTTCAGCGCTCGCTTAGATTAAGCGCCTCAATGGTTTTGGTGCAGTACTTTCGCGCAAACGGGCTAATTATTCGCTAGCGCGTTTCGCAAGTTCTGCATCGTTTTCTTCACGCAGTACGCGGCGTAAGATCTTACCTACGTTAGTCTTTGGAAGATCATCTCTGAACTCGACTAATTTAGGGATTTTGTAACCCGTTAAGTGCTCACGACAGTGCGCGATAATGTCTTCTTTGGTCAGGCTAGGGTCACGCTTCACAACGTAGATCTTAACCAATTCACCAGACACTTCATGAGGTTGACCGATAGCTGCTACTTCAAGCACTTTACCATGCAGAGCCACAACGTCTTCAATCTCGTTCGGGTAGACGTTGAAGCCTGATACAAGAATCATGTCCTTCTTACGGTCAACGATGTACAACAAGCCTTCGTCATCAAACTTAACGATGTCACCTGTCGATAACCAACCGTCTTGATCGATCACTTCTTTGGTCGCTTCAGGGCGCTGCCAGTAACCTTGCATCACTTGAGGGCCACGAACTTGTAGCTCGCCTACTTGGTCATTAGCAATAACCTTACCTTCATCATCAACAATACGAACTTCTGTCGATGGTACTGGTAGGCCGATAGCACCTGTGTAGTCTTTCAGGTCGTATGGGTTACCCGTTACCAGTGGTGAACACTCAGTTAAGCCATAGCCTTCCAATAGGTGAATGCCTGTCGCTTTCTTCCATTGCTCAGCAACAGCGCGTTGAACCGCCATGCCGCCGCCAACAGATAGGCGTAGGTTACTGAAATCCAACTCGTGGAAATCTTCGTTATTAACTAGCGCATTAAACAAGGTGTTTACGCCGGTAATTGCGGTAAACGGAACCTTTTGCAGCTCTTTAATAAAGCCAGGAATGTCACGAGGATTAGTAATTAGAAGGTTACGACCACCCATCTCAACAAACAGTAAGCAGTTCACCGTCAGTGCAAATACGTGGTAAAGCGGTAATGCCGTTACAACCAACTCGCGGCCTTCTTGCAGAACAGGACCGTAAGCCCCTTTCGCTTGAAGTACGTTCGCAATCATATTGCGGTGCGTTAGGATTGCGCCCTTCGCTACACCTGTTGTACCACCAGTGTACTGTAGGAACGCGATGTCATCACCCGCCATGAACGGTTTCACATATTGAAGACGACGACCTTTGTGCAGCGCTTTTCTGAATGAGATAGCACCCGGCAGATCATACTTAGGCACCATGCCTTTTACGTATTTCACTACAAAGTCGACAATTGTCCCTTTCGCGCGTGGCAGCATTTGCCCTAGGCTAGTTAGAACAACGTGTTTAACCGGCGTGTTATCAACGACTTTCTCTAGCGTGCTCGCAAAGTTAGATACGATAACAATCGCCTTTGCACCAGAATCGTTCAGTTGATGTTCAAGCTCACGAGGTGTGTACAGTGGGTTGACGTTCACTGCAATCATACCTGCACGCAATACACCAAACAGTGCAATTGGGTATTGCAGTAGGTTTGGCATCATTAGCGCGACGCGATCGCCCTTCTTCAGTTTCAAGTCATTCTGCAGGTAAGCGGCAAAAGCACGGCTGCGCTCTTCAAGCTTACGGAATGTCATAATCGAGCCCATGTTCTCGAATGCAGGTTGGTCCGCGTACTTCTGTACCGACTGTTCAAACATTTCTACAAGAGATGGGTACTGATCTGGGTTGATCGTTTCTGGTACGTCACTTGGATAACGTGAAAGCCAAGGTTTATCCACGATGTTACTCCTCGTTTATCAGCTGACGACTGCTTCGCCGCTTTTTATCATTGCGGTATTACAGCACAGCTTTAGTGCATGAGCACTAAAAGGCTCAAACACTTGTTTAAATTTTGTTAACTACACCAAGAATTAGCTCTGAAACTAGCTCTGGGCTCTCTAAATGACAATGATGTCCACCAGGAACAGTCTCTATATTTAGAGGACTATGCACTGATTTGTAGCGATTATGCTGCAAATGTCGGAATCCATCATTCCCTAGGATTATTAATTGAGGGCATTCAATAGCCGCCATAATCGCTTCAGCGTGCGCCTGTGACATTCGATATAACGAGTCACATTTTAGATTAGGGTCACATCGCCACTGCCAAGAGTTCTCGAACTCGACAATACCTCGCTCAACAATAGGAGCGATTAATTCAGCATTAATTTGGTTGGCGTGAGCTCTCAGCTTAATAGCATCCTCAAGGCTTGCCAGAGGACGTGAAGGCTTTCTTCGCTGTCGAAGACGACTGAGTACCCCATCTCTCAAGCGAGAGACTGTTTCGTGGGGAGCTTCAGAAAGAGGTCCGCGACCTTCAATTTGAATTAATCCTGACACCTTTTCAGGAAAGGCGGCACTATAGCAACTTGCGATCAATGCACCAAGTGAATGTCCTACCAGTACCAGTCTGTTTGGCGATAATTTAGTCACCAACTGATGCAAGTCATCAATATAATCATGAAATGGGTAGTAACTTCCCGATTTGTGCGACGAGAAGCCGTGTCCGAAGAGATCGATAGCAACAAGGTGAGCATTGGGCGCAAACTTGGCGACTTGCTGCATAACCGGATTAAAGCTGGACGAATTATCCAACCACCCATGAATAAAAACGACCGTCGTTGCGGTCGTTTGTGGGTTGCCAATCTGTTGTGTTGCAAGCGTCCCGCTCGCAAGGGAGTATGACTTTTCAATCATCAAACACTTAGTTCCATCTGTTTGCGCAATCAACGTCTAAAAAGTTAATTACTCTACGTCCTGTATCACTCGACCTTGTCTTGGCATCGTTTGAAAACTGCGACAATGTAAACTTCTGCACGAGTAGTAGGTTGGTGCAAAATCGTTAACAACAACACGCTCAGTGATGTTCCACAGTCGTTGGTTGTCCACTTTCATCACAGGGAAGATGTAAGGGTATTCCCCTATTTTTCCATCTTCACTTCCGCTTGACTGACCAACCAGTGTAATCAGACGGCCTTCTGCAAAACTTAGAGGCTCAACATACCCTTCAATATAACCAACAAAACGTCCGCTTGGCTCTGCGTCTAGGTCTGGCTTACCGCTACTCGAAATCGGCATATTAGCAACTTCGATTCGAGTCTTATCTTTCAAGTTGGTTACTTTAGAGATAACGCCACCCAATCGAACACTTTTCGCCTCCGGTAGTTGGTCGACCCACTGTTGGTAATCACTAATTACAGGCTCTGATTTTGCTTCAAGTTCGCTAGGAAGTGATGAACACCCGGCAAGTACCAAGACACCAAGAGAAAGGGCTATTAAGCGTAATTTAGAGAGATAATTTGACATGGTTCTGGTCCTTAAACAGGCATTAATAAGAAGCTCTAGATGTAGATATCGACACCGATAAGCTTTGCAAGTTCTTCTTTCTTCGCCTGATTCATTACATCCATATACTCTTCCATAGCCTTACGTCCTCGGCCTTCTGGAAGATCATACTGGATTTGAGCCTTGTGTAGTTCAGACTCTTTAACTTGACGAATAGAGTGAGAAACAGCATTAGCGACCTTAGTCGGTTGCCCAACCGCAGTGCTAGCATCAGATTTTTTTGCCTGCTCCTTCTTTTTAATTCGATTCGGCCTAGACGTGCTGCCTATCGAAGAAGGAGGTAAGTTGTTAATTGATACCATGACTAAATATCTGCCCTCTCAAATCTAAATAATACGCATTTAGACCTAATTTGCATCAGAACCTTGTAAAAATTATTCGCGACCTGGCAGTTTCTTCCAAGTCACTTTGTCACGAAGATAAACTGGCTCAGATTCTTCTGCTGCAACCGCTTTACCTTCTGCGTAAGCAAATTGAGCAAGGAACGCCATATCTTGAGCTTCTGGGAATAGCACTTCACACGCTTTGGTGTTGATCGCAAGTGTATCCATATGCTCGGCATAAGCTTCCCAGCCGGTACCGACTTTCGCCCATATTTCAGAATCTGCTTCTAACTGCGCAACCAGTTCACTTGGTGGCGTTACACATTCGGCATCAACCGCAGTCCAACGACCATCTTGTTCGCGGCTGTAACGAGCCCAGTACACTTCGCTCATACGCGCATCAATCGCTGTTGCTACATGAGTTTCACCAAATTTACGGTAGCTGCCTTGCGCCATCGCTGCCAGTGTAGAGACACCAATCATTGGTAAATTCGCACCAAAAGCCAAGCCCTGAGCAATACCAATACCAATACGCACACCCGTGAAACTGCCTGGGCCTTGGCCAAACGCGATAGCATCGATATCGGTTAAAGCGACATTCGCTTCTTTCAGTACTTCATCCACCATAGGTAGAATTTTCTTCGTATGGTCTCGAGGAGCCTCTTCGCTACGTGCGAACACCTGGTCACCAATTACTAATGCAACTGAACAGTTTTCAGTTGCGGTATCTACTGCAAGAATTTTCGCGCTCATTTGTGTCTCAAATATTCGTTATCTAATCTAAAAATAATGGCTAAACTCAACAATGCCAATTACTCAGCAGCGGTTGAATGGTCTTTAGCTAAGAATTCTTTAATGACCCCTAAGTCACGTGTACGAGGGATAGGCGGTAAACTCGCCAAAAATATGCCACCGTAATCGCGAGTCACCAATCGGTTATCGCAAATAATCAAAGCACCATTATCGCGCTTGTCACGTATCAATCGGCCGACACCTTGTTTCAAGGTAATCACAGCGTCTGGCAACTGTACTTGTGCAAAAGGATCACCCCCTTTTAGCTTACAGTCCTCGATTCGAGCCTTAAGTAAAGGGTCATCAGGGGCTGTAAAGGGCAATTTATCGATGATAACACAGCTTAATGCGTCGCCCCTAACATCTATCCCCTCCCAGAAAGCACCTGTAGCCACCAGCAATGCGTTACCTAATTCCATGAATTCGGCTAAGGTTTTTTGCTTACTTGTCTCACCTTGCAATAGAACGGGAACCGAGAGGGTTTCACGGAATCGCTCCCCCAACTCTTTCATCATGCTGTGTGAAGTACACAAGAAGAAACAGCGGCCTTGGTTTTGCTCAATCACAGGAGTCAGCATTCTTACTAGCTTATCCGCGAGACCGGGGCTATTCGGTTCTGGAAGATAACGAGGCACACACAAGCGCGCTTGATTCGGATAATCAAACGGGCTCGGCAGTGAAAACTGTGCCGACGGTTTTAACCCTAATCGAGAAGTAAAGTGTTCGAAATCATCCGACACCGCCAAGGTTGCTGAGGTAAACACCCATGCGCCCGGCTTCAGCTCAATCTGTTCGTGGAATTTATCGGCGACAGAAAGCGGTGTGATATGCAGAGCAAAGTGGCGCGGTGTAGTGTCATACCAATACGAATAGCCAGTGATCGACACATCGCACACACGTTCGATACGCGACTTAATCATATTTGCGCGTTCGAAAGCGGTATCTAACAGCTGGCTTCGCCCAAGTGCTAACTTCAATACATCAACAGCAAGTTGCAGAGCATCTTGCAAACGAACTAACTCGCGTGCAATCGACTCGGATTTCAAAGCTTCGCGCCAGTTACCACGAAAGCCGGTATCACCAAGCACAATACGCAGATCGGCTGACGATTGAACGAGCCTATCCCCTACTTTCTGTAGCTGACGCATGTCTTTGGCTTCAGTTCGGTAAGCAATTTCAATGTCTTTGGCTAACTCTTGGATCTGTCGACTGGAAACCGATTGTCCGAAGTACTGGCTGGCGATGTCAGGAAGTTGATGTGCTTCATCGAAAATAAACACGTCAGCTTCAGGTATCAATTCGCCAAATCCGGTTTCTTTGATCGCCAAATCAGCTAGGAAAAGGTGGTGGTTTACGACCACCACATCGGAATCCATCGCTTTTTTACGCGCTTTAAGCACAAAGCAATCGGTATAGCTTGGGCACTCTTTACCCAAGCAATTATCATTGGTCGAGGTAATGGTTGGAATAACCGGGCTGTCTTCAGCGATATCATCACAATCGCCTAAATCACCCGTTTGAGTGGATGACGACCAACTACGAACTTTGACTAACTGAGCCAGCAGCGTTGGATCGGTATGAGCACCATGACTCTCGATCATTTGGCGGCTGAGTCTGTCCAAACACAAATAGTTTGAACGTCCTTTGAGCAACGCAACTTGACCATAAAAGCCAAGCGCATCGACCATCAAGGGTAAATCTCGGTGAAACAGCTGTTCTTGAAGGTTTTTAGACCCCGTACTAATGATGGTTTTCTTGCCACTAAGCAGCGCAGGCACTAGGTAAGCAAACGTCTTACCAGTACCTGTTCCAGCCTCAACAACCAACTGGCTTTGATTTTCAATAGCTTGTGAAACCGCTTCAGCCATGTCTAACTGAGCTTGTCTTGGTTGAAACCCAGGGATAGCTTTGCCCAGAGCGCCATCAGCAGAAAACGTTTTAGATATCATAGAGTACGAAGTTTAGAAAAAGAGAAGGAGAATTATGGCAGGTTTAGTGAGCCGGCGCGAATCAAGAATGACTTCGCACCGGAGGTGTTTGGTTTGGCTTGACGTGGCTTAAGTTACCTTGAAGGTAAGAATTGAAGAAGTAGGAATTAGAGAATCGTTTTTATTTTCGACTGAGATAACGTGATAGCCAAGGAGCACCTTCAAAATGGTTATCACCAGGCTGTATGGCTTTCGCTGCATCGGTTGGTGAGGTCTTACTTTCCCACATTTCATCTAGAACATGACCATCTAATTCGGTACCTCTCGCCAATGAATTCACTCGCTTGCAGTACAGTTTTTTGGCTAGTAACTCTTTATCCATAAGTATCACCTCTATTTTTGGCCAAGGCGTAAATGCCTCGGTTGAAGTTCAAATGCGTACTACGGTCAAAACTTTTAAAAATGAAGCTTCTGCCTGTTTTTCTATCTAAAAACTGATATTTCTATATCAAACAATTTATCAAAGCGATAAATGAGCAGCAGAATTTGTTGAAACCAACTTGATAATAGATTAATTATAACGGTGATATTGCGGCTCAGTTCACCGTTCGACGGCCTGCATTAAATTTGAAGAATCCCGATTTCATATAATAAGTGCAACATTTCATGGAAGTAAGATGCAAATGGAAAGAAAAACTTTACTAACACATTGTACTGATGCCCCAGGCCTCATCTCGAAGATCACCAACATTTGTTACAAACACCAACTCAATATTGTGCACAACAATGAGTTCGTAGATAACACAAGTGGCCACTTCTTTATGCGCACCGAGCTTGAAGGGTATTTCAATGACGAAACCTTGCTTGCCGATTTAGACCAAGCCCTGCCACCAAATACGAAACGTAAGCTTGTTGATTCGTCTCGCAAGCGTGTTGTGATACTCGTGACCAAGGAAGCACACTGCCTTGGCGACATTCTAATGAAGAACTTCGATGGCAGCTTAGACGTTGAAATTGCGGCCGTTGTCGGTAACTACGACATTCTACAAAGCCTAACCGAGCGTTTTGACATCCCTTACCACCATGTTTCTCACGAAGGGCTAAACCGTGAAGAACATGAGAAGAAGATGCTAGAAGTGATTGACCAGTACGAGGCGGATTACCTTGTTTTGGCTAAGTACATGCGAGTGCTGACACCAGGTTTTGTTGAAAAATACCACCACAAGATCATCAATATCCACCACAGCTTCTTGCCAGCATTTATTGGCGCGAAGCCATACCAACAAGCGTATGAGCGCGGCGTGAAGATCATTGGCGCAACGGCACACTTTGTGACGAATGATTTGGATGAAGGTCCAATCATCAAGCAAGATGTTATCCCTGTGGATCACAACTTCAGCGCGAAAGACATGGCACAAGCCGGTCGTGACGTAGAGAAGAATGTATTAAGTAAGGCGTTAAACAAGGTGATCAATGATCATGTGTTTGTTTACGGCAACAAGACTGTAATTCTGTAAATCGGATATTCGATTTCCGGTAAGACTTCCAGTTAGAACCCAATAAAAAACGCGCAATAGGGAAAGCCCATCGCGCGTTTTTTGTATCTGATGATCAGACTCGCTTTGAGAGATTCCCGACTACGCTCCTTCGTCGCTATCGGGAATGACGAACTCGGTGATGAACCTTCGAGCTATAGGCTCTAACATACGCTCTCGAACGCTCAGTCTGTCACTATCCAAAGATAGACTCTGGAAAATTTCATCGAACACCCCGTCATTCCGACGAGCCAAGGCGAGATCAGGAATCTCTTTCCTAGCAACTCTCTATTCAAATTAAGCCTGTTCTGATTCCACAATCTTCTTCAAAGAGTGTGGATGCAGCTTGATGCAAATCCCTTGATGTTTAAAAGCCACTGTTGGGTTATTCAAGCGTTCACCCTCGCCTTTCGGGCTAGAGAGTTTGATCTTAACGCCTTGCTCACCCAGCGTTTCAAAGTTAGCAGCGAACTGCGGGTAAGTTTCTTTAAGATCCGCTAGATACTCATCAGCTGTTTGGGCATGAGAAGGAATCACAAACTCTACATGTTCCCAATCTTGGCTTGGGTAAATCTTACCTTCTGCTGGATATGGCAGCTCCAAACATTCAATTTTCCAGCCAAGGCTTTGCAAGGGTTCATCGAAAGCCAACACCACAATTGGACGACCATTAATCATCGCCTCAGAAATCATAGAGCCGTACTCAGACCACGCTTGATGGGCAGATTTCGCTAGCTCAGTGTCATTGATTCGCAGCGCAATATGATCCGCTTGAGCAAAGCTTAAATCCAAACCTAATGTATTTCCTAGGCTCTCGATTTTTGCCATAAAAGTATCAAGGCGGGCGATCATTTGTTGTGGTTCTAGTTCAGCTTGCTTCAGGCTCATCATCATTGTCTGTGTTCTCCAAATAATGGCTGCATGTTATCAGTTTTGCCTTTTGCAACAAGCGTTGCTTTTACAAAAAACACTCAATAACTATGTTCTTTTCGCTCCTTAAACATGCAAACGCGTCTTGCTAAAAGTCGATTGTCAAAAACCACTCAGGAAATGTTAATTTTCTATCAATTCGACCTATAAGAAACCGCACAAAATTGGTATGATTACCGCCATTTCTGTGAACTTAAACAGAGTCTGCTGCTGATTTTGGCATTAAATCGTTAACTAGAAGCATAATTAACCAATTTAATGACCAAGAATTAACGGCCACTCTTATCATCCTTGAATTGAAGGAAACGCGTGTGAATATCCAAGCACTTATTAATGACAAAGTATCTCAGGCTCTAGAAGCCGCTGGCGCACCTGCAGGCTCTCCTGCGGCTGTTCGTCAATCTGCAAAACCACAGTTTGGTGACTACCAAGCAAACGGCGTTATGGGCGTTGCTAAACGACTAGGCACTAACCCACGAGAATTTGCTCAAAAAGTATTGGACGTTCTAAACCTAGACGGTATCGCGTCTAAAGTTGAAATCGCAGGTCCGGGTTTCCTAAACATCTTCCTAGATGAAGCTTTCCTAGCCAAACAAGCAGACGCAGCATTGGCTGACTCTCGCCTTGGTGTTGCCGTTGCTGAAACGCAAACTATTGTTGCGGATTACTCTGCGCCAAACGTTGCTAAAGAAATGCACGTTGGTCACCTACGTTCAACTATCATCGGTGATGCAGTAGTTCGTACTCTAGAATTTCTAGGCCACAACGTTATCCGCGCTAACCACATCGGTGACTGGGGTACTCAATTCGGTATGCTTATCGCAAACCTTGAGCGCGTTCAGGCTGAGTCTGGTGAAGTTTCAATGGAACTTGCTGACCTTGAAGGCTTCTACCGTGAATCTAAAAAGCTCTACGATGAAGACGAAGAGTTCGCAGTTAAAGCACGTGGCTACGTTGTTAAACTGCAAAGCGGCGACGAGTTCTGCGCAGAGATGTGGAAGAAGCTTGTTGACGTAACAATGATTCAAAACCAACGCAACTACGATCGTCTAAACGTGTCTCTAACACGTGATGACGTAATGGGCGAAAGCATGTACAACCACATGCTTCCAACTATTGTTGCGGATCTGAAAGAGCAAGGTCTTGCTAAAGAAGATGACGGCGCACAAGTTGTATTCCTAGACGAATACAAAAACAAAGATGGTGACCCAATGGGCGTTATCATCCAGAAACGCGACGGCGGCTTCCTTTACACAACAACCGACATTGCTTGTGCAAAATACCGTTTTGAAGAACTAGGCGCAGACCGCGTTCTTTACTTCATCGACTCACGTCAACACCAGCACCTAATGCAAGCTTGGACTATCGTTCGTAAAGCAGGTTACATCCCAGAATCTGTTTCTCTTGAGCACCACGCATTCGGCATGATGCTAGGTAAAGACGGTAAACCATTCAAGACTCGTGCAGGCGGTACTGTTCGTCTTGCTGATCTTCTTGATGAAGCCGAAGTTCGTGCAGCGCAGCTAATCGAATCTAAGAACCCAGAACTAGCAGAAGACGAGAAGAAAGCGATCGCGAACACTGTTGCTATGGCAGCGGTTAAGTACGCAGACCTTTCTAAGCACCGTACTACTGACTACGTGTTCGATTGGGACAACATGCTTGCATTCGAAGGCAACACAGCACCATACATGCAGTACGCATACACTCGTGTTGCTTCTGTATTTGCTAAAGCTGGCATTTCTATGGACTCGCTTGAAGGTGAAATCAAAATCACTGAAGAGAAAGAGAAAGCGCTTATCGCGAAACTTCTACAGTTTGAAGAAGCAGTACAGTCTGTTGCTCGTGAAGGTCAACCACACATCATGTGTAGCTACCTATTCGAACTAGCTGGTCAATTCTCTAGCTTCTACGAAGCTTGCCCTATCCTAGTTGCTGAAGACAAAGCTGTTAAGCAGAGCCGTCTGAAGCTTGCTGCACTAACAGCGAAGACGATCAAGCAAGGTCTGTCGCTTTTAGGTATCGACACTCTAGAGCGCATGTAAGCGATTCGAGATTCGAGATTCGAGATTCGAGATTCGAGATTCGAGATTCGAGATTCG